>JBJEWG010000287.1:0-5769 GCA_051884935.1 Kiritimatiellia bacterium | reverse complement strand
CGGAGCACGGCATCACCCATCCCCAATAGTTTGGCTTTACATTGCGGCAGTAGGGGCAAAAGCCGACGTCGAATCGGCCAATGTCGTCGGATACACGCAGAAGGCCGCGCGTGCGGACCTTAACTGGTATGCGCCGCAGTTCCTCTCGGTTGGTGCGAACACGATTGACATCAACGCCATTCGACTGAACGACAACGGAGCCGGAGAGGTCGGCTGGGGTGACGTGATGCAGGTTGTCGGCCCGCTCGGAAACGCCTCCGAGGTGTATCTCTACTGGGATCCGTCGGCAGATCCAAATGGCGAGGCGACGACGTATTACTGGGGCGACGAGAATGGCGAGGCCGTATCCGTGTCGTTTGACGCTGGCGACGGTATTGCCATTGACAATGCAAATGCGCTTGAGTTCACGATCGACAACGCCGGCGATGTCGCCTCCTCGGATGTTGCATTCACGGCGGCAGCAGACTTGAACTGGCTGGGTAATCCCTTCCCCACCTCCATCAACATCAACGCCATTTCGCTCGACGACAACGGTGCTGGGAATGTCGGTTGGGGCGACGTGATGCAGATTGTTGGCCCGCTCGGAAACCCTTCTGAGGTGTATCTCTACTGGGATCCGTCGGCGGATCCGGATGGTGAGGCGACGACGTATTACTGGGGTGATGAGAATGGAAAGGCCGTTGATGTGACGCTGGCCTCCGGCGCCGGTTTCGCCATTGACAACGCAAGTGCGCTTGAGTTCACGGTTCGGATTGCGTGCCCCTACGCCAAGAAGTGACTGTGATCGATTGCTGTCCACCGCGTGACGGGCGGTAAGCTCAACTGATTTCCGCGCGCCGTATGGTGCGGCGCGCCGAAAAACAAGGAAAACGAAAATGAAGAAAATGATGACACTTGCGGCGTGTCTTTTGCTGGCCGCCGTTACACATGCAGCCGCTGTTGGCTGGTCAATCGCAGGTGCTGGCGCCTTCGCGAATGGGAGTTACAATGTGTTCGTGATTGGGCAGAACGGCGTGACCTCCTACGAGCAGATCACGGCGCTCCTCCAGAGCGACGGCGTCGAAGCCCTCAGTGGCTATGCCTGGGCGTCTGGAACGGTCAACTCGACGGGGTTGGCTTCGAAGACGTCGGCGACCTCTGGTATGTCGATCACCTACATCGAGGGTGGTTCTGAGGCAGACAACACCTATCAGGCGTTCGCCGTGATCTGGGATGCGGAACATGAGAACGCCTCCTACACCGACATCCGCTCGACCACGCTCGCGAACAACTCGACGGGCAAGACGTTTGCGTTCGGCAACCAGTCCTCGAACCTGGCCGCGAACATGACGCCCTACGGCGGCGCGGGCGGCGACATCCCCGAGCCGACCTCGGGTCTGCTGCTCCTCGTCGGCGGCGCGGCGCTCGCGCTCCGTCGGAAGCAGAAGTGAGGTGAACGGCCGGGAGTCCGGCAGTACGGAGAACCCGGCTCGAAAGGGCCGGGTTTTTCTTTGGAGAGCGAAACGGAAAAGGAAAAGGACGGCGTATGGGCTGGAGCGAGTCGATGGGGCGGAGGGGCGAAGCCTCTCCCGCGCGGGGTGGTCGGAACGCCCGGGGCGGGCAGGATAGCCGGGGCGGTCGATGGGGGCGAGCGTGGCTCGCCGCCACGGGCGTTGCAGTTGCCGTCGTCGTCCTGCTCGGGCTGACGCTGGCGCTCCGCCTGTCGGGCCCCGGGGAGCCGGACGGCGCGGCGGCGCAACGCGGCGGGGCGGAACCGAGGAGAGCCATCCGGCCGAGGCTCCGATCCGAGGAGAGCCGGACAGTCCGGCGACCGGAGACGGCGAAGGCGGCCCCGCGGCCCGAGAATGGGGCGAAGGCCGAGGAGTGGGTTCCGACACCGGGCAAGCTGCGGCTTCCCGACGGGCGCGTCCTGACGTTCCCCGTCCCGAGGGAGGGCGAGTTCCGGATCGTCCACTCCCACGGCAGAACCTACAAATGCGACCATCTGGGGAACTTCGAGGACGTCACGCCGAAGCCCGTCTTCGACAACGCCTTCGAGGAGAATCTGATCGGGGTGTCCGTCGAGGGAGGCGGCTTCGTGCCGGGGATGCTGCTGGGGCTGGACCGGGACGAGGTGCTCAGGATGCTGAACAGGCCGGTGACGGTCAACGACGACGACCCCGAGGACGTGAAGGCGAAGAAGCGGGCCGTCGCGGAGACGAAGGAGCTGATCCTCGAATACATGAAGGGCGGCGGGACGTTCGACGAGTGCGTCATGGAGCTGCGCGAGCTCTCCGTGCGGGAGCGCGGGGCCAGGGGAACCGCCCTGAGGGACATCGTCGCCCTTCTCAAGGAGGGGCGCGCGGAGGACGCGGCGCTCTACCGCAGGACGGTGGACGCGCGGCTGGAGAAGGAGGGTCTGCGCCCCCTGAGGCTTCCGGGCCACATCGCCGAGGCGCTCGGCGGGAGCGGACGGGCCGGGGGGGGGGAACAACAGCCGCACGGCGGCGAGGAGGAAGGACAATGAGGATGAGAAGAAGAGTGAAAGTCGGCGGCGTCATGGCCGCGCTGATCTGCCTGGCGGCGTTCGCCGGAACGGCGGACGCGGAGACGGGGATCGGCGGGGACATCGAGGCCAGGGCCGCGGCCGTCGCGCGGCAGGCGACCGCCCCCGCAAATGGCCGGAAGCCGACACGCGCGGAGCTGGAGCGGCGGCCGCAGGTGCTCAGGAAGACGGGCGGATTCATCGACGTCGAAGCGGTCGGCGTGTCGGTGGTGGCGATCGACGGCCGGGCCGGATCGACGGGGGCGGTCGGGCAGTTCGCCGAGGTGTTCGGACGGCTCTCGAAGACGAACGTGAGGACCCGGCGGCGGCCCCTCGCGACGGTGGCGGAGGCGGCGGAGGCGGCGCGCGGGGCGCTTGCCGACGAGAGGGCCGTCTACGCGCTCGTGGTCGTGGACGACCCCGCGGGGCGCGGGCTCTCGGTCTACCCCGAGGAGCGCGTCGCCGTCGTCAACGGCGCGAAGTACGGGGAGGGCGACGACCCCGTCCGGCGCGAGGTCAGGATCGTGAAGGAGCTCTGGCGGGGGCTGGGCTTCGTCGCGGGGGTCGGTTACGCGCCCTTCGGGAACGACGTCCTCCAGCCGGTCTTCTCGGTGGGGGAGCTCGACGGCCTTGAGTATCAGGTCATGCAGCCGATGAACTTCCAGAAGATGTACGCGACCCTGGGGCGCTTCGGCGTCAGGCGCGCGCGCCGCATCCCCTACCGCACGGCGGTGCACGAGGGCTGGGCGCCCGCGCCCACGAACGACTACCAGAAGGCCGTGTGGGACGAGGTGCGCGCCCCGCCCCGCAACCCCATGAAAATCGAGTTCGACCCGAAGAAGGGGCGGTAGGATCGCGCGGATGAATTCCGTCCTGCCCTCTTGCGCAGCCGACCAGAATATGCGATAATGTCTGTGTTCTTTCCAAGAGGAAGGATCATCGGGAAGCGGGGACACCGACCTCGCGTGGGTGGCGAGAAGCAATTCCCGCCGCCTTCTCTTTTTACGGAAGATCATGCCAAAAGGAGAGAGGACTCTAAGCGTATTCGCGGACGAATCGGGGACTTTCCGACATCCCGATCCTTCGTCCCGCTATTACATTGTCGGTCTTGTGCTTCACGACCAGGTATCTGACATTTGGCGGTTGGTCGATGAACTGGATGCGGCAACCGCGCGTATGGGGCTTGATCCCGAGGTGTTCGCAAGCCACGCCGGTCCACTCATCCGAAAGGAAAAGGCATTTGCCCCGTTCCGTCGCGAATGGCGGGCAAAGGTGTTCAAGCTTCTGTTTGACTTCGCCCGTCGCGCTGATTTCAGATACCATTGCCTCCGCGTCGATAAGCGATACATCGACTCGCCATCCGGCATAGTCGCCCGTCTTCAGACGGAACTTGCGGAATTTCTCCTGGCGCGAAGAGACGACTTGCGGAATTTTGACAGGATAAAGGTATACTACGACTGCGGACAGTCCCCTGTGACGAATCTTCTGCACAGGATGTTCTCCGAGGACATCGGCTGCCGCGTGGAATTCGCTCAGAATGTCAGACCACGGAACTACAAGCTATTTCAGGTTGCGGACCTGATTTGCACGGTCTCGCTTATTGAGCAACGACTTGTGAACGGCGAGCGCATGACCGATTCGGAGTATGCGTTCTTCGGCGGTCCTCGCATGTTCAGGCGGAACATCCTCAAATACCTCAAGCGCAAGGAAATCTGATCCTCATTGGCATGGCGGACTCCTCACCGCCCCCTCTTCGGGTCGAACTCGATCTTCAGGGGGGTGGCGGGAATCCTGTGCGTCTCGTCCCAGATCGCCCGCTGCGCGTCGTTTGTGGGCGTCGGCGCCCAGCCCTGCTGGCACGCCGTGCGGTATGTGCCAACGCGCACCATCTCGATGCCGTAGGGCTTGAGCCCCGAGACCATCTGGTTGTGCTGTCCCGGCGAGGGTGACCGCGCGTCGTTCGCGTCCAGCTGTTCAAGCGTGGCGGCCTTGCGCAGGACCGTGTGGCCCGTCGGTGCGTCGCCCGCTCCTAGCATGAGGCCTACCGCCCGCCACGTCTGCTTGCGCAGACGGGCCGCGAGACGGTTCGATCCCGCGCCATCGGCCACGAGGGCTTTGACGTTAACGATGCACATATCGTGCTCCGGCCGGTATCGGAGCATCTCGTCATCCGCGTCATCGACGAACGGGACGACGAAGGCGACCTTCGGATTCCGTTGCGCGCGCGCGACCTTGTCTGCGAGCGGTTCGGGCCCCTTTGCCTCCACGACCACGAACGGACAGCGGACGTCCATCAGAATTGGCCGTGAGGCCATCTCCAGATCCGCCGCCGTCACGAGCCGGGATGTATTGAGCAGACAGATATGCCGCCCCGCCGAATCTGCGACGACGAGTCCTCCGGAGGGTTTCGTCGCGCTCGCGGGGCGCCGCCGCGCCCCATGTGCGGGCTGTGCAAGGACGGTGTAAGCCGATAGAATCGCGATTGCAGTGCACGCAACCGTCAATGATTTCACGTTCATTGTATTCTCTCCTTATTTCGTGGTGAATTGTCCCGAAGACCCGAATCACCGATCTCCGAATCCCGGATCGGCAGTTCCTTCGCGCCGGCCTGCCGGAGCGCCTCGTTCATCTTGACCTTATATTCGCGCACGTCCTCGGCCGTGCCGTTCCGCCTGACCTCCGAGAGTCCCCTGAGCGCCTCCCGGTACAGCTGGGTGCTGGCGTTCATTCCCTCACGGTGTTCGCGGATGATTTCCTCGAAACCCCTGCCCGTGCGCTCCATCTCGTCGAGAATCTCGGAGCGCGCCGCGCGCACCTTCCGCTTGATCTCCTTCAGACTCTCGGAATCGTCGTGGTTGATTGTGATTGGCTTCTTTAGCGCACGCCGGAACTCCTCCTCTGATACGCCCGTCGGCAGGGGTGGCGCCTCGACACCGGGCGCGATGGAGACTGCCATGGCGATCAGCTGGTCGGCCGCGTTGTCCCAAACCTGCGGTGGATGATGCACCACTCGCTTTCGCCTGCCGTCGGTCGTCACGTAGTCCTCGATAACGGCACCCGTCTGGTTGGTGACCACGCGCACCAGTCGTCGATCCGATCGAGCGGCCTCCCTTACCCTCACTTCAGCCTTTTGAAAGGCGTTGGTCGTCGGCAACGATCGCCGTCTCGCGGCTGAGGTCTTCACGACCCGCTTCGGTGCCGTGTCCCCAGCATCGAGCACCTTCCCGTCGCCCCGCCCGGACAGA
>JBJEWG010000286.1:0-5813 GCA_051884935.1 Kiritimatiellia bacterium | reverse complement strand
TAATTAAAATTGCCCCCCCCCCCCCCCTGTTTTATCACTTATATCAGCCACTTCAACCAACACTCACCCCCCGGAGATGGACGATTCAGAATCTCCCCGAGAGCAGGTCATCGGCATAACTCGGGTTGGCTCATCGGCACAACTCGGGTCGGCTCATCGGCACAACTCGGGGGGCGGTTCGTGAAAACCGCCCCTCTGTCAACGCTCGGAGTTTCTAGAGACTGCCTCTTCAGAACTCAAGGACCGCGGATACGGGGAAGTGGTCCGAGACATACGTCCGGCCATTCGCGTCCGTATGCGTCGTCACGCTTCGGACCCTGATCTGTGGGCTGACGAAGACGTGGTCGATGCGATGACCGCCGATCCGATCATGGAAGGCGCGCGTGGCGCGTTCCTCCTTCGGGCAGGCAACAGCCGCATCGAATGTGAGTTCGTCCTTCGCCGCACGCCAACGCCAACCGTGCGCGCTCCGCCACGGTCCGACGGGCTTCGTGGCGCTGACCATCACGGCATCGCGGAAGTTCGCAGCCGCCACATTGTACGGCCCCTCGCCTTCGACCGTGTTGAAGTCGCCCGTGATGATTCCCGGCAGCCCCGCATCAAGGTGCGGCCGCAGCCGCGCGACGATGAGCTCCATGCCCTTGCGCTTTGCCACCGCGCCCCTGTGGTCCAGGTGCGTGTTGAAGAAGGCGAACTGCTTTCCGCTGACGCGATCCCTGAACTTGCCCCACGTGCAGATTCGCGTGAACGCCGTATCCCAGCTCTTGACGCCGGGGACGTCTGGCTGTTCGGAGAGCCAGAAATTGCCCGAGTCCAAGAGTTCAAAGCGCGCCTTCGAATAGAAGATCGGGGCCGCCTCGCCGGCTCGCGCCCCGTCGTCGCGGCACACGCCAATATGGCCGTAGCCGCGCTTGAGGGCCTCCGCCAAGTCATCGAGCTGAACCGCCACGACCTCCTGCAGCCCGAGAATGTCGAAATCGTGCGCCAGAATCGCCTGGGCCACCCACGGCGCGCGCGTCTTCCACGGCACGGGATCGCGCGCCTCCAGATCGGCCGTGCGGATGTTGAACGTGCCGACCTTGACGACCGCCCTGTCCGCGCCGAAGAAGGCCGGGACTTCCGTGCCGCACGCCGCGCCGGCCGTTCCCAGCGACGACAACGGACGCACCGCGACCCGCAGCCTCTTTCCACCCGGCAGTTCGGACGGATTCAGCAACACGCGCGTCGGCCCCTTCGCCAGCGGGTGGTTCGCCGCGTAGTCGCATCCGGCGGCATACGCCGATTTCCGCAGGCGCCGATTTCCGTCGGCGGCGATGGCGATGTCATACGCGTACACGCGGGAGGCCTCGCGCGCCGTGGCCGGCGGGATGTCCAGGGCCACGTGTTCGCCCAGATCCGTCAACGTCGGCTTCGCCGCCGCCGCGAACGCCGGCGCCCCGATCGTTGCGGCAAGGGATGAGGAGGAGAAGGGCTTCGAGTCGTATTCGCCGAGCGGCAGCACCAGATCCGGCCCCACCTTGCCGCCATGCCGGAAGTCATGGCGCTCGAAGACGACCATGTCGGAATAGACCCGCACCAGATACCCGTGCTGAATCGTGTCGTGATCCGTCTGCGTACGGGCGTCCGGCCGGTAACCGGGTATCCGATTCCGTCCGTTGCCCCGCAGGGACGGGCCATTGACCATCACGCAGTCGGTATGGTGAATCGTGGTCAGGTCCGCGCTGGAATTATGCCAGTGCCCGAACATGACGATCGCGTTCGGGAAGCTCTTGAGCGCATCGGAGGTCCGGGACCCGCATTCCGCACAGCCGGGCATCAGATGCTGGATGAGGAAGAACGGCTTTCTGCCCTTCAGGCTCTGCGCATCCTTCTGCAGCAGCGGCACGACGTCCCCATAGGCGTCCTCCCAATGCTCACCGAAGAAGTGGTACCCCTTCACCACCTTGTGCCAGGCCTTCGTGTACGGCTCGCCCCAGACCTCCCGCCAATGGCGCGGCATGTCGTTGTGCAGCACGTTCCGCTCCCGCACGTCCGGATCGGGGTAGACCTTGAACTCGAAGCTGTTGTTGCGGTTCCATTCGTGGTTGCCCGTGACGAACAGCTTCGCGACGGGACGACCGTCCGGCAGCCTGTCGCCCGGGAACACCTCGTTCCACACGTCCGCCGTGAACTGCATCTCGCAGCGGAGCCCCCGGTGCGCCATGTCGCCGCCATGCATCACGGCATCGACGCCGGCGTCGCGGAAGAACCTGAAGGCGTTTCGCAGATACGTATCCGGCGTGTGCCTCCAGATCGTCTCCCGTTCCGGGCGTCCATCACGACGGATGTGCGTATCGGTCACGAAGCCGAACACCAGCTCCGCCCTGCCCCTGGGCTCCCACCCCCTCGGCGCGGCCCACAGGCGCGAACCCGGCAACAGTGAAAAACCAAGCGCGCCGAACGTGCTCTTCAGAAACTGAAGCCGGCCAATCTGCGGATGAATCATCTCTACTCTACTGAAACTCAATCCTCCGTGGGGAGGCCCCACGAATCGAGCTTCGCCTTGATCCAGTCGAAGGAACTCTTCACCGTTTCTCGGGACGGCCCCTTCAGAACGGGGCCGCACGCGAGCCGGATATCCTTCGTCGGGTCAACCGTGCCGAAGTCCTTGCGCCAGCCCCGGCCGTCCGGCCGCGTCGGCATCAGATCAGTCTTCACGGCGATCGGCACCACGGGCACGCCCGCCTTCTCCGCGAGCTTCGTGCCGATCGAGCTCCAGTCCTTCCGTCGGAAGACGGGCAGACGGCGCCCCTGCGCGAAGATGAGCACGGAGTCACCCCGCGCGATGCGCGCGCCGCCGACGTTGAAGATCGTCATTAGGTCCTCACGCGGGTTTGTGCGCCCGATTGGAATCAGGCCGAGATGCGCCGCCGCCTTCTCCAGTCCCGGCAGATGCGCGAGCGACTGCTTCACCACCGTGCTGAATGGTCCGTATGTGAGCGCCATGAACGGCAGAAGAATCGTCTCCAGCGTGCTCATGTGGTTCGCGAGATAGACGACCGGTCCCTTGTAGTCGCGGCGATTGTTCCAACCCTCCGCGGTGACGGGGATGCCGTATCGTTCGGACGTCTGGACCACCTTGAAGCAGAAGTGCGCCCACTTGTCCGGCGTCAGCGTCCCCAGCGCCTCGGAAATCGAACTGCGGGGGAACACGGTGAACACGCTCCAGCAGATTCCCAGGGTCGTGAGCCGCCCCGCCGTCCGCGGCTTGGCGGCCATGCGGTCCGGCGGTGTCTTGTACGCACCCGTGCGCAGCAGCTCCTCGCGAAACATCTCCAATGTGGTCGTGACCATTCCAGCCTCCCCCGTCCTCTTATTCCTGAGGCGCCTCGGCGTTCTGCTCCTGCCCCGCCGCCTCGGTGTTCTGCTGTTCCTTCGCCTCGCGCTGGCGACGCAGCTCCTCCTGAATCTGCAACAGGGCCATGCGCTGCTGCTCGCGCTCCGCGGCGGCCCGCTCACGATCGGCCTTGGCCTGCTCCGCGGCGGCGGCCTGACGTTCGGCCTCCTCCCGCCGCTCCGCATCCTTCTGGGCACGCCGCGCGCGCAGGTTTGCGAAGGCCGATCCGCCACCGTTCGCCGCCGGCATATCGGCGGTGGCCGTCCGCGCGCGCAGCAGACCGGCACGATTCAACTGCCCAAGCTGCGGACGCAGCCGGTTGCCGCCGCCCTTCTTGGCGTCCTGTCCGCCGTCCGATCCCTCGCCCAACGCAAGCGTCGCCTCGACACCGTCCTTTTCAAGGGTCACCTTCATGTCGCGCGCGTCGGCGGACTTGACCGTCCACCCGTCCCGCGTTTCGCCGACTTTTAGGTAGTAGGTTCCCGCAGGCTGTTTCGATGAATCGACGAAGCCGACGGCGATCTTTCCCGAAGGCGTCACGTTCAGGGCCGAGACGCGCACTGAGGCGAGAATCTGCTGCTCTTCCTGGGACTTCATCGCCTCGGCGGCGGCCGGGTCCATCGCGCCCGTCCCAGCCGCGCCCGCACCCGCCGTTCCGGGGGCGTCGGGATTGAAGTTCGCCGGCTCGGGGCCGAATGGCATCCGATCCATGATCGTCCGATACCGCTCGAATTTGGGATCCGCGGGCTTATCGGCCTCCGGCGGCGTGGACTCCGCCGCCTCAACCGCATTCGTCTCCGCCGCTCGGAGGAACCCGGCGAACAGGGCCAGCGCCAACACGCCGACTGTCTTCTGAAGTGTCATGTCGCTAGTCTACCATATTTTCGCAGTTTAAGGCAGTGGCAGGACGGGAGGAAGAAGGCCGCCCGCTCCACCGTGAACCCAACGGACACTGCCTTCGCCGTAAACTCGGCGGCGGTGAGCGTCCGCTCGATCGACGTCCGCAGATAGGCGTAGTCCGCCCGCGTGCCCCTCGCCAGCAGTGGCGTCACGAGGCGCAGCCACAGCGAAGTCGCTCCGGCGCAGATGCGGGACTCCATGCGGAAGAACTCCAGCACGAGCAGGCATCCGCCGGGCCGCAGCACGCGGGCGGCCTCGACAAGCGCGGCCGACGCATCGGGGAAATTGCGGAAGCCGAACGCGCACGTGACCGTGTCGAACGACGCATCGGGGAACGGCAGCTCCAGCGCGTTCCCCTCGACGAGCGTCACCCGTCCCGCGACACCGGCGGCGGCGACCTTGCGGCGGCCAACCTCCAGCATCGCGGGCGTCAGGTCTACTCCCGTCACGTGCGCGGAGGGGAAGCGGTTCGCGAGCCCGATCGCCAGATCCGCCGTGCCCGTTGCCAAGTCAAGCGCGTGTGCCGCCTCATCCAGCATCGCCAAGGCCCTGTGGCGCCATGAGACGTCAACGCCGAACGTCAGCGCCCGATTCAGCACATCGTAGCGCCCGGCAATCCGCGTGAAGAGTCCGCGCATGAAGTCAGCCTTCGATTCCATCGGCGCACAGTATACGAGATTATGCATTCCCCGTTGTCACGGAGATGTAAAACTTCTGTAAAACAATCGTCAATCTAGTTGAGGAGGGACGCATTGAGGCGCAGATACCAGTCCACGACGCCCGGACCCCAGAACATCCACGCCACCGTGCCGAGGGCGAGGAACGGGCCATACGGCACGGCCGTGAACCCACCCAGCCGCGCCTTGCCGCGCAGAATCAGCGCCACCCCGACGACCGCCCCAACGAACGACGAGACGACAATCGTGAACAGCACGGCGCCGGGGCCGAAGAAGGCCCCCACCGCGCCGATGAGCTTCACGTCGCCGAAACCCAGCGCGTCCTTCTTCACGATCTTCGAGAACACGAAGCCCATCGACCAGAGAAAGCCAAACCCGAAGGCGAGCCCGCCCAGCGACCAATAGAGCGCGTAGAGCCCCACCTTCTCACCCTGAAGCTCGGGAACGAGAAAACTCAGCGGCACGCCGAGGATCATTCCCCCAATGGTCACACGATCGGGAATCCACTGCTCCGCCAGATCGATGAACGACCCGAGAATAAGCCCCGCGAAGACAAGCCAGAAGACGGGAACAGTCCAGAGGCAACTCAGCTCCCGAAGCCCCAGCGCCGGCGCCCCACCGAGGAAGAACGGCATACCCCACTGGAGGTAGGCCATCAAAAACAGGACTCCACCCAGTAGTTCGACGATCGTGTAGCGTACGGAGATCGGCTTCCCGCAATTCGCACACTTCCCCCTCAGGGCGCACCAGCTCACAATCGGGATGTTCTGGTACCAGCGGATCGGCGCCGAGCAGTTCGGGCAGTGCGACGGCGGGTTGACCACGCTCTCGTTACGCGGGATTCGCCAGATGCACACGTT
>JBJEWG010000285.1:0-5816 GCA_051884935.1 Kiritimatiellia bacterium | reverse complement strand
CGAAGACGGCGCGGGGCGCCACGAGACGGTGCACGATGCCTGGCTGGCCGCGCTCCGAACCGATTCCGCGCGCGTGGCGTGGCCGTCCGTGGACGAAGTGCGCGAGCTGATGCGGACGCTGGTCGCCTGGCGCGCACCGCTTGTGGTTTCGCCCGAGGAGCGCGCGGCGCTGCGCTTCACCCTGGTGCCGCCGAAGACGGAGGAGGCACCCTGGCGGCTGAGGCTGCGGGCGATTCCCACGACGCGGCTGGGGCTGATCTCTCTGGGGCAGGCGGCGGCCGTCTTCCCGCCGCTTCGGGCGCTGCGGGGGCGGGTGGCCGAGCTGTCGCGGGCGGATGTGGAGAGCTTTCTGCGGACGGGCGCGCGGGAACTCGCGTCGTCCGGCTTCGACGTCGTGATGCCAGCGGGTGTGACGGGCGAGCACGTGACCGCCGAGGCGGAGCTGACGCCGACTTCGGCTCGTGCCCCGATGGACGGAACGGCCGTCGCGCGTTCCATCACCACGAAGCTGACGATCCGCGTCGATGGCGAGAAGGTGACGGAGCGGGAGATCCAGTTCCTGCTCGACCAGGGATCGACGCTCGTCTTCTTCCGCAACCGCTGGATCGAGGTTGACCGCTACACACTGCGCGAGGCCCTGCGCGCGCTGCAGTCCGTGAAGGGCCGGAAGCTCGAAGTGGCCCAGGCGGTCTCCTTCGCGCTGGGCACGGGGCGGGTGGGGCGGTTGCGCGTGGAGCACGTGAAGGCGCATGGCTGGCTGCGGGGGCTGCTCAACGAACTGCGCGGCGAGGAGCAGTTCAGAATTCTGCCGCAGCCGAAGGGGCTGAAGGGGACGCTGCGCGACTATCAGCTGCGCGGCGTCTCCTGGCTGGTGTTCCTCACGAAGTGGGGATTCGGACCCTGCCTCGCGGACGACATGGGCCTCGGGAAGACAATCCAGACGATCGCGTTCATCCTGCATTTGGTCAGCCGCCGGCCCCGGGACCCCGTGCTGGTCGTCGCGCCCGTGTCGGTGACGACGAACTGGGTGCGCGAGTTCAAGAGGTTCGCCCCGGGGCTGAAGGTGCTGCTCCATCAGGGGAGCGCGCGCGCGACGGGGGGGACGTTCCTCGTGGCGTGCCGGCGCGCGGATGTGGTGGTGACGGGGTATTCGCTGCTGGTGAAGGACTACCGGGACTTCTCCTCCGCCGCTTTCTCGGCGCTGGTGCTTGACGAGGCGCAGACGATCAAGAACGCGGACACCCGCGCGGCGCGGGCGGCGCGGGCGCTGGAGATTCCCATGAAGGTGGCCCTCACGGGCACGCCGTTCGAGAACAGCGCGAACGACCTGTGGTCGCTGGAGGAGTTCCTCAATCCGGGGCTGCTGGGGGAGCGGAGGGACTTCGAGGAGACGTTCACGCGCTCCATCCGCGCGGATGCCCACGGCGGCGCGGCGGCGAAGCTCAGGCGTCTGCTCGAACCGTTCATGCTGCGTCGGCTGAAGACGGACCCCGGCGTGGCGGCGGAACTGGGCGCGAAGCGCGAGGTGCGCGAATACTGCACGCTCGCCCCGGAGCAGCGGCGGGCCTACGAGGACGCGCTGGCCGCGTTCCGGGCGGACGCGGCGGCGGAGGAGCCGTCGCACGGGCGGATTCTCGCGCTGCTCACGGAGCTGAAGCTCATCTGCGACGGGGAGGGCAAGATCGCGCGGCTCGACGAACTGCTGGAGGAGATGTTCGCGAACGGCGAGTCGTGCCTTGTCTTCACGCAGTACGCGAAGGTCGGGCGCCTGCTGCGGGCGCACTTGCAGGAGCAGTTCGGGCGACTCTTCCCGTTCCTCCACGGGGGGCTTTCCCCCGCGCAGCGCGAAGGGGAGATCGCGGCCTTCAACGCGGACCCCGAGCCGAATGCGTTCATCCTCTCGCTGAAGGCGGGCGGCTTCGGACTCAACCTCACGCGGGCGACGCACGTGATCCACTTCGACCGGTGGTGGAACCCGGCCGTGGAGAACCAGGCGACGGACCGGGCGTACCGCATCGGGCAGACGAAGACGGTGTTCGTGCACCTCTTCATCTGCGCGGGCACGCTGGAGGACCACGTGGACGAGCTGCTGGAGTCCAAGCGCTACCTCGCGAACGAGGTGGTCGCCGGCGGCGAATCGTTCCTTGAGCAGATGAACGCCCGCGCGCTTGAGAAGGTGGTGGCCCTGGAATGAGCAGAAAGCGTTATCCCCTGCGGGTCGCGCGGGCGGCGCACGGCATCCGCGCGCAGGACCTCCGCACGCTCGTGCGGACGGCCTGGTGGGCGCGGCGGTGGATCGCCGCGCTGGAGGCGATGCGCCTCGGGCCGCGTCTCGGCCGCGGGCGGCAGTATGCGGTGGCGGGGCAGGTGACGGACCTCATGCTTGAGGGGCCGCACGTGGAGGCGCAGGTGACGGGGTCGCGCCCCGAGCCCTACCGCGTCTCGCTCGACTTCACCGCGACCAGCGGCGACCGCGTCGCGCGGACATTGAAGAAGGAGCCGATGCTGCTGGCGCGTCTGCTGACGGACGATCTGCCGATGGAGGTGGAGGAACTGCTGCGGGCCGAGGGCGTGCCGCTCTTCCCGAAGGCGGGGCCGCTTGGGAAGAGCTCGGAGGGGCGGACGATCTACGACGTGAAGATGAAGTGCTCGTGTCCGGACTGGGCGCGGCCCTGCAAGCACATCGCCGCCGTGCTGCTGCTCCTCGGGGAGGAGATCGCCCGCCGCCCCGCGACGCTCCTCTCCCTGCGCGGCGTGGACGTGGACGAACTCGCGCCGCCCGTCGAAGCGGTTGTCGAGGAAGAGGAGATCACGCTGCCGCGCGACTTCTCGGTGGACGACCCCGCGCCGCTTCTGAAGCGGCTGGGGCCCGTGCCGTTCTGGCGCGGGGACGCGCGCTGCCTGGACGCCCTGGGGACGATCTACAAGCGGGTGCGGCCCCTCGCCGTTGACGCGGCGCAGGGGAAGTCCATCGACCTGCGCGCGTGAGGGGCCTCAGCCCTTCAGGTAGGCGTTGATGCCGGCCGCGGCGCGGCGGCCCTCGCCCATGGCGAGAATCACGGTGGCCGCGCCGAGCACGATGTCGCCGCCGGCGAAGACGCCGGGAATGGACGTCATGTTGGTTTCGGGATCGACAACGATGTTGCCGCGCCTGTTGACCTCAAGGCCCTCCGTCGTCGCGGGGATGAGCGGGTTGGAGGCGTTGCCGACGGCGACGACGACGGTATCGACGTCGAGCGTGAACTCGCTGCCGGGGATGGCGACGGGGCTGCGGCGCCCCGAGGCGTCCGGCTCGCCCAGCTCGTACTTCAGGCACTCGATGCCCGTGACGAAGCCCTTGTCGTCGCCGAGGATGCGCTTCGCGTTTTCGAGCAGATGGAACTCGACGCCCTCCTCCTTCGCGTGGTGGACCTCCTCCCTGCGGGCGGGCATCTCGCTCTCGCCGCGCCGGTAGATGAGGTAGACCTTCTCGGCGCCGAGGCGCAGGGCCATGCGGCTCGCGTCCATCGCGACGTTGCCGCCGCCGAGCACGGCGACCTTCCTGCCGTGCCAGAAGGGCGTGTCGGCCTGGTCTTCGAGATAGGCCTTCATCAGGTTCGCGCGGGTGAGGTATTCGTTCGCCGAGAAGACGCCGTTGAGGTTCTCGCCGTCGATGCCCATGAACTTCGGGAGGCCGGCGCCGGTGCCGACGAAGACGGCGTCGAAGCCGTCCTCGTCGAGAAGGGCCCTGAGCTGGCGGGTGCGCCCGACGACGAAGTTCGTGTCGATCGTCACGCCGAGCTTCTCAAGCCCCTCGAACTCGTGCTGGACGATGGCCTTGGGGAGGCGGAACTCGGGAATGCCGTAGACGAGCACGCCGCCGCACTTGTGGAAGGCCTCGAAGATCGTGACGGCGTGGCCCGCCTTCGCGCAGTCCGCCGCGCAGGTGATGGAGGCGGGGCCCGAGCCGATGACGGCGACCTTCCTGCCCGTCTTGGGGGCGCAGACGACGGGCGGCTCGGCGTGGGTCTCGCGGGCGAGGTCGGCGCAGAAGCGCTCGACGCGGCCGATGGCGACGGCCTTGTCAACGTCCTTGAGCAGCTTGCCCATGGTGCAGAACTTCTGGCACTGCTTCTCCTGCGGGCAGACGCGGCCGCAGACGGCGGGGAGCAGGGACGTCTCCTTGATGATCGCGAGCGCGCCGGCGAAGTCGCCCGCCGCGGCCCTTTCGAGGAAGCCGGGGATGTTGATCGCGACGGGGCAGCCCTGCATACAGGGCTTGGTGGGGCACTGGAGGCAGCGGGAGGCCTCGCACTTCGCCATCTCGGCGGTGTAGCCGAGGGCGACCTCGTTCATGTTGCGGGCGCGCGCCGCAGGGTCCTGCTGGGGCATCTCCTGCGGCGGAACGGCCATCTTCTCCTTGGGGGGCATAGCTGGGAAAGTCCTTTCATCACTTGAAGATGCCGGCGCGGCAGACGTGGTCGCGGGCCTTGGCCTCGAACGGCTTGAAGGCGCCCATGCGCTTGAGCATGAGGTCCCAGTCCACCAGATGCGCGTCGAACTCGGGTCCATCGACGCAGACGAACTTGGTTTCGCCGCCGACGGAGACGCGGCAGCCGCCGCACATGCCGGTGCCGTCGATCATGATCGTGTTGAGGGAGGCGATGGTCTTCACGCCGAATGGTTTGGTGGCGAGCGCGCAGAACTTCATCATGACGGGCGGGCCGATGGTGATCACCTCATCGACCGCGCCGGCGGCGCAGAGTTCCTTGAGCGGGTCGGTGACGAGCCCCTTGCGGCCGGATGAGCCGTCGTCCGTCATGAGGATCAGGTTCTCGCCCGCGATGGCCGCCATCTCGTCCTTCATCACGAAGAGGCCTTCGTTGCGCGCGCCCATGATGATGGTGACCTTGTTGCCGGCGGCCTTGAGGGCCTGGGCGATGGGGTGGAGCGGGGCCACGCCGATGCCGCCGCCCACGCAGACGACGTGGCCGGGCTTCTCGCCGTTCAGGCCGCGGATCTCGGTGGGGCGGCCGAGGGGGCCGAGCACGGCCGGAAGGGCGTCGCCGACGGCGAGGCGGGAGAGCTTCAGGGTCGTGGCGCCGACGGTCTGGAAGATGAGGGTGATCGTGCCGGCGGCGGGGTCGGCGTCGGCGATCGTGAGGGGGATGCGCTCCCCGAGGGCCTCGTCCACCATGAGGATGATGAACTGGCCGGGCTTGCGCTCCTTGGCGACGAGCGGGGCCTCCACCTCCATGCGGAAGACGTTGTCGGAGAGCTGCCTTTTGGCGATGATGCGGTTCATGACTGCCTTTTGTTCCAAAACTGAAGAGTGCGCGAGTATATCAGATTTCGACCCTCTCTGCAAAACGGGGGGCCGGGAGAAGGGAACGGACGCCCGGGGGACCCGGGCGCCCGTCTTCTCTCGACCTGGCGGCGGCGTTAGCACACGCCCTGCGCGAGCATCGCGTCGGCGACCTTCGTGAAGCCGGCGATGTTGGCGCCCATCACGTAGTTGCCCTTGTGGCCGTACTTCTCGGCGGCGGCCCACGCATTGTCGTGGATGGCCTTCATGATGCCCTTGAGCTTGGCGTCCACCTCCTCGGCGGGCCAGCTGAGGCGGCCGGAGTTCTGCGACATCTCAAGGCCCGAGGTGGCGACGCCGCCGGCGTTGGAGGCCTTGCCGGGGGAGTACATGATCTTCGCGTTGACGAACGCCTCGATGGCGTCCGGCGTGGACGGCATGTTGGCGCCTTCGCCCACGAGCGTGCAGCCGTGCTTGAGCAGGTAGGCCGCGTCCTCGCCGTTGAGCTCGTTCTGGCGGGCGCACGGGAACG
>JBJEWG010000284.1:0-5820 GCA_051884935.1 Kiritimatiellia bacterium | reverse complement strand
CGAACCAACCATCCGCGCCTCTTGATTCTAACTCCGAGCGTTTGCAAAGGGGCGGTTCTAACGAACCGCCTGGAGCGTTGCGACGCCTCAACGACTTTTAATTGACTTGATATGGATGGATTTCCCAATAGGGGCAGGTTTCTGGTCGGCGTCTTCGACGCCGGAGCGTGGGGATGGCGGGGTAGACAGCCCCGCCTCGCGCGCGCGCGACCATATATAGTAGGGGAGGGGTGTGCTTTCCTTTTAGTGGAAAAAGCTGTTTAGATTGAATAGTCGTTGAAGAAGCGCGAAGCTTCAGGCGGAGCGTGAACGGAGCCCCTTGCCAACGCTCGGAGTTTACCGATCTGTGGCGGTTCGTGGGGGCGGGGTGTGGTATACTATGCCCGCGAAGGCGCGACGGCCTCCGGCAAGAGAGCAACCGCCTTCGCAAAGGAGCAACTGCACATGCGCATCGTTGACTGCGACTACTTCGTCGTCGGCTCGGGAATGAGCGGACTCATCACGGCTTTGCATCTGGCGTCCGCCGGGAAGGTGCTGCTCGTCACCAAGGAGCGTCTGGCGGACTGTAACTCGAACTATGCGCAGGGGGGAATCTGCTGTGTGGCGGATCCCGCCGACACGTTCGAGAACCATGTGGCCGACACCCAGATCGCCGGCGCGGGGCTGTGCGACGAGGCGGTGGTGCGGCGGATCGTCTCGGAGGGTCCGGCGGCGATCCACGACCTCATCGGCTGCGGCGTGCGGTTCGCGAAGAAGGAGGACGGCAGCTGGGACCTCGGCCGCGAGGGGGGGCACTCGATGCGCCGCATCTTCCACGCGGGCGACATCACGGGGCAGAAGTGCGAGGCGGCGATGATCCGCACGCTGAAGCGGCAGCGCGCGATCACCGTGCGCGAGCGGACGATCGTGATCGACCTCATCATCACGAAGCGGATCGGGGTGAAGGGCCCGAACCGGTGCGTGGGGGCGTACGTGCTCGACAAGGCGACGAACGAGATCTACGCGGTGCGCGCGCCGAACACGATCCTCGCGACGGGCGGCTGCGGGAAGGTGTATCTCTACACGTGCAACCCGGACGTGGCGACGGGCGACGGGGTGGCGCTCGCGTGGCGCGCGGGCGCGAAGATCGAGAACATGGAGTTCATCCAGTTCCACCCGACCTGCCTCTACCACCCCAAGGCGAAGCGGTTCCTCATCAGCGAGGCGGTGCGCGGCGAGGGGGCGGTGCTGGTGGACCGCCGGGGGCGGCCGTTCATGCAGAACTACGACGCGCGCGGCTCGCTCGCGCCGCGCGACATCGTGGCGCGCGCCATCGACAGCGAGATGAAGCGCACGGGCGACCCCTACTGCTGCCTCGACATCCGCAAGAAGGGGCGCGCGTTCCTGGAGGCGCGATTCCCGAACATCTTCCACAAGTGCCTGGAGTTCGGCATCGACATGTCGAAGGACCTGATCCCGATCGTGCCCGCCGCGCACTACTGCTGCGGGGGGGTGAAGGCGACGGTGGACGGGCGGACCTCCGTGCCGGGGCTCTCCGCCGTGGGCGAGACGGCGTGCACGGGACTGCACGGCGCGAACCGGCTGGCCTCCAACTCCCTGCTGGAGGCGCTGGTGACCGCGCGCCTCACCGCGCGCCGCCTCACGGCGCATCCCGAGCGGCTGCCGGGGACGGTGACGATCCCGGCCTGGCGGATCGGCCGCGCCGTGGCGCCGGACGAGGCGGTGCTCGTCTCGCACATGTGGGACGAGATCCGCCGCCTGATGTGGGACTACGTGGGCATCGTGCGCACGAACAAGCGCCTCGCCCGCGCGGCGCACCGCCTCAAGACGCTGCGCAAGGAAATCCGCGAATACTACTTCGACTACCTCGTGACGCCGGACACGCTGGAGCTGCGCAACCTCGCCGTGTGCGCCGAGCTGATCGTGCGCAGCGCGCAGAAGCGCCACGAAAGCCGGGGCCTGCACTACACGCTCGACTATCCGCTGCGGGCCGCGCGGCCCCACACCACGATCCTGCCGGGCTTCCCCGTGAAGCCGATGTGAGCCGTTCCCCGAGTCCCCATACCTTATATAAGGAGAGACGCACCATGCACGCCACCGCCCGCCTTCTTCCGCTCGCCTGCGCCGCCGCGCTGGCCGCGTCCGGCATCGAGACCGTCTACACGCCCGAGGGCGCGTCCCGGGAGGCGCGGTTCGCGAACCCGCCCGCCTCCGCGCGCATCCTGCCCATCCACCACAACCGCCCGAACGACCTCGCGCGGGCGGATGCCGAGGTGGCGGCGCTGCGGGCGGACGGCTTCGGCGGCTTCGCGGGGAACGTCTCGTTCTCGGACGACTATCTGGAGTCGCCCGCGGACTGGAAGACCTTCCGGCACGTCGTGGAACGGGCCCACGCGCAGGGCATGAGCGTGTGGCTGTATGACGAGAAGGGGTACCCGAGCTGCACGGCGGGCGGCAAGACGATGGAGGGGCACCCCGAATGGCAGGCGCGCGCCTACCTCGTCGCGACGACGAACGTGCCGGCGGGTTCCGCGGCGCTGCCGCCCGCGCCGCCCGGCCGCCCGGTCGCGACGCTGCGCCGCCCCGCGCCCGACGGGAAGACCGAGACGGTGTTCGTGGTGACGGACGACTACATCCTCGAAGGGACGCACGTCTCGGTTTCGGTGAGCTCGTTCAAGTACGCCTACCCGAACCTGCTGATGGCCGAGCCGACGGCGCGGTTCATCGAGCTGACCCACGCGGCCTAGAAGCGCGAGATGGGGGAGGCCTTCACGTACATGACCTCCACGTTCACGGACGAGCCGTCCCTGATGACGTGCTGGATGAAGCCGATGCCGTATCTCTGCCTGCCGGTGAGCGACGAGCTGCTGGCGGCCTACGAGAAGGAGGCGGGGCATCCGCTCGCGGAGGACGTGCCGGAGCTGGTGTGCGGCCCCGCACGCGGGCGGACGGCGGCGGTGCGGCACCGCTTCTGGTCGATGGTGGGCGCGCGCGTGGCGCAGAACTACACGGGGCAGATCACGCGGTGGGCGACGGCGAACGGGATCGAGAGCGGCGGGCACCTGCTCGCGGAGGAGAGCCTCGATGCGCACGTCTGCCTCTACGGCGACTTCTTCAAGGTGCTGCGCGGGCTCTCGGCGCCCAGCTGCGACATGCTGCACAGCGTCCCCGCGCAGGTCACCTGGCTCACGCCCCTGCTGGTGGGCAGCGCCGGCGAGCTCAACGGCGCGCGGCACGTGATGAGCGAGGCGAGCGACCACTGCCAGAGATACCGCGCGAAGGGCGACACGCGGCCCATCTACCAGGTGAGCGCGCGGGAGATCGTCGGCTCGCTGAACCGCCAGATCTGGGGCGGCGTGAACACGTTCACGAGCTACTACAACTGGGGGCCGTTCCCGCGGGCCGAACGGCGGGCGATCAACGAGGAGGTGGGGCGCGCGATCACGCTGATGCGCGAAGGGTGCACGGCGGCGGAGATCGCGCTCGTCTACCCGGCGGACTCCCTGATGGTGGGGTTCGAGCCGAAGACGCGCGGCGGCGGCGGCGCGGCGGCGCAGCGCACGGCGGGCCTCGTCCGGGCCGCGGGCGGCACGCTCTTCGCGTCCGGGCGGTCGTTCATGTTCATCGACGCCGAGACGCTTGAGCAGGCGACGGTGACGGAAGGGGGGCTTGCGAAGGGGAATCTGCGCTGGCGCACGGTGGTGCTGCCCGGCGTCTCGACGCTGCCGGTGGCGGCGGCGCGCAGGCTGGATGCGTTCCGGAAGGCGGGCGGGCTTGTCCTCGCGCTGGGGGATCGCCCCTGCAACTCGTGCACGGCGTTCCCGGACGACGAGGTGGCGCGCCTCGCGGCGGCGTGGCCGCTGCTCACCGACGCGCAGGCGGCCCTGCTGCCGGAGTTCCTCGAATCCCGCCACGAGCCGGCGCTCCGCTGCGTGCGCGGCCCCGAGAAGACGCTGCGCATCGCCCATCGCCGGACGCGGGAGGGGGACGTGTTCTTCGTGCTGAACGACGACGAGGAGAGCTGGAGCGGTGCGGTGCGTCTGCGGGATGGCGGCGCGGCGCGGGTGTGGAATCCCCGCGTGGGGCTGTCGTTCTCGGCGGACGGGGACATCCCGCTCGACCTGCCGGCCTTCGGCGCGGTGGTGCTGACGACGGCGGGGGCCGTCGAGGGGCGGCTCGTCGCGCATGCGTCCGCGCCGTTCGCGCCGATGTTCGCGCCGCTGGCCGAGCCCGTGCAGGGCGTTGCGCTTGGAAAGGGCGTCCACGTGAAGGGCGGCGAGGCCCCGCGCGCGGAGGGGTGGCGCCGCGTGGACGTGACGCTCACGAAGACTGGCGTGGACACCTTCGCCTTCCTCGCGCGAGACTACGCGCGCGGGCCGTTCCCGGCGGGGGCGAAGGGCGTGGCGTTCTCGGTGCGGGTGCCGGAGACGACGGGCGGCGGCACGCGGTGCGGCGTGTTCCTCGGCACGGAGGACGGGAACCAGTGGTACGCCCAGGGGAGGGTGAGCCTTTCCGAGAAGGGCGAGGCGGAGGTGGCGTTCGCCTTCGCCGAGTTCAATCTGCACGGCGCGAAGCAGGGACGGCGCCCGGCGCGGCTGCGCGCGGAGGATGTCCGCCGCATCAGCATCGGCTTCGGCGGCTACTTCGGCCGCGAGGGGGAGCGGGTGGTCTTCGAGGCTTCCGAGCCGAAGGCCTATCTGCTCACGGCGCCGAAGGCGGAGTGACGGCTATTTCTGCCAGTTCGAGCGATCGACGGGGGCCTGGCGGCGGCCGAGGAGCTTCGAGAGGAAGCCGAGGCCGTAGACCCAGAGCGTGACGACGCAGACGGGAACGTGGTAGAGCCACGCGCGGTCCGGGCGGCGGCACATGCCGATGAGCATCTGCACGGCGAGCGGGAGGAGGGTGGCCGTGGAGAGGCAGAAGAGGAGAATGCCGGTGCGGCGCTGGCGGTTCCAGGGGTAGGAGCGCTGCTTCGCCTGGGCGAAGAAGAGGAAGTCGCGGATGCGGCGGCGCTGCTTGCGCGCGAAGTCGCCGAGGCGGGCGCAGTAGAGGTGGACGATGCCCGTCTTGACCTTGGCGACGCAGACGGAGCCGTCGCGGCGGATGCGCTCGAAGAGGATGTCGATGTCGAAGAGGTAGGGGTCCCAGTTCGAGCCGTCGAGGAGGGTGCGGCGGAAGACGAAGCCGTTCGCGCCGATGGTGGGGAGGGACGTCCCCGCGAGGCGCAGCTTCAGCCAGTCCCCCCTGTCCTCCTCGGCGATGTCGAGCCCCGTCCAGCGTCCCGTGACGCCGCAGGCGCGGTCGTAGTTGCGCGTGAAGAGGCAGATGGGGTCGTTCATGCCGAGCAGGGCGAAGTAGCGCGTGAGCGCGGGGTCCTCGGGGCGCGCGGTGTATTCCAGCGGCTCCGAGGCGATGACCTCGGGGTCGGCGAAGGGGGCGAGCATACGTTCCAGCCAGGAGGGGGAGGGCAGGATGTTATCCGAATCGACGAGGGCGATGACGTCGCCGTGCGCGGCCTTGATGCCGGCGGTCTTGCCCGCCTCGCCGGTCTTGAGGGGGTTGGCCGTGATGACGTCCACGCCGGCCGCGCGCGCGATTTCGAGGGTGCGGTCGGTCGAACCGGCGTCCGCAATCACGATCTCGTATTCGTCGCGCGGGATGTTCTGGCTCGTGATGGAGGCGAGGCAGGCCGGAAGGGTCTTCTCGGAGTTGAGGACGGGTATGACGAAGGACAGTCTCATTGGCGGAGATTATACCATATCCCGATGACCGACCCCGAGTTGTGCCGATGAGCCGACCCGAGTTATGCCGATGAGCGAC
>JBJEWG010000283.1:0-28376 GCA_051884935.1 Kiritimatiellia bacterium | reverse complement strand
GTCTTCCGTCTGACGATTGACCCCTATTCGTTCGTCAGGTGCGGGCTCTGCTCGGGCGTCTGCCCGGCGCAGTGCCTGGATGGGAAGGGGCGGGCGCTCGACGACGCGCGCTGCGTGCGGTGCTTCAACTGCATCGGCGCGTGCCCGAAGGGGGCGATCGCCCTGCGGCCCGCCTGGACGCTGCCGAAGGCGGCGCCTGCGGCCGAAGAGGGGCGGCGCGCCGTGGTGCGGGGCCTCGCGGCGGCGGCGGGGGGCCTCGCCGTGGCCGGCGGCATCGCCGGCGGGCGCAAGGCGCTGGGGGATGGCGGCGCGGCGGTGGTCACGCCGCCCGGCGCGACGGTCGATTCCCTGCGCGCGCGGTGCACGGCCTGCGGGCTCTGCGTCGCGGCGTGTCCGCAGAAGGTCATCGCGCCGGCGGGATTCTCGGCGTATGGTCCGCTCGGCTTCATGCTGCCGAAGATGGACTTCGCGCGCGGGTTCTGCGCGCCGGACTGCACGACCTGCGGCGAGGTGTGCCCGACGGGGGCGATTCTGCCGTTGACCGCCGCCGAGAAGAAGACGGTGAAGATCGGCCTCGCGCGGTTCGACCGCGCGGCCTGCCTGGCGTGCACGGAGAAGATTCCGTGCGGACTCTGCGCGCGGCGCTGTCCGCAGCAGGCGATCACGCTCACGGAGGAAGAGGTCGAGGGCGACGAGAAGAAGCCCGTGAAGATCAAGGTGCCCGCCGTCGATGCGGCGAAGTGCACGGGCTGCGGCGCGTGCGAGAACTACTGCCCCGCCCACGCGATGGCCGTCGCCGCGCGGTGAGGGGCCTCCCGGGACGATGGAGACGGAGAAGCTGAACCTCGCGGCCCTGGAGCCGCGTCTGCTGGAGGCCGTGCGGGCGATCGCCGAGCGGGTGCGGGCGGCGGGGGGCCGCGCGTGGCTGGTGGGCGGGGCCGTGCGGGACCTGCTGCTGGGGGGCATCCCGGTGAAGGACGTGGACCTTGAGGTCTTCGGCCTTGCGCCGGAGCGCCTGAAGGAGGTGGTGGGGGAGGCGTTCGCGTTCGACGCCTGCGGGCTCTCGTTCGGCGTGCTGAAGATCAAGCACCACGCCATCGACGTCTCGCTGCCGCGCCGGGAATCGAAGCGCGGCACGGGGCACAGGGGCTTTCTGATCGACGCGGACCCGAATCTCTCCGTCGCCGAGGCGGCGAGCCGCCGCGACTTCACGATCAACGCGCTCTACTACGACCCGCTCGCGGGCTGTTTCGAGGACCCGTTCGGCGGCGCGGACGACCTGCGGAACGGCGTCCTGCGCCACGTCTCGCCGAAGTTCGTTGAGGACCCGCTGCGCGTGCTGCGCGGGATGCAGTTCATCGCGCGCTTCGGGCTGAAGCCGGCGTGGGAGACGGTCGGGGTCTGCCGACGGATGACGATCGAGGGCCTGCCGCCGGAACGCCTCTTCGAGGAATGGGCCAAGCTGCTCACGAAGGGCGTCCACATCGGCCGGGGGCTCGCCTTCCTGCGCCGGACGGCCTGGGTGAAGTACTTCCCCGAGCTCGCGGCGCTGATCGGCTGCAAACAGGACCCGGCGTGGCACCCCGAGGGGAGCGTGTGGAACCACACCTGCCTCTGCCTGGACGCCTTCGCGCGCCAGCGCGACGCGCGGGGACGGGATGCGGCGGAGGATATCGTGGTGGGGCTGGCCGTGCTGTGCCACGACTTCGGCAAGCCCGCCACCACGCGGTTCGACCGCGCCACGAAGCACATCCGCGCGCTGGGGCACGACGTCGCGGGCGTGAGGCCGACGCAGTCGTTCCTGCGCCGCCTCACCGGCGAGACTCGCCTTCTGCGGGAGGTGCCGTCGCTGGTGCGGGAGCATATGCAGCCCCACTCGCTCTGGAAGGGGAAGGCCGGCGACGCCGCGATCCGCCGCCTCTCGGCGCGGGTGCGCATCGACCGTCTGATCCGCGTGGAGCAGGCGGACGCCGAGGGACGCCCGGCCTCGTCCAACGAGACGTTCGAGGGCGAGGATCTGAAGTGGCTTGCGGCGGCTGCGGAACGTCTGCGCGTCGCCGAAGCCGCGCCGAAGCCGATTCTCATGGGCCGTCACCTCATTGAGATGGGGTATCGCCCGTCGCCGGAGTTCAAGACGTGGCTGGACGCCTGCTATGAGGCCCAGCTGGATGGCGCATTCGCCGAACTGAAGGGCGCGCGTTCCTACTTCAAGTCGCATTTCGCCCCCAAGCCCGCCACGGACGTGTAGAACGGGGCCTGGTTTTAAACTCCGATTTTAAACTCCGAGCGTTTGCAAAGGGCTCCGCTAACGCTCCGCCTAACGCTTCGCGACGTTTCAACGACATCTCTTTGCCTGGGAAGATGGAGAATTTGGGAATGGTGGCGTGGTTTCATCTAGAGGGGGAAGGGGTTTGGTCTGGGTGAGAGCGTGCCTTCGTCTAGAAGAGAGCGTGGGGACACCTCGATGACTCTGAATTCCACTGGGCAGTGGATTGGATTCTACTGGGCAGTGGAATCTTTTTTACTGGGCAGTGGAATTTATTCTGCTGGGCAGTGGAATTCAGAGTTGCCTAGGAGGTTGCATCTCTTTATGCAAAGGAGGAATAGGGACTGGCAGGGGCGGACGCCCCTGCCACCGAACCGAAAGCCGACTTTTGTCGCGTTCTTCTGATAGAGAGAAGCTGTTGAAGAGGCGCGAAGCGTCAGGCGGAGAAGCCGTTGAAGAGGTGCGAAGCGTCAGGCGGAACGTTGGTGGAGCCTTTTGTAAACGCCCGGAGTTTCTCGACCGAGGGGGCAGGTCATCGGCACAACTTGGGGTTGGTCATTGGAGTAGTTGGGGGTGTTGTGCCGATTCAATCGCCCCGTGTGCGGGGCGGGTGGGATGGAATCGGGGGTGGAAAGGGCGTCTGAACGCGCCGTAAAACTGGCTAAATATCGGGTGAATTTGCGCAAATATGCAGATTATCCCCACCCCCCCCCTGATTTTTCACTTTTGATGTTGACAATCGATGCTGGAAATGCGATTCTAGACGCACATCGCGCGGTGTGCCCTGTTGTCGGTTGGCGCGGTGCGGTTGGTTGCCGGGCTTGTGGTGGGCGGCCGACGGGTGGCCAGGAGTTGGTTTTGGTTGTTTCTGAGTTGTTCCTATAATAAGGATATGAGGAGAGAGGAAATGAAGAAGAGTCTCGCGTGCATGGGGGCCGCGGCGTTTGCCGTCGCGGCGGGTGCGGACATCGTGCGCATCTCCGAACCCGACGCCTACGTTCAGGACGGTCTTGTGGCTGCCTACGACGGCATCCGCAATGCCGGGCTGACAGCCGATCACGACCCGAACGCCGCCGAATGGGCGTGCCTCGTCCCCGGTGGGCCGAATCTGGAATTCAAGACGGGTAACGGTAAACCGCCTGCCGGCGAAGAGGGCTTCTGGACGCCCGGGGGCTATGTGTTCATGCGCGCGACGCTGGCCGAGATGAAGGCGAACGTCACGCTCGGGCAGAACTTCACGATGCAGCTTGTCTGCGAACTCGACCTCCGCGCCGTGAGCGAGGATGGCGACCAGTACGAGGGCGCCGTCAAAGGCACGGATATCAAAGGCGAAGGCTACCCCACGCTAATCGGCGAGACACGGGATCATGGTCTCTATATTGATCGCTATAATGCCACAGCCAGCGGCACGCTTCTCTGGAAGGGGGATGACATCGTCAATTCGTTCCAGTCGCAGCGCGCGGCCTGCGGGGTGCTCTATCCCCGCACGCTGACCGCGCTCGCCGACGATGCGCAGTACGGCGTGTTCGGCGGCGCGGCGCGCGCCAACATGAACGCGCGGACGGTGACCGGCGCGTACGCGAACACCAGGTTCTCGCTCGGCGGGCGTATCAACAGCACGATGCATTATTCCAAGGGACTCTACCGCGGGGCGCGGTTCTACAACCGCGCGCTGAGCGACGAGGAGCTGGCGCACAACCACCGCATCGACATGGTGCGCCACTTCCGCTATCACCCGCGCGGCACGGTCACCATCGCCCGTTCGCAGACCGGCGCGACGGGCGCGGAGGGGGTGGGGACGTGGGACGTGACGGGCGCGCACACGTTCACCTCGCCCGAGCGGGTGACGCTGCCGAACGGCGTCGTCTACCGCTGTACGGGCTACGAGCTGAGCTTCTCGGAGGACGGGGCGAGCCTCGGCGAGGCGGAGGTGCACGCGGGCGAGCTCGCCTATACCTATGACAACGCGGACGGCGACGCGCCCGGCGCGCGGCTCGCGTGGACGTGGGAGCTTGAGAGCGGCCTCGTGCCGATCGACGCGGCGGGCTACGTCGCCGACGGGCTGCTGCTCCACTTCGACGGCATCGAGAACGCCGGCGCGCGGCGCCACGACGGTGACGCGGCGACGTGGTTCGACCACGCCGGGGGGTGCCACGCCGCGTGCGTGCGCACGCCCGCAGCGGGCGAAGACGGCAACTGGACGGATACGGGCTACGCCTTCCACTTCGGCAACTTCTTCCAGGCCCGCGCGCGTACCTCGACGTCGATCCAGTCCACGCTCCAGGTCGCCTGCGACGCCCCCACGAAGAAGATGCTCGGCAACCGCGCGTCGCACGTCGATACGGTGGTGGAGTGGCCGACGTTCGTCGGCGCGGATCGGGACATGTACAACTTCTTCTACTATGCATACCCGAATGGTAATTGGGCGCGCCTGCGGTTCAAGACCGGCGGCTCGTCCTCGAACCTGGACTTCGGTGGCGACGGCACGATCTACAACTGCTTCCACAACGGCCATCTGGGCGGCCCCACCGCCATCGGCGTCTCGAAGAACGCGGACTACCCGACCTCCTGGAGAGGGGCCGACGGCCAGACGGACGACAAGCCCCTTGAACGCTGGGCAATGGGCGAGGTGGGGCGCTACCTCTGCGTGGGAGGGGTGCCGAGGGGCGGGAGCGAGGAGTGGCACCGCCGCAACCTGCGCGGGGTGGTCCATGCCGTGCGCTACTACGCGCGACTGCTCACGCCGTCCGAACTGGCGCACAACCAGCGGCTCGACGACATCCGCTTCCGGGGCGGCGACGGGGCGGGTCTGGTGGTGGCGAGCGACCGGCGGGCGGTGTGCGGCGACGAGGCGAACGGGCCCTACGACTTCGCCGGGCGGCGCGTCTTCACCGCGCCGGCGGAGGCGAGCGTGGGCGGGCGCACCTACGTCTGCGTGGGCTACAGGCTGGAGGGCTGGGACGCCGTGAACGGGTATTGGACGAATCCGCGCGAGGGGGCGGGGACGCGGGTGGAGCTCGACTCCGCCGACGGCCGGCAGCGTCTCACGTGGCGGTGGAAGATCACGCGCGCGCTGCGCACGGTGGCGGACTTCGACGTGGACGACTACGTGCAGAACGGCCTCGTGGCGGCCTACGACGGCATCCGCAACGCGGGCGCGGCGTCGCGTCCCGCCGCGCGCGCCGACGGCTGGGCCGACTGGTCCGGCAACGGCAAGGACGCGACCATCCACCAGCTGGATCTCGGGCAGGCGTGGACGAACCACGTGGAGGGCGCGTGGCTCGACACCGCCTACCGCTTCAACGGCCAGGAGGTGATGCGGATGGACCGCGCGATCGGGCTGGGGCGCACGCCCACGATCCAGGGCGTGGTCGATTTCGTCGCCGCCGAGCAGCTGCCCACCATGTCGTGGCCGACGGTGGTCGCCGCCCCGAACGACGCCGGGGTCTTCACGGTCAAGGACCAGGGCAACGCCAACCTCTACTGGAAGACCGACCCGCTGTACGGGAATGAAAATGGCAATCGCTCGATTGCCTTCAGGTGGGGCGGGCGGTACTTCACGTTGCAGTGCTCGGGGTCGGCGTTCTACACGTTCGAGGGCGCCACGCGCGCCAACGGCAGGAACTTCGCCTGCACGAACGACGTGCCGGTGAGCACCTGGGCCATCGGCGCGGGGCATAGTGGGTCCACCCAGCGCGCGATGGTGGGGAACTACCACGCGCTGCGGTTCTACAACCGCTTCCTCTCGGAGGAGGAGCTGAAGAGGAACCGCGCCGTGGACGAGGCCCGGTTCAGGGGCGTGCTCGCCGAGACGAACCTCGTGGTGGCGATCAGCCGCGCGCAGATCGCGCCCGAGGCCGTGGAGCCGCGGCCCGGCGTCTATCAGGTGGAGGGCGCGTGGACGCTGAAGGCGGGCCCCGCGCAGACGATCGAGGGCGGCAAGGAGATCGCGTGGCGGCCCGTGGGCTGCGACGTGCAGGAGCTGGGGGCGGACGGCGCGTGGCGGCTCGTCGAGTCGCGTGCGGGCGACGCCTATTCGTATGAGCCGGGCGCGGGCGTGCGGCGGGTGGTGTGGCGCTACGTCTCGTCGCGGGGCACGCTGATCGTCTTCCGGTGAGGGCGCGGGCGGCGCGGCTGAAGCCGCGCGCCCCGATGTGGGGCGACGAGTGGGGCGCATGTGTGGCCTTGCCTGCTCGGGGCAAATGCGGTATACTTGCTGAAAACTTTAACCCGACAAGGGGAAATCCTCACCCCATAAGGAGCGATCATGAAGAAGCTGTTCAGCGCCGCAGTCGCGGCGAGTCTCACCACGTCCGTGTTCGCGGGTCTCTACGGCGACACGCCGGACGCCAAGCACGCCTGGGCCGTGCACGACTGGAACCGTCCGAAGCCCGTGAAGGTGGAGCCGGGCGCGCAGCCGGGCCAGCCGCCGAGCGATGCGGTCGTGCTCTTCGACGGCACGGCGGAGTCCCTGGCGAGGAACTGGTGCGACAACAAGGGCCAGCCCACGCTGTGGAAGCTTGGGAACGAGGGCGACTTCTACTGCGTGCCGGGCTGGAAGAACGGCGGCGACATCTACACGCGCGCGGCGTTCGGCGACTGCCAGCTGCACCTCGAATACCGCCACGAGGCGGACATCAAGGACGACGGGAAGGGGCCGCAGATGCGCGGCAACTCGGGCGTGTTCCTCATGGGCAACTACGAGGTGCAGGTGCTTGAGTCGTACTACACGCGCAAGGACGACTGCCGGGTGGACAACTACACGGACGGCCAGGCGGGCGCGGTGTACGCCGAGAATCCGCCGATGGTCAACCCGCAGCGCAAGCCGGGCGAGTGGCAGACCTACGACATCATCTTCCACCAGCCGGTGTGGGAGGGCAACAAGATGGTCCACCCGGGCAGCGTGACGCTGCTCTTCAACGGCGTGCTCGTGCAGGACCACTGGGAGATGGAGGGCCTCACGACCCACTGCCGGCGCCGTCCGCTCGCGCCGCACGCGCCGAAGGGCCAGCTGCACTTCCAGGACCACGGGTGCACGGTCCACTTCCGCAACGTGTGGATCCGCGAGATTCCGTCCCGCTGGGCGAACACGACGCACTCCGTGATGTCCGGCAAGGAGGCGGACGTGATGGCGCTGCGCCTCAAGACGGCGAAGGAGCTGCTGGCGAAGATCGACCAGTCGAAGTGCGACGCCGGGCAGGTGAAGCAGGCGTACGAGGTGATCTCCTACTCCAAGGAGGCGGCGGTGCTGGAGCCGTGCAGGAAGATCTTCGCGGGCTACCTCGCCAAGCTGAACGCACTGGACGAGAAGGGGCTCGACGCGAAGAAGGGCGAGCTGCTGGACCTGAAGCGCTCGATCGACGTGCTGAAGCGCAACAAGGTGGTGGAGAAGTGCGCGCTCTGCGACAGGGTGCTCTCGATCATCGAGAAGAAGGGCTGGAACAAGAAGAAGTAGGCGGGGCGTGCCCCGTTCCGTCCCGCGGCGGCCCGAGCGGCCGCCCGGGCATCTGGAGGTTGGCTTCGTGAGCAGAAGGATCGAGCCGTGCGCGCTGACGATCGCGGGGAGCGACTCCGGCGGGAACGCCGGCGTGCAGGCCGATTTGCGTGCGTTCCACTGCTACGGCGTCCACGGGTGCACGGTGTTCGCGGCGCTGACGGCGCAGAATCCGCGCGGCGTGCGGAGCGTGCTGCCGGTGCCGGCGGCGTTCATCGAGGACCAGCTGGACGCGGTCTTCGAGATGTACGGCGTGCGGGCGCTCAAGACGGGGATGCTGGCGACGGCGGAGGCGATCGAGGCGGTGGCGGGGCGTCTGCGCCGCCGGCAGCGCGTGAAGAAGGTGGTCGATCCGGTGATGGTGGCGACGAGCGGCGCGAAGCTGCTTGCGGACGACGCGGTGGAGGCGCTGAAGGAGCGTCTGCTGCCGCTCGCGACGCTGATCACGCCGAATCTCCCCGAGGCGGAGGCGCTGCTGGGGCGTCCGGTCGCGTCGGGCGCGGAGATGTGGGCGGCGGCGCGCGAGCTCGCGAAGACGTATGGCTGCGCGGTGCTGGTGAAGGGCGGGCACGCCGTCCGGCGCGGCGCGGCGGTGGAGGACGTGCTCTTCGACGGGCGGCGCATCCACGTGTTCTCGAAGCCGGCCATCGAACACTCGGTCTCCACGCACGGCACGGGGTGTTCGCTCGCGGCGGCGCTGGCGGCCGAGCTGGCGCTGGGGGCGTCTCTCGCGAAGGCGGTCGAGGGCGCGAAGAATTTCGTATACGATGCGATCAGATTATCGTATCATGTGGGCAGAAACTGCGGCGTATTGGGAATGCCAAGGGAAAGGTAGGCGACTATGGCCAAGGAAGATCTGAACGAGCAGGTGGCGGACGACTTCTCGGAAGACGAGCTGATCGTGCGCAAGAAGAAGGCGCCCGAGCAGAAGACGGGCGTGACGCCGGAGGGCGTTCTGAAGACGGCGGCGGCGGCGCTGGAGGCGCTGCGCGCGAAGGGGCCGCTCGTGCAGTGCATGATGAACGCGGCGGCGGCGAACCTCACGGCGAACGCGCTGCTGGCGCTGGGCGGATCGCCGGTGATGGTGGACGACATGGGCGAGGCGTCGCAGGGGGCGTCCGCGGCGGATGGCCTGCTCGTGAACCTGGGAATGGTGACGAAGCCGCAGGCGGACGCGATGCGTGCGGCGGTGTCGCACGCGAACATGGGCGGGCGGCCGTGGGTGCTCGACCCGTCGGGCGTGGGGGCGCTTCCGCTGCGCACGTTCACCGCGAAGGAGCTGATGCGCCGCTTCCCGGCGCTCATCCGCGGCACGGCGAACGAGATCAACTTCCTCGTCAACAACGTGGTGGCCGACCGCGGCGGCGAGGCGGTGGTGACGAGCGACGCGGTGGCGCAGGCCGCCGTGCGGCTGGCGGGCGTGACCCGCGCGGCCGTGATCGTGACGGGCGCGACGGACTACGTGGCGGCGGAGGGCGCGCCCCTGGTGGCGATCGAGAGCGTTTCGCCGTCGATGCCCCGCGTGGCGGGCTTCGGCTGCGCGCAGGGCGCCGTGGGGGCCGCGTTCCTGGGGGCGCTGGGCGGCAAGGCCCGCTGGGAGGGCGCGCTGGCGACCTCCCTCGCGGTGGCGGTGGCGGGCAGGCAGGCGGCGGAGAAGGCGAAGGGGCCGGGTTCGTTCGCGGCGGCCTTCCTCGACGCGCTGTACGCGCTGAAGCCGGAGGACGTGCTGAAGCGCGGCAAGGTGACGGTCGTTCCCGTCGAGGGCTGAGGAAGCCGGCGTGACGCTCGCGATGGGCATCATCAGAGGCTGGAGCCACCTCAACGCCTTCGAGATCATCCGCCATCCGTGGTTCGTCTCGGCCTTCCTCGCGGGCGGGCTCGCGCAGGTCATCAAACTGGCGACGATGTTCGTCCGCACGCGGCGGCTGAATCTGCACGGCATGGTCGAGCCGGGCGGCATGCCGAGCGCGCATTCCGCGCTTGTGACGGCGCTGGCGGTGGCCGTGGGGCTGACGCAGGGCTTCGACGCGCCGGAGGCGATGATCGCCGTGGGGCTGGGCACGATCACGATGGCGGACGCCGTCTCGATCCGCCGCGCGGCGGGGGAGCACGCCCGCCTGCTCAACCGCATCGTCAAGCGGCTGGACTCGGCTGAACAGTTCGAGGCCGAACGCCTGCGGGAGCGTCTTGGCCATACGCGGATGGAGGTCGTCGCGGGGGTCGTATTCGGCGCCTGCGTCGCCATCGGCGTGTGCGGCGTGTGGGATTTCTGGAAATGATGGAGCGAGAGAGATGAGAGTGATTGGAATTATCCCGTCGCGGTACGGGTCGAGCCGGTTCCCGGGGAAGCCGCTGGCGCGGATCTGCGGGAAGCCGCTGGTCGCGTGGGTGGTCGAGGCCGTGAAGAAGGCGAACACCCTCGACGACGTGATCGTGGCGACGGACGACGCGCGCATCGTGGAGGCGGTTCAGGCGTTCGGCGGCAGGGCCGTGATGACGCCGAGCGATCTGCCGAGCGGCACGGACCGCATCGCCTGCGCCGCGGGCGACTTCGCGGACGACGACATCCTCGTGAACATCCAGGGCGACGAGCCGCTCATCGCCCCGGCGCTCATCGACGCGCTCGTCGCGCGCATGAAGGAGCCGGGCGGCAGGTGGGATATGGCGACGGCCGTGACGCCGATCCGCAACGAGCAGGACCTCCGCGCGAAGGCCGTCGTGAAGGTGGTGCTCGACCGCGACGACGGCGCGCTCTACTTCTCCCGCGCCACAATCCCCGCGAACCGGGACGCAGCCGAGGATTTCACGACGGGGCTCTACGTGCGCCATTTGGGAATCTACGCCTATCGGGGCGGTTTCCTGAAGCGGTATATCGCCGAAAAACCGTGCGAACTTGAGAAAACCGAGAAGCTTGAGCAGCTCCGCGCGCTTTGGATGGGGGCGAGGATCGCCTGCATCCGCACGGACGACGAGGGCGTGGGGGTGGACACTCCAGAGGACGCTGTGCGAATCGAGGCTTTGATGAAGGCCCGTGGTATGGTATAATGCGCACGCGAAGGGAATCAGACTTTCGAAATGAAGATCCGAAAAATCGACGTGGACCGGGGCGTCGCCTTTGGTGACGGCTCCTTGACGTTCATCGCCGGGCCGTGCGTGATCGAGAGCCGCAGAATGGCGCTCGACCTCGCGGCCCGTCTCGTGGAGGTCGCCAACGAGCTCTCGGTGAACTACGTCTTCAAGGCCAGCTTCGACAAGGCGAACCGCACGAGCGTGGATGCATTCCGCGGGCCTGGAATCGACGCGGGGCTGGACATTCTCGCGGAGATTCGCGAGACGTTCGAGGTGCCGGTGCTCACCGACGTGCACGAGCCCTGGCAGTGCGCGCGCGCGGCGCAGGTCTGCGACGTAATCCAGATTCCGGCGTTCCTCGCGCGGCAGACGGACCTTGTGGTGGCGGCGGGCGAGACGGGCGCCGTGGTCAATGTGAAGAAGGGGCAGTTCATGGCCCCCGAGGACATGGCGAACGTCGTCAAGAAGATTGAATCGACGGGCAACCGCCGCATTGTGCTGTGCGAGCGCGGGGCGAGCTTCGGCTATCGGAACCTCGTGGCGGATATGCGGTCGCTGCTCATCATGCGCGAACTGGGCTACCCGGTCGTCTTCGACGCGACGCACTCGGTGCAGCGTCCGGGCGGGCTCGGCACGGGCTCGGGGGGCGACGGCAGGTATGCGCCGGCGCTGGCGCGCGCGGCCGTGGCGACGGGCGTGGACGGCGTGTTCATGGAGACGCACGTCAATCCGAAGAAGGCGCTTTCCGACGCGGCGAACGCGATCGCCGTCCGCGACGTGAAAGAACTCTGGACGCGGCTGCTCGCCATCCACGAAGTCGTGACCGCCGACCATCTGGGGTGCTGCTGAAGGACGTGAAGTAAACGGGAAGACAGGGGCGACACGACTTGAAGAAGTTTCTCACCATAGCGACGGGGCTGTTCGCGACGTTCGTCGCCTGTGCGTTCTCCAGCGAGAAGTGGCTGGCGGAGCGCGGCGACGACTCCGACGTGCTGCGTCTGCGCGCGGCCTATGCGGACTGCGTGAAGAAGCTCGTGGCGCCGGCCGAGAACGTGCAGATTCCGCTGGAGACCTTTCCGGACGGACAGGTGAAGAGCCGCATTACGGCGGGGCGCGCGCACATGTTCCCGGATACGGGGCTCGTGTGGGGCGAGACGGTGCGTGTGGAGCAGTTCAAGCCCGACGGGTCCGTCTACGCATCTCTGGACGCCGAGAACTGCGTGGTGGATCGCAAGTCGAAGAGCGGGTGGGTCGAGGGATCCGCCGTGATGGTCTACGGCGACGCCTCAGTGAAGGGGCGCGGCATCTATTTCTCCCTGGAGCGGGAGTTCATCAAGATTTTCTCCCAGTCGGAGATTCGCACAGGCCACACCGGCCTAGATCGTAGGAGTCTGTTCAAGTGAAGACGCGTCTGAACATCGTCGCGGCCGTGATCGCTTTCGTTCTGCCGATGGCCGTGAGTGCCGTCGGACTTTCCGATTTGGCGGTGTCGGCCACCGCCAATCCGGATGACGTCATGCTGCGCCGACCCGCGCCGAAGGCCGTTGCGGTCAAGGACGTTGACGCGGAGAAGAAGGCCGCCGAGGCCGCCCGTGCAAAGGCTGCGGCGGAAAAGGTTGCCGCGGAGAAGGCGGAAGCCGAAAGGAAGGCCGCCGAGGCCGCTCGCGCAAAGGCTGCGGCGGAAAAGGCTGCCGCAGAGAAGGCTGAGGCTGAAAGGAAGGCCGCCGAGGCCGCTCGCGCAAAGGCTGTGGCGGAAAAGGCTGCTGCGGAGAAAGCGGCGGCAGATGCGGAGATGAAGCGTCTGCGGGAGCAGGTTCAGAAGGAGAAGGCAGCCCGCGAAAAGGCCGAAGCCGCGAAGGCCGTCGCGGAGGCGAAGGTCGAGGAGGAGCAGAAGGTTGCCGCCGAGGCCGTGGAGAAGGCGGCGCGGGCGGAGAAGCGGGCGGACTATCTGGCGAATCCCGATCCGGACGAGCGTCCGGCCCCGAAGAAGCTCGTGGTGGCGGATGCCGGCGCGGACGTGACGGAGGGCGGCGCGGTCGGAGGCGCCCAGGAGCCGTTGGCGACGAAGAAGGCGAAGAAGGAATTGACGGGGCGGTCGGCCGTGATCACGGCCGACCGCACGGACTACGACCGCAAGGAGGGCGTGATTCTCTTCGACCGCAACGTGTTCGTCGATGACGAGCAGTATCAGATGCACGCCGAGCGTCTGTTCGTCTTTCTGGACGGCACGAACGAGATGAAGCGTCTGGTGGCGCTGGGCAACGTCTCCATCACGAACGAAGACAAGGCGGCGTGGTGCGCGAAGGCCGTGTATACGAAGGCGGCGTCGCGGATCGTGATGTACGGCGACGAGCAGAACCCGGCGTGGCTGCGCGACGCAGGGGGACGGCAGGGCGACGGAAGCGAGGTGCGGGGGCTGCGCATCACGTACTGGATTGATTCGGGGCTCGCGACGGTTGAGAAGTCCGTCATCACCGTGCCCGGCCTGAAGGGGTCGAACAACCCGAAGGACCTCTTCAACCCGATGGGCGCGAAGAAGAAGGCCAAGAAGGACGAGTGAGGCGGCGGCGATGGACGATCCTGTGCTGAAGGCGATGGCCGAGATGGCCAGCGAGAACGCGGCGGGCGCGGCCCGGCGCGTGGCGGGGGCCGGTGCCGACGAGTCGTCCACGGCGCCCGATCTCGTCGCGGAGGGGCTGGTGAAGGTCTACGGGGACCGCACGGTGGTGAACGGCGTGTCGATGCAGGTGCGCTGCGGCGAGATCGTGGGGCTGCTGGGGCCGAACGGTGCGGGCAAGACGACGACCTTCTACATGATCGTGGGGCTGGTGCGCCCGAACCGCGGCTCGGTGAAGTTCCGCGGTTGCGACCTCACGCACCAGCCGGTGTTCATGCGCGCGCGGAAGGGGCTGGGCTATCTCGCGCAGGAAGCGAGCATCTTCCGCAAGTTGAGCGTGTGGGACAACGTGATGGCGATTCTCGAAACGCTGAAGATGTCCCGCGCGGACCGCAAGGCGCGCTGTGAGGAGCTGCTCTCGTCGCTCGACCTGATGAAGGTGGCCCGGCAGCCCGCCTACACGCTCTCCGGCGGCGAGCGGCGCAAACTCGAAATCGCGCGCGCGCTGGTGCGGCGGCCGTCAATCCTGATGCTGGACGAGCCGTTCGCGGGCGTGGACCCGCTTGCGGTGCACGACATCCAGGAGATCGTCCGCGGGCTCAAGAAGCAGGGACTCGGCATCATCATCACGGACCACAACGTGCGCGAGACGCTCAACGTGGTGGACCGCGCCTATCTGGTGTATGACGGGCGGCTACTCTGCGAGGGATCGAGCGAGAAGCTCGTCAAGGACGAGGAGGCGCGGCGCCTCTATCTCGGCGAGGACTTTCGGATGTAGGTTTGATTCGTTCTTTCAACAGATAAACATAAAAGGAGGTACACATGTCCATTGAAGTCACGATGCGCCACAGCGATGTCAAGATCGAGTCGCTCAAGGAATATGCCCAGAAGCGCATGGAGAAGCTGCAGGTTTCCTTTCCGAAGGTGACGAAGGTCTCGATTGTGATCGACGTCGACGTGAAGAAGCACATGTACATGGCCGAAGTCGTGGCGAACCGCCTCGGCGAGGTCGCGGTGGGCGCGAAGGAGTTCAGCGAGAGCGGCAAGAGCGTGATCGACGCGGCCGCGGCCCGCGCCGAGCGCCAGCTTCTCAGGATGCGCGTGAAGGCGCGCAAGGGCAAGGTGCGCGCCGCGCGCGCCGATTCGCCGCGCAACTGATTGACCGTCCGCCGTGAATCCGGTCGAACAGCTTCCAGACGCCACGCCGTTCACCCTGCGCGAGTTCGTCGCGGCAGGGGGGGCGCGTCTGCGGATGGAGGTCGTCGTGGGCGGCGCGGGGCTGGAGCACGAGGTTCTCGAACCCATGTGCAACCGCCCCGGGCTCGCCCTCACGGGGTTCTACGGCTTCTTCGCCTGGCGTCGCATCCAGGTGATCGGGCAGGCCGAGAGAGGCTATCTCGACAGTCTGGAGAGCGGCGTGCGGCTGGAGCGCGTGAAGGCGCTGATCGACCGCGGCGCGTACTGCCTGATCTTCGCGTGCGGGATGGAAGTGCCGCCCGCGGTCGCGGAGCTCGCGGAGCTCGCGGGCGTCGTCGTCTGCCGCACGGACCTGCTCACGCGCGTCTTCTTCCATCAGGCGACGTTCGTGCTGGAGCGGCTGCGCGCGCCGAAGGCGAAGCTCTACGGCACGACCGTGGAGGTGGCGGGGCTCGGCGTGATGCTGGAGGGCGCGCCGGGGCTCGGCAAGAGCGAAACGGCCCTTGGGCTCATCAAACACGGGAACGCGCTGGTGGCGGACGATCTCACGTGCCTGCGCAAGGACATGGCCGCGAACATGCTGTTCGCGACGGCCTCGCCGGCCACGCGGAACTACATGGAAATCCGCGGCATCGGGATCATCCACGTGCCCAGCGTGTTCGGCGTCACCGCCGTCCGCACCGAGAAGCGGCTCGACCTTGTGGTCACCCTCAAGAGCATGAAGGAGACCGAGGGCGAGCTGGACCGCACCGGGGAGGAGCGCCAGACGCGCACGATCCTCGGCGTGGATGTGCCCCAGATCACGATCCCGGTCGCGGCCGGTCGCGATCTCGTGAACCTCGTCGAGACGGCCGCGCAGCAGTACAAGCTGCTGGCCGCGGGGCACGACGCGGTGAAGACGCTCGACGCGCAGCTCTGCGCGCGGGCGGAGAGAGAGGATTGAAAGGGAATACGATCATGGCAGACCAGAAGGAAACGAAGGAACTCGTCCTGCTCAACAAGTACGGCCTCCACGTGCGTCCGGCCGGACTCTTCGCGAAGATCGCCTCGCGCTACGACGCGGACGTGGAGGTGGAGAAGGACGGAAACGTGGTGAGCGGCAAGTCCATCATGGCGCTGATGACGCTTGAGGCCACGTGCGGCACGAAGCTCGTGGTGACGGCGACGGGGCCGCAGGCCAGGGAAGTGCTCGAAGAGCTTGAGGCCCTGGTCCAGCGCAAGTTCGACATTCCCGACGAGCAGTAGCCGGTCTTCGGAGCGCGCGTGAGCGAGGAGGCGCAGACAGTCGAAGCCACTCCCCCGATGGTCACCGTCGCGGGCACGGCCGCGTCTCGCGGCTATGCCGCGGGGCAGGTCTTCGTGTACCGTCCCGACGACGTGCAGAGCGTCCCCGAATATGAGATCGCGCCCGAGCGCGTGCCCGAGGAACTGAACCGCTTCCACGTCGCGCGCATCGAGACGCGCGCGCAGATCGAGGAGCTCGTCGCGCAGCTCGGCGAACATGGCGGCAACGCCGCGGCCGTGTTCGCGAACCATCTTGAAATCCTCGACGACGACTCGATCTGCTCGGCGGTCGAGCGGCGCATCCGCGAGGAGCGCGTCAACGTCGAGACGGCCCTCCGGCGCACGGTCCAGAAGTTCCGCGAGATGTTCGGCCGGATGAAGGACCCCTATCTACGCGAGCGCGTGCGCGACGTCGACGACATTGAGCGGCGGTTCCTGCGCGTGCTGCTGGGATGCGCGGGGAACGCCTTCTCGCAGATCACCGAGCCGGTGATCGTCGTCGCGGGCGACCTGGCGCCGTCCGACACGGTGGCGCTGCCGCGCGGGCTGATTCTCGGCTTCGCGACGGACCGCGGCTCGGCGACGTCGCACGTGGCGCTGCTGGCGCGCGTGCTGGGCATTCCCGCCGTGGTGGGCCTCGGGTCCATCGTGACGCGCGTGAAGCCGGGGGACGAGGTGCTGCTCGACGGCACGAACGGCACCGTCACGGTGAATCCGGACGTGCGCACGTGCGCCGAGTTCGCGCGCCTCGTGCGGCGCGAGCGCGAGCTGCTGGCGCTGCTGGCCGAGGACCGCACGCGGGCCGGCGCCACGAAGGACGGGGCGCCCGTGCAGTTCTGCGCGAACGCGCAGCCCGGCGTGCCGATGGGCGGCCTCGCCGCATTCGGCGCGCAGGGCGTGGGGCTCTACCGCACGGAGTATCTGTGGCTGGGCGGCGAGCACATGCCCACCGAGGAGGAGCAGGCGGCCGTCTATTCCGAGGCGGTGCGGGCCGTGGCGGCGATGGGGCCCGAGGCGCGCGTCGTGTTCCGCGCGCTGGACCTGGGCGGCGACAAGCTGATGCGCGGGGTGAGGTGGAACGAGGCGAATCCGTTCCTCGGCAGCCGTTCGATCCGCTGGCTGTTCGAGCACCGCGACGTCTTCCGGGCGCAGGTCCGCGCGATTCTGCGCGCGAGCGCCGTGGGGCCCTCCGCCGTAATGTGGCCGATGATCGCGACGGTGCAGGAGCTCCGTGAGGCGAACGAGGAGCTGCGCCGGGCGAAGGAGGACCTGCGGGCGGAGGGCATCGCCTTCGACGAGCGGATTCCCGTGGGCTGCATGATCGAGATTCCGTCCGCCGCGCTGTGCGCGGACCAGCTGGCCCGCGAGGTGGACTTCTTCTCGATCGGCACGAACGACCTCGTGCAGTACACGCTCGCCGCGGACCGCGGGAACGAGCACGTGGCCTATCTCTACCAGCCCACGAACCCGGCCGTGATCCGGCTCATCGACATGACGGTGACGGCGGCGACGGCGGCGGGAATCCCGGTGGCGGTGTGCGGCGAGACGGCGAGCGATCCCGTGCTGGGGACCCTCTGGGTGGGGCTTGGCGTGCGGGAACTCTCGATGAGCGCGAGCTACGTGCCCGTGCTGCGGAAGGTGCTGCGGGCGCTCACGATCGGCGAGATCCGCGAAATGGCGGAGATGGCGCGCGCGCAGTGCGCGGACCATTCCGCCGCGGAGATCTACGCGGCCTGCCGATCCTACATCATTTCGAAGATCCCGCAGCTTGAAGAGATACAGTCGTTCTTCACGGCGGTTTGAGGACCCTGCGGGCGACGTCAATAGAATAGCCTAGAGAGAGCATAACCATGTCCATCAAGATTCTTGGAACCGGCAGCTACCTTCCCCCGAAGGTCGTGACGAACGACGACCTCGCGCAGTCGCTCGACACGTCCGACGAGTGGATCTATTCCCACACGGGCATCCACGCCCGCCACATCGCCGAAGAGGACGACTGCACCTCGACGATGGCCACGAAGGCCGCGCGCGCGGCGCTGGAGGCCGCCGGCGTGAAGCCCGAGGAGATCGGCCTGATCGTGGTGGCGACGTCCTCGCCGGACTACAACACGTTCCCCTCGACGGCGTGCCTCGTGCAGGCCGCGTTGGGCTGCCCCGCGACGGGCGCCTACGACCTGCAGGCCGCCTGCGCGGGCTTCGTCTACGCGCTGGACCAGGCGCGGTGCTGGGTGAAGGTGAACAACACGCGCAAGGCGATCGTGATCGGCGCGGAGACGCTTTCGCGCGTGGTGGACTGGCGCGACCGGTCGAGCTGCATTCTCTTCGGCGACGGCGCGGGCGCGGTGGTGCTGGGCGACGTGCCCGGGGAGACCGGCCCGGACGCGCATTCCGTCCTCTGGGCGGACGGCAACGGGGCGGGCTTCATCTCCCGCGAGGGCGGCACGCGGCGGAAGGCCGTGCCGGGCACGGTGCAGATCCCCTACCTCGAACTCCAGGGGCACGACGTGTTCGCGTTCGCGGTGCGCTCGCTCGCGAAGGTGACGAACCAGCTCTGCGAGAAGCTCGGCACCACGCCGGACCGCCTGGACCGCGTCTTCGCGCATCAGGCGAACGGGCGCATCATCGAGGCCGTGGCGCGCCGCATGAAGCTGCCGCTCTCGAAGTTCTACCTGAACCTGGAGACCACGGGCAACACGTCCGCCGCCTCGATTCCGCTGGCGCTCGACGAGGCGGTGCGGTCGGGCGAGCTGACGGACGGCATGAAGCTCGTGCTGTGCGGCTTCGGCGCGGGGCTCACCTACGCGGGCACCTACATGCAGTGGCCCTACCTGTGAGGCGGCTCGGGCGATAGACGATCTACAAAGGAGAATACCATGAGCAAGAAAGTAGTCATCACGGGAATCGGAATGCTGACCGCGGTCGGCAACGGAAAGGATGCCTCCTGGGCGGCCATTCGGGCGGGGATGCCCGGCATCTCGCGGATCACCAAGTTCGATCCCTCGCGCTGCACCTGCCAGGTGGGCGCGGAGATCAAGAACTTCGAGGAATACGCCATCGGCGGCGGCCTGCTGGACCGCAAGGCGGCCCGCCACATGGCGCTCTTCTCGCAGTACGCCGTGACGGCGGCGGTCGAGGCCTGGAAGGACGCGGGCATGGCGTTGCCGGGCGCCGAGGGGTACCGCCCCGACATGGACCGCGTGGGCACGCTGCTCGGCAACGGCATCGGCGGCCTCGACGTGACGGAGGAGGCGTTCAAGACGCTGTTCGACCGCGGGCCGGACCGCCTCTCGCCGCTCGCGATCCCCGAGCTCATCTCGAACGAGGGCGCGGGTAACATCGCGATCACGCTGGGCGCGAAGGGGCCGGCGCAGGTCGTCACCACCGCGTGCGCGTCCTCGACCGACGCCCTCGGCTTCGCGCTCGACATGATCCGCGCCGGCCGCGCGGACGTGATGGTCGCCGGCGGCTCGGAGGGCGTGATGATGGAGTTCTGCGTGGGCGGCTTCATGAAGGAGAAGGCGCTCGCCACGAAGTTCAACGACACGCCCGAGAAGGCGTGCCGCCCGTTCAACGTGGACCGCGACGGCTTCGTGATGGGCGAGGGCGCGGCCATCCTCATCCTCGAAACCGAGGAGCACGCCAAGGCGCGCGGCGCGAAGGTCTACGCCGAGCTCGCCGGCTACGGCGCCTCGTGCGACGCCTACCACATCACGGCCCCGGACCCCTCGGCCGACGGCGCGGTGAAGGCGATCGAGATCGCCCTCGCGGACGCCGGCGTGACGGACAGATCGACGGTTGACTACATCAACGCGCACGGCACCTCCACCCACCTCAACGACTCGATGGAGACGGTCGCGTTCAAGCGCGTCTTCGGCGAGGAGGGTGCGCGCAAGATCAACATCTCCTCAACGAAGCCGTTCCACGGGCACTGCCTGGGCGCGACGGGCGCGATCGAGGCGGCCATCACGGCCCTCGCGATCAAGGACGGGTTCGTGCCGGCGACGATCAACTACGAGCATCCCGACCCCGAGCTGGACCTCAACTACACGCCGAACGTGGGCGTGAACCGCGACATCCGCGTGGCGGTCTCCACCTCTCTGGGCTTCGGCGGCCACAACGGCGTGCTGGTCTTCAAGAAGAACTGAGGGGCGGCCATGGAATTTCCGGTGTTCAAGGAGCAGTACAACCTGCCCGGCATCCAGCTGCTGCCGCATCGCGACCCGTTTCTCTTCGTCGATGAGCTGATCTCCGCCGACGAGACGGGCGCGCTGGGCCGCTACACGTTCACGAAGGAGAAGAACGACTTCTTCAAGGGGCACTTCCCGTTCTTCCCGATCGTGCCGGGCGTGGTGCTCGTGGAGGCGATGTGCCAGGTGGCGGGCGCGGCGGTCGTCGCGCGCGGCGTGCTGCCGGAGGGGCAGGCGGCCTTCATCCTCGGCAGCGTGGACAAGGTGCGCTTCCGCCGCCCGGTGCGCCCGGGCGACACGCTCACGACCGTGGCGCGGAACGTGAAGCTGATGAGCAGGCTGGGCGTCTTCACCCTCAAGGGCTACGTCGGCGACGAACTCGCCGCCGAGGCCGAGGCCAAGTGCGTGCTCAGCACACAGGACAAGCTGGAACACTGATCGCCTGGCAATCCTGCTGATGGGGACAGTTGCCATATGGCGCGCGCGCGAGTTTGACGGCGCGCGCGCGGTGGCGCTTGAGGCGACGGGGCTGCCGCCGACGATTGCGCGCATTCTCGCCTCCCGCGGATTGACCGCGGAGACGCTTGAGGCGTTCTTCGACCCGTCGCTCGCCCGCCTGGCCGCCGCCGAGAGCCTGCCCGGCGTGGCGGAGGCCGTGCGGGTGATTCTGCCGTTTCTGCGGGACGGGCGCGAGATCGTGGTCTTCGGCGACTACGACGTGGACGGCGTGAGCGCCTCCGCGATTCTCGTCTCGACCCTGAAGCGCCTGGGCGCGCGGGTCGACGCCTTCATCCCCCGCCGCTTCGGCGAGGGGTACGGCCTGACGCAGGCCTCCCTCACGCGCCTCTTCGCGGAGCATCCCGAGGTGCGGCTCGTCGTGACGGTTGACAACGGCATCACGTCGCCGGACGAGGTGGCCGCGCTGCGGGCGCGGGGCGTGACGGTCGTCGTGACGGACCACCATCTGCCGGGGGCCGTGCTGCCGCAGGCGGATGCGCTCGTCGATCCGCAGATCCGTCCGGGCCCGGGGTGCGACTGCCTGTGCGGCGCGGGGGTGGCGTTCTTCCTCGCCTCGGCGCTTGCGAAGGCCGCGCGGGAGGCGGGGCTCTACGCGGGGCCGAAGTTCGCGGGTTCGCTGCTGGTGCTGGCGGGGCTGGCCACGGTGGCGGACGTGATGCCCGTGACGGGCCAGAACCGCGTGCTGGTGGCCCAGTCGCTCGCGCTCTTCAACCACTTCGCGCCGCTCGGGCTGCGCGAACTGCTCGCGCGCGCGGCGCGCAGCGCGAACGCGCTCGTCGCGCGGGACTACGGCTTCGCCCTCTCGCCGCGCATCAACGCCGCCGGGCGCATGGACGACGCGCGCCGCGCCTACGACCTGCTGATGAACGAGGATCGGGAGCTGGCGCGCACCCTCGCGTTCGAGATCGACAAGTTCAACGTGGCGCGCAAGACGGTGGAGCAGCAGATGGACCGCGAGGCGCGGGAGCAGATCGGCGCGGCGGGGGAGGCCCTGCCGGCCCTCGTCGTGCGCGGCGAGGGGTGGCATCTGGGCGTCGCCGGGATCGTCGCCTCGCGCCTGCTCGACTCGTACCACGTCCCCGTGGCGGTCGTCGTGGGGGATGTCGGCAGCGTGCGCGCGCCGGAGGGGTACAACGTCCACGACGCGCTGGCGGCGGCGGGCGAACACCTCTCCCGCTTCGGCGGGCACGCCCTGGCGGGCGGCTTCACCGTCCGCGAAGGGGCCTTCGAGGCGTTCCGCGCGGCGTTCATGGCGGCGTGCGCGCGGCAGAAGGTGCGCGTGCCGGAGGCGGCGGTGCCGTTCGACGGGTGGGTGGAGCCGAGCGAGCTGACGCTGGCGTTCCACGAGGAGCTGAAGCGCCTGGAGCCGTTCGGCGAGGGGAACCCAGAGCCGGTGCTGGGCCTGCGCCGCGTCGCGCTGCGGGAAATCAACGTGATGGGGGGCGACGGGCGGCACCTTTCCCTCTCGTTCGTGAACCGGGCCATTCCGCGCGCCATCTGGTGGGGCCACGGCGAGGACGCCGAACTGCTGCGCGCAGGGTCCGCGCGGCCGTATGACGTGCTGTTCACCCTCACGTCGTCCGACTTCGGCACTGAGGGGCCTCATCCCGAACTGCGCGTGGTCGCGTTGCGTCTCTCCGAATAGGCCGTCCCGCCTGAGGGGCCACACCGTCGGAAGATTGTGCCAAAACGACACACTTTCCGTCTCTCCGTGCCATTTTGACACACCTCCCGCGTCAGAACGGCATTTCGTCCCGACAGATTCCCGAGGGTCGCCGACCCCCCGGCCTTGGGTCGGGCGAGGGAAAGTTTTCCGTCGCCCGACAGAAAGTTTTCTGTCGCCCGACAGAATTTCTTCCACTGGGCAGTAGAATTTTTTCCGTCGGCGAGGGAATCTCGGCTCTCGGCCCCGAGTTGTGCCGATGAGCCGACCTGAGTTATGCCGATGACCGACCCCGAGTTATGCCGATGACCGACCCCGAGTTGTGCCGATGAGCGACCCCGAGTTATGCCGATGACTCGCCCCCCGTCATCGGGATGAGATTCATTTCCCCTCGCGTGCGCGCGCGCGTTATGCTATAATAAAGTGTAAATTTCAGTAAAGGAAAGCAATGTCCGAAGAACAGCCCATCGCGAACGAGACCACGCCCGCCGAAACCGCGCCGCAGACGCGGCCGGGAAGCTACGACGCCGCCAACATCCAGGTTCTGGAGGGGATGGAGGCGGTGCGGAAGCGTCCGGCCATGTACATCGGCGACACGGGCGAGCGGGGCTACCACCATCTGGTGTACGAGGTGGTGGACAACTCGATCGACGAGGCGCTGGCGGGGTATTGCACGCTCGTGGACGTGCAGATCAATCAGGACGGGTCGCTGAGCGTGACGGACAACGGGCGGGGCATCCCCGTCGATATGCACCCCACGCAGCACCGTCCGGCCATCGAGGTGGTGCTCACGATCCTGCACGCGGGCGGCAAGTTCGACGGGTCGAACTACAAGGTGTCGGGGGGGCTGCACGGCGTGGGCGTGTCGTGCGTGAACGCGCTTTCGGACTGGATGAAGGTGGAGGTGAAGCGCAACGGCAAGATCCACCACATCGAGTTCGCGCGGGGGCACGTGACGAAGCCGCTGACGGTGGTGGGTGCGTGCGGGGAGGAGACGGGGACGAAGGTGACGTTCTTCCCGGACCACTCGATCTTCACGTGCCATGCGTTCAAGTGGGAGATTCTGTGCAACCGGCTGCGCGAGCTGGCGTTCCTGAACAAGGGCGTGCGCATCCACTTCAAGGACAACGAGGGCGAGGGGCACCACGAGGAGACGTTCCACTACGAGGGGGGCATCGACGAGTTCGTGGGGTACCTCAACACGAACAAGGCGGCCGTCTCGCCGGTGATCCACTTCGAGGGGCAGAAGGAGTGCGAACGGCTCGACGGCAAGTACCTGATCATGGCCGAGGTGGCGATGCAGTACACCGACACCTACTCCACGATCGAGCAGACGTACTGCAACAACATCCACACGGTGGAGGGCGGCACGCACCTGACGGGGTTCCGCCGCGCGCTGACGACGACGATCAACAAGTACGGCCTCGACAACAAGCTCATCAAGGAGAAGGAGAAGCTCACCGGCGACGACATGCGCGAGGGGCTGACGGTGGTGGTGAGCGTGAAGGTGCCGCAGCCGCAGTTCGAGGGGCAGACGAAGACGAAGCTCGGCAACGGCGAGGTGGACGGCATCGTGGCGGGCATCGTGAGCGAGAAGCTGCTCACGTTCTTCGAGGAGAACCCCGCCGTCGCGAAGACCATCATCGAGAAGACCCTGCTCGCGTACCGCGCCCGCGAGGCGGCGCGCGCCGCGCGCGAGAACACGCGCCGCAAGGGCGTGATGGACGGCCTGTCGCTGCCGGGCAAGCTGCGCGACTGTTCGAGCCGCGACGCCTCCAGGACCGAGCTCTTCCTCGTGGAGGGCGACTCCGCCGGCGGCTCCGCCCAGACGGGGCGCGACCGGTCGATCCAGGCCATCCTGCCCCTGCGCGGAAAGGTGCTCAACGTGGAGAAGGCGCGGGTGGACCGGATGCTCGCGAACAACGAGATCCGCACGCTCATCACGGCGATCGGCTGCGGCTTCGCGGAGGAGTGGGACGTCTCGAAGGCCCGCTACCACAAGATCGTGATCATGACGGATGCCGACGTGGACGGCGCGCACATCCGCACGCTGCTGCTGACGTTCTTCTACCGCAAGATGCCCGAGCTCATCGAGCGCGGCTACGTCTACCTCGCCCAGCCGCCGCTCTACAAGGTGGAGCGCAAGAAGAAGAGCGAGTACGTATTGACCGACGGCGAGATGAACGCGCGCATCCTCTTCCTCGGCCTCGACGACATGACGGTGAGGCGCGCGGGCGGCGAGGCGCTCGACAAGGAGGCCGCGCGGCGCCTCCTCGAACTGCTCGCCGAGATCAAGGGCACGGTGGCGACGATCGAGCGGCGGGGGCTTTCCGCGAAGGAGCTGCTGGACCGCCGCGACGAGGCGGGCTTCGTGCCGCGCTACGTGATCGTGCTCGGGTCCGGCGACGAGGCGAAGCTCGAATACTGCCGCGACGAGGCGGCGTTCAAGGCGCGCGTCGCGGAGCTCCAGCAGGAGCTCCAGACGACGCTGGACCTGCCGTCCACGCAGGTGGAGACGTTCCACCCGACGGACCAGATGGCGTTCCGCTGGCTGGAGGTGTACCGCGCGGCGATGCTGCGCAAGCAGATGGAGTCCCTGAAGGGCATGGGCTTCACGGTGGGCGACTACCTCGGCGAGACGGGCACGGTGGCGACGCTGGAGGAGGACGGCACGTCGCAGGACGTCGCGTCCCTGGCGGAGCTGCTGGCGGCGATCGACGCGCGCGGCCGCAAGGGCATGAGCATCTACCGCTTCAAGGGCCTCGGCGAGATGGACGCGAAGGAGCTCTACGAGACGACGATGGACCCGAGCAAGCGCCACATGAAGCGCGTGGTGCTGGCCGACGCCGTAAAGGCCGACCAGATCTTCTCGCTGCTCATGGGCGACGAGGTGGAGCCCCGCCGCAGGTTCATCGAAGACAACGCGCTCAACGTGAGCAACCTCGACTTCTAGCGCACGGAGGGGCGGCGCGCGTGAAATGGATGCTCTACAACCTGCTCTTCGCGGTTGCCTATCTGGCGATGCTGCCGTCGTTCCTGCTGCGCATGAAGCGGCGCGGCGGCTACAGGGCCCGCATGGGGGACCGCTTCGGGCGTTACCCGGAGGAGGTCCTGCGCGCGCTCGCGCGGTCGCCGGCGCCCATCTGGGTCCACGCCGTCTCCGTGGGCGAGGTGCAGGTGGCGGGGCAGCTGATGCGGGCGCTGCGCGCGCGGGAGCCGTCCGTGCGGTTCGTCTTCTCCACCACGTCCTCGACGGGGTGGAAGACGGCGGAGGGCGAGCTGGCGAAGCTGGCGGGGGACGGGGCGGACGTGCTCATCTACAACCCGCTCGACTTCAACGGGTGCGTGGCGCGCGCGCTTGAGCGCGTGAGGCCCCGCGCGGTGATCCTCACCGAGACGGAGATCTGGCCGAACTTCATCCGCGCCGTCCGCCGCCGGGGCGTGCCGCTCTACCTCGTGAACGCGCGCGTCTCCGACCGCAGCGCGCCGCGCTACAGGGCCCTGCGCTGGTTCTTCGGGGAGGTGTTCCGCTGCTTCGCGAAGGTCTACGCGCAGAGCGATCTGGACGCGGCGCGGCTCGTGGCGGCGGGGGCGGACGCGGCGAAGGTCGCCGTCACGGGGTCGTTCAAGTTCGACGTCGCCCACCGCAATCCCGCGAAGGAGCGGGAGCTGGCCGCATGGGTGCGGCGCGGCGCGGATACCCTGCCCCCGATCCTGCTGGGCGGCAGCACCTGGCCGGGGGAGGACGAGGCGCTGCTGCGCGTCTACGCCGCGCTCGTGAAGCGCCATCCCGAGGTCGCGCTCGTGATCGCGCCGCGCCATTTCGAGAAGGCGGACGCGGTGGAGGCGAACATCCGCAGGGCGGGCTTCGACTGCATCCGCCGGTCGCGTCCGGGCGACGCGGCGCCGACGCGGCCGCCGGTGTTCCTCTGCGACACGACGGGCGAGATGATGGGGCTCTTCGGCATCTCGACGGTCGCGTTCGTGGGCAAGAGCCTGTGCGCGCACGGGAGCCAGAACATGATCGAGCCGTGCCTCTGCGGCACGCCGACGGTGGTGGGGCCCCACACGGAGAACTTCCGCCCCGTGATGAGCGACCTGCTGGCGGCGGAGGCGGTGGTGCAGGTGCCGGACGAGGCGTCGCTGGCGCGGGAGGTGCTGCGCCTCTTCGACGACCCCGCGGCGCGGGTGGCCCTGGGCGCGCGGGCGACGGCGGCGGTCGAGCGCCGGTGCGGCGTGGTGGGGCGGTGCGCGGACGAACTACTGGAGGCGCTGCGGTGAACTGGAACATCTTCGAGTATGCGGGGCGCACGGCCCTCGCGTGGGCGGCCCTGATGGCGTCGCTGGCGGTGCTGCTGGCGATTCTCGGGGCGAGCGGCTACCTGCTCTGGCGGCGGAGGTGGGTGTGGGGGGCGTTCCCGCTGCCGCTTCTGGCGGTCTGGGGCGTCTGCTGGGGCTTCTTCGGCCCGAAGCTCGACCATGCGTGGCTCTACCTTCAGGAGAACGCGAACCGCGCGTATTCGACCTACGTGGGGCTGACGTTCGCGACGGCCTTTCTGCCGCCGAACGGCGGAGAGGGGCGCGGGGCGTTTCTGCACATCGCAACGCGCGACTCGGGGTTCGCGAAGGGGCGCCCCGTCGCCGTCGAGAGGACGGGCGGGCACGTGCTGGCCCGCTACGAGGACGAGGACTACCCGGGCGGCGTGACGACCCTGGACGGGCGGCCCGTCGATACCGGCTACCGGTTCCGCGGCGCGCGGCTGCTGGTGTCGCTGATTCCGCTCTTCGAGATGCCGTCCGCGAAGACGTTCCGCGTGGAGGGCGAGGAGGCGGCGTTCTACGCGCCGCCGCTGTCGGAGGCGGGGCTGAGGGAGCAGGCGAAGGGCGCGCCGGCGGACATCGTGCTGGTGGCGCCGGGGCCGGACTGGGAGGCGGGGGCGGATACGCCCGCCGTCGCCGACTGGCGGCGGATCGCCGAGGGGCTTTCGCGCGACGGCGTGGCGGCCCTGCACCTCGACGCGCGACTCCTCTCCCGCGCGCGGCTGAAGCGGATCCTCGCCGACTTCCGCGTGGTGTTCACGCACTACCGCCTGTGGTGCACGGGGCGCCACAGGTACGTGCTCACCTCGGGCGGGACGGTGCTGGCGGACGAGGCGCTGGAGCTGTTCGCGGCGGAGAAGCCGGCGGCGGCGTTCGTCGCGGCGGACGCCATCTCCCCGGCGGAGGTCTTCGCCTGCTATCTGGGGACGGACTTCGAGGTGGAGCCGGGGCTGCTCGACGCGCCCGCGTTCGGCCGCGCGCGCGCCGTGTGGTCCGCGCCGAAGCTGGCCTTCGCGCCGCCGCCGACGAACCACCTGGCGGAGGTGCGCGCCGCCGCGATCACGCCGCTGGACGTGCCGTTCCCGGACTGGTTCGCGCGGGGGACCGTGGACGGGGAAATCTACTCCCTGCTGACGAACGGCGTGATGCGGGCGCAGGTGGCGCGGCGGGAGATTCTGATGGGCTTCGACGCCGCCGACCGCGGCGCGGCCACGAACGCGCTCGACCACTGGGCCGCCGCCGCCAAGATCAATCCGCGCGACCCGCTGCTGCGGGGGCTGGCGGATTCGCTGGACCTCGAAGGGCGGCGGTTCCTGCGGATCGGCAACGTGAATGCGGCCATCCACTGCTACGAGAACCGTCTGCTGATCCGCCCGCAGGACGTGGCGGCCGTGCACAACTTCGGCGTCTGCCTGAAGAAGAGCGGCCATCTCGACATGGCGGCGAGCGTGTTCGCGAAGGCCGTGACGATGGACCCGCGAACGGACGAGCACCGTCTGGAGCTGGTCGAGTGCTGCGCGTCGATCCACAAGGAGGACGTGGCGTGCCGGCAGCTGGACGTGCTGATGAAGCGGCACCCCGACGACCCGGCGCTGAAGATGCGCGCGGCGAAGCTGCTCTGCCTGAAGGCGAACGCGGCGCGCGACGAGACGCGGGCGATCGCCCTCGCGGAGGAGGCTGTCAGATTGACGGGCTGGAAGGACCGTTCCTATGTGCACGCCCTCGCCGATGTGTACATTGAATCCGGGCGGGTTCTCATG
>JBJEWG010000282.1:0-5952 GCA_051884935.1 Kiritimatiellia bacterium | reverse complement strand
GAATATGCCCCCGTTCTCGCGCTGTGCCCAAACGCTGCGATTCTCCACGGTGAAGGACTGGCCGACGGTGTCGCGCTGGTACTGGAATCTATGCGAACCACATCTCGCGAAGACGACGCCTGCCATGACGAACGCCGTCGACGAGCTGGTCAGGGAGTGTCCCGACGAGCCGGCGAAGATTCGCGCGCTCTTCAAGTTCGTCTCGCAGGAGGTTCGCTACATGGGGCTCACGCTGGAGGACGACGCACCCGGCTACGAGCCGCACGACGTGGCCATCACTTTCGACAACCGCTACGGCGTCTGCCGCGACAAGGCGGCTCTGCTGGCCGCGCTGCTGCGCATCGCAGGCATGAAGGCCTACCCCGTGCTCATCCACGCCGGGGCGAAGATGGACGCCGAAGTTCCCACGCCCTTCTTCAACCACGCCATCGTCGGCGTCGAATGCTCCCCGCGCTCCGCCACCGATGCGCCCTACCTTCTCATGGACCCGACGGACGAATCGACGAAGGATCTGCTGCCCGCCTATTTGTCGGACAAGTCCTACCTCGTGGCCCGCCCCGAAGGCGAGGCCCTGCTCACGTCTCCTGTCGTCCCCGCCGCCGCGAACACGCTGCGTGTCGGAACCGAGGGAACGCTGGACGCCAACGGCGACGCGCTTCTCACGACGTCCTTCGTGTTCAACGGCATCAACGACACGGCCGTTCGGCACGTTTTCCTCAAGAAGACGCCTGAACAGCGGCGGCGGTGGTTTGAGGACGTGTGGCGGGATAGCGCAGCCGGGGCGGAGCTTCTGTCGATGGAGATACAGCCGCTCGACTTGCGGGATACGGACGCGAAACTGATGGTGAAGACGGTTGCCCGCTTGCCCGAACTGTTGCGCCGTGGGCGGACGCGCGATGAGCTGAAGCTTCCGTTTGCCACGAGGGCGTTGAGCGTCGTGAACGGCATCCTCGACGAGAACACGTTGCTGGAGCGGCGCCGTTTCCCGTTGACGCTGCCCTGCACGGCGGGGACGGAGGAGACGATTCGCCTGACGCTTGGCGACAGCGTCGGGGCAGTCCTCTCTCTTCCCGCCGATGCGCGCGTCTCGTCCCCCGCCTACTCGTTCACGCGCGCGGTCGCCTGCTCGAATGGCGTGCTCACGGCGCGCCGTGCGCTCTGTGTGGACAATGTGAACTTCGACGTTCCCGCATACGACGCTCTGCGCAACGCCCGCAAGGAAGTTGAGACTGCGGAGCGTGAATCGCCCCTCTTCTCGGCCCAGCGGAACGTGGACGCGAACACCCGCATCCGCGAGCATTCGACCGTGATGCACTTCACCTCGCCCACGGCCTGGGTGGCGACCAACGTCGTCGAGAAGGAGGTGCTCACCTACCGCGGCAAGCAGACCACGAGCGAACTCAAGTTCCCCTACGCGCCCAGCACGCGCCACATCGAACTGGTGTCCGCAACGGTCTCGAACAGCAACGGGCGCGTCTTCTCCATCACGCCGAAGGAGATCAACCTCATGGATTGCGACTGGGCCGCGTCCGTGCCCCGCTACCCCGCCTCGAAGATTCTGGTCGCGAATCTGCCGGGCGTCGAGATCGGCAGCGTCGTTCGATACGTCGTCGCGCGCACGGTGACGAACGCGCCGGTGGCGCATACGCTGTGCCATCCCTTTGGCGCATATGACCCGGTGGACCGCGAGCGGATGGAGATCCACGTGCCCGCCGCGCTCGACTTCCGATTCTCGGCGGACCACATTCCCGCGCGTACCGCGTCGGTGACGACGAACGCGGGGGAACGGGTCTATGTGTGGGAAATGCGGAACCCGCCGCGCGAGCCGGAGGAATCGTCGCTGCCACCGGTCGTACTGTGGCGGCCCTGCCTGACGACGTCGCTTGTCGACTGGCGGAGCTTCGCCGCGTCCCTCGTGGGGGCGCTCGCCGCCGCGCGCGGAGAGGGCACGCCCTGGGTGCCGTGGTCCGGCGACGCCACGCGCGCGGCCGTTGCCCGGGTGAGGGGCCGCGCGCTCACCGCGCGGTGCCCCACGGCGGCGGCGCGGATCACCGCGATCCGCACCTTCCTGCGGAGACTCGGCGTCGCGGGACCGGGCCTCTTCGAACTGCCATTCGATCAGGCCTTCACGGCGCCGGACCGCGTTCTCGCCGAGGGGTATGCGTCGCGGGCGGACTGGATGAACCTTCTGCGCGTGATGTTGGAGGCCGCCGGGTTCGACTGTTCGTTCGCGCTCGTGGCCAACGACGCGCAGGGCTTTCCCGGAACGGAAGCGGCGTGGCGCGCGGTGCCGCGCCCGGCGCTCTTCAACTCCCTCGTGATCCGGGCTGTCTGGCGCGAGGGATTGTTGCCCGGCCTACGGCGCGAGACGGAGTTCTGGCTCTCCGCCGAGAACGAATACACGCCGCCCGAGGCGAGCGCCCGCTTCGGCGATTCCTATTTCGACCCGCAGAGGTGCGTGTTCGGGCGCATCGCGGCGTCGGATCCGCAGTGGGAGAGCCGCGAGGAGAACGTCTGCCGCATGGAGGTCCGCGTCAACGGGGCGGTGGATTTCGACATTACGAACTGGACGTTCGGCGCCAGTGTCGGCGGCCTGCGGAAGCGCTTCGCGGAGCTTCTGCCCGAGGCGCGCAGCCGGTTCCACCAGAAGGTGCTGGGCGCGCTCGCGCAGAACGCGACGGCGACGGGCGAGCTGGAGACGGATACTGAAGGGTACCCGTTCACGCTGTCGTATCGGGCGTATGCCGAGGGCTATGCCGTGGCGCGCGCGGACGGCCTGACGGTCAAGATCCCCGATTTCGTCGGGAAGGTGTTTGGCGTGGGGGGTGAGCGCCGCCGCGCGCCAATCGCCGTCACTGGCAAGAACGAGGTCGTCGATACCTACGAGGTGGTCTTCCCCGAGGGCTATACGGAGATTGAACACCTGCCGGAGTCCTTTGAAATCCGCAATCCGCTGGATGCCGATGACGTCTGGCTGCGGCATGATGTTTCGAGCCGCGTCGTCGAGGGGCGGCTGCATGTCACCGTGCGGCGGCGGGTGTGCCGCGCACGGGCGACTCTACTGGGGGCGGACTATCATCCGCTCCTGCATGACTGGAACCGCCGCGCCGCGTCCGCCGCCGCGCGCACACTATCCGTGAGGAGGACGAAATGAACGAGATGGACAAGTTGTTCGGCGGTACCGAGGAGGCGCCGCAGGAAATCACGTCGCCCGACGTCCCCGACGTGCGGTGCAACACCATCGCGCAGACCGCCGCTGCCGTCTCGCGGCACCGGCGTGCCTCCGAGCGCATGTCGCTGGTTCGTGAAGTCTGCCTCGTGGCGGGTATGCTCCTGCTGATCGGCGGCGGATACTTTGCGCTGCGTGCCTATCTGGACCACAAGGCTGCGGTCGAGCGGCTGCGGCACGAGAACCTGATGGCTGAGAAGGCCCGGGACGAGGCGGCGGACCGCGCGCGGCGCGAGGAGATCGCGACCGCGAACCAGCGTGCGCGGGAGGAGCAGGCGCGGGAAATGGCGGAGCGTCGGCGGCGGCAGGAGGAGGCGCGTGCCGCAGAGGCGGCGGCGCGGAACCGCGTCGCCCGCTTCCGCGCGGTGAAGGACCTGATGCGCGCCGCGACGCTCGACCACTTTCGCAATGCCGACGACGCCGAACGACCGGCGAAGGTGAAGGGCGAGGCGACGTTTCTGTGTCTCTTCCCGGGGGATGGCGCGGACGGCTGCGCCTTCTACGAGGTGAAGACGAATCCTGGCGGGAAGCCCTCCGCCAGTCGCATCTTCGAGGACCGAGACCCCGAGGCCGTCTCGGAGGAGGCGTTTGGCAAACTCGCCGCGAAGAAGCCCTATCTGATCCTTCGCGATCGTGGCGGCACGCGGAACAATCTCAAGGCCTATCTGGTTGTGCCGACGAAGGCGCGCCGTGCCGCGTCGGACACGCCCGTCCCCGACGCCACGGGTGTCTACTGCCCCGCAAGGCTGGATTTCGGCGAGCTGTATGACGCCGTCCGGGCGTTGGGCCTATCGCGTGCGGCGTTCAAGTATCAGGTGGAGTTCTCGGCGAAGGCCCTGTCCGCGCCCGTGATCCTCTCGAAGGCCTATACCTTGAACGACACAGTGACCCGCGCCGCAGTCGAGTCCGCCGTCAACCGCGCCATTCGGGACCTGGCCCGCGTCAACCGGCGGCAGGCGGCGTCGCTCCCGCCGCTGGAAGACATCCTCGCAAAGGGCGCTCTCTCCTTCAGGCCCGTGCGCTAGAACGCATAAACGCATAAACTGCTGTCAGGCCGTTCTCGTTGTGATATAATAACGCCATGATTTCTTCAGAGGCCGTATTCTTGTGGGGGACCCCCGAGGAGGTGCGCGCGCGTGACGACGCGGCGGTTCCTTCGTTTCGTCTATGCCGCCCCGAGGGCAGCTATCCGCCGGCGGTCGTGCCGTTTCTCGCGCCCAACGCCCGGCATCTGCGCTCAATCTCGCGCGGGGGGCGCGTCGTGGCGAACGTGTTCGAGGATGCCGACGCGGTTTATCTGCTCGCGGCGGGCGTGCAGCCGGCCGACCTCACCGCGCCCCGTGGCGAACAGGCGTCGTCCGTCTTCCTTGAACTTGAGGGCGTCCTCGCGGAAGAGGGCATGTCCTTTGCCGACGTTGTCCGCACATGGCTCTACATCGACCGCGTGTGCGAGTGGTACAACGAGTTCAACGCGGCGCGTTCCGCCTTCTTCGAGACGCGGAAGGTCTTCGAGACGTTTCTGCCGGCCTCGACGGGAATCGGCTGCGGCAACCTCGACGGCGCGGCGCTCGTCGCGGGCGCGATCGCGATGAAGCCGAAGCGCGCCGGCGTGCGCGCGGAGATCGTCGAGTCGCCGCTTCAGGCGCCCGCCATGGCCTACAAGTCGAGCTTCAGCCGCGCGGCGGAGATCATCACGCCCGAGATGCGCCAGCTCTTCATCAGCGGCACGGCCTCCATCAAGCCGAATTCGCACGAAGTCGCCTACGTGGGCGACATCGTGCGGCAGATCGACTGCACCATGCACGCGGTGTACGCCATCCTCGAAAGCCGCGGCTATGGCTGGGGCGAGGTCGAGCGCGCGATCGTCTATCTGAAGAACCCCGAGTACCGCGCCGCCTGGCGCGCCTGGCTCGCACAGAACAACCTCCCCGCCGATTTCGCCGCCGAGACGGTCTGTGACGTCTGCCGGGACGAGTGGCTGTTTGAGATCGAGGCCGACGCGCTCAAGGGAGAGGGCGCCCGGAAGATTTAGCCTCCGCGCCCCCGCGTTTTGCGGGCCCGGCAAACACCCCAAACACCCAAAACTGGCCTATTGACTCCATAGGTGCGGTTTCGATATACTATGCCCCGCTTTTTTCGAGGCGCTGGTGCTCCTCATGGAAAAGGCAAGTACAACAAGGATAATACAATGGAAGCATACGCTGTACTCGAAACCGGCGGCAAGCAGGTGCTTGTGAAGGTCGGCGACACGATCGAGATTGAAAAGCTCTCGGTCAACGAAGGCGAAGAGATCACGCTCGACACCGTCTGCGCCGTCTCCGACGGCACGACGCTCAAGGTCGGCGCCCCCTACGTGGAGGGCGCGAAGGTCGTCCTCACGATCATCGCCCCCAACAAGAAGGGCGTCAAGACGATCAACTTCAAGGCGAAGCGCCGCAAGGGCTCGCGCCGCACGGTCGGCCACCGTCAGCAGTACACGGTCGCCACGGTCAAGTCCATCGCCTAAGCAGAAAGGATAATCAGAAATGGCTACTTCCGCATCTGCCCGCAACGGTCGCGACTCGAACCCGCAGTACCTCGGCGTCAAGGCCTACGACGGCCAGCTTCTCAAGGCCGGCTCCATCATCGTCCGCCAGCGCGGCACGAAGATTCACCCCGGCGCCAATGTCGGCTGCGGTCGTGACTTCACGCTGTTCGCCCTCAAGGACGGCAAGGTGAAGTTC
>JBJEWG010000281.1:0-5966 GCA_051884935.1 Kiritimatiellia bacterium | reverse complement strand
CGTGACGCACGTGGTGCGCGCGGGCGACGAGGTGTCCATACTGATCGAGCAGGAGGGCGCGGTATCGCCCGGCGTCGTCCCCACCCCCGGCGACGTGGACGTGGTCTACGAGGACGACTACATCCTCGTGCTCAACAAGCCCGCCAACATGCCCGTCCACCCCAGCGCGGGACACTTCGACGACAGCCTCGCCAACCGCTGCGCCGCGCGCTTTGGCGGCGTGTTCCGCCCCGTCAACCGGCTGGACGCGGGCACGTCCGGGCTGATGGTGGTCGCCCGCGACGCGCACGTCCACGCGCTGCTGTGCAAAGCCCTGCACACCGGCGACTTCGAGCGGCGGTATCTCGCGGTCGCGGAGGGCGTTTTTGCCGAGAAACAGGGCATTGTGGACGCACCCATCGCCCGGGTGGAGGGCTCCGCGATCCAGCGCTGCGTGTCCCCCGACGGCCAGCGCGCCGTGACGCATTACCGCGTGCTGCGCAACAACAGCCGCTTCTCCCTCGTTGAACTTACGCTTGAAACGGGGCGCACGCACCAGATCCGCGTGCACATGGCCTCCACGCTCGGCTGCCCCATCGCCGGCGACGCGGTCTATGGCCGCCCCGGCTGGGACCGCAGGCTCGTGCCGCCGCCCCGCCGCCAGCTGCTCCATGCGTGGAAACTGGAGCTCAAACACCCCGTCACGCGCCAGCCGCTCGTCCTTGAGGCCCCTCTGCCCGCGGACTTCGCGCCGTTCACTTCGACGCGAGGGCCATCTTGAGGATCGCCTCGACGTCGGCCAGCGCGGGCGCCTCGTCGAGCACCTTCTGAACCTTCGCGCGGGCGACCTCCTCGCTGAAGCCAAGCGCCGCCAGCGCGAGCATCGCGTCGCGCAGCACCGCGCCCTGCTCCTTCGAGGACTCCGCCGTGGCGTTCGCCAGCGCCTCGATGGGGTTGATGCGGTCCCGCAGCTCCACGACGATGCGCTCGGCCGTCTTCTTGCCGACGCCCTTCACGGAGGCGAGGCGCTTCGCGTCGCCCTGCGAGACGGCGAGTTGGATGTCGCCGACGGTGAGCCCCGAGAGCACGGCGAGGGCCAGCTTCGGCCCCACGCCGGAGACCGTCGTCACAAGCTCGAAGAGGTCGCGCTCCTGCCGCGTCGCGAAGCCGAAGAGCAGCTGCGCGTCTTCGCGGACCTCGTGGTGGGTGAAGAGCTTCACCGCGCCCCCTTCGGCCGGAAGACGGTCGAAGGTCGAAAGCGGAATCGCGGCCTCGTAGCCCACGCCGCCGCATTCGACGACGACCTTCGAGATGTCCTTCTCCGCCAGAATCCCGTTCAGATAGGCAATCATGTCAATGGCTCCCGATGGCGAAACGCCTCGATGGCGCTGGCCTTCCGCGTGGCGGGGTCGAACGTGATGACCGCGCCCTCCAGCGTGGCGGGGCCCTGCGCCACGTCGAAGCGCGCGGGGATGCCCGTGACGAGCTTCTGGAGTACGGGCTTGAAGTCGCGGCCGATGGAGGAGTACCACGGCCCCGTCATGCCCAGATCGGTCTGGAACGCCGTCCCGCCCGGCAGAACGACCGCGTCCGAGGTCTGGACGTGCGTGTGGGTGCCGACCACCGCCGTGACACGCCCGTCCAGATAGTGCGCGAATGTGATCTTCTCGCTCGTCGCCTCCGCGTGGAAGTCCACGAACACGGGCACGTCCTTCGGCATCGCCCGCAGCGCGGCGTCCGCCGCGTGGAATGGGCAGTCCATCGGCCCCATGAAGACGCGCCCCAGCAGATTGAGCACCGCGAAGCGGCAGATGGGGGTCGTCACGAGCGTCCAGCCCCGTCCCGGCGATTCGGGCGGCAGGTTCGCGGGGCGCACAATGTTCTCCAGGCGGCCAATGGAGGCGGCGAACTCCTTCTGCCCCCAGGAATGGTCGCCGAGCGTGATCGCGTCCACGCCCGCCTTGAAGATATCCTCCGCCAGCGAGGCCGTCAGGCCGGACCCCGCAGCCGCGTTCTCGGCGTTCACCACGACGGCCGCGACACCCAGCTCACGCCGAATCCGCGGCAGCTGCTCCCGCAGAATCCGCCGACCGGGCGAGCCGACCACGTCGCCGAGCATCAACAGCTTCATCTGCATCGCTACATCTGCACGAGGAGGTAAACGGGATAGACGAGCGCGGGCAGGAAGATGAAGGAGTCGAACATATCGAGGAATCCGCCCATGCCCGCAGGCATGAACGTGGAGGAGTCCTTCACGCCGCACTCGCGCTTGAGGCGGCTCTCGATCAGGTCGCCCGCCGTCGCCACGAGGGCGAAGGCGATGCCGACGGGCACGACGAGCGGATAGGTGAGAAGCCTCCAGGGCGCGTAGTGCTGCGCCCATCCGCCGTGCCGCGCCACGGCCAGGAACACGGCGGTTGTCGCCGAGGCGAAGACCATCGAACCGATCAGCCCCTCCCAGGACTTGTTCGGGGAGATCGACGGGCACATCTTGTGCCGCCCCATCGCCACGCCGAACGCGAACCCGCCCGTGTCGGAGAGCTTCGCGACCGCGATCAGGAAGAAGAGCGTATAGAGCCCCACGCGCGTCGTCGGCATCGCGAACAGCCGGTGCGTTGGCAGCAGCTGCACGATGCGCAGGAAGAACGACAGCAGAAACGGCACGTAGAGGAAGCCGAGCAGCGTCGAGGCGATCGTGCCGACCGGCCGGCGGTAGCGCGAGCGGAACAGAACGATGCAGGCGAGCAGGAACGCGAGCGGCGCCAGCACGAGCCCGCCAGCGAAAGCACAGTAGAAGAACCCCACCACCCCGGGAAAGGCCGAGGCGAGGAGAATCCACGCGGCGCCCATGAGGAGGCCGAACCAGGCAACCGGCTCGTAGGCCCGGGCCATCTGGTAGAACTCAAGCTGCACGAGCGTCGAGACGGCGAGCAGCACCACGGGCAGGGCCCGAAGCGGGCAGTACAGGAAGAACGCGACGACGCACGCGCCGACCGCAAGCCCGCAGAGGGTTCGTTTCAGAACTGGGTTCATGGACTAGAGCGCGATGCGCAGCGTCGATTCGCGGGCGGGGCCGATGGAGAGGATGCCGAGCTTCGCGCCCGAGAGCTCCACGAGGCGATCGACGTAGGCCTTCGCCTTGGGCGGGAGGTCCTCGATGCGCGTGATGTTCGAGGTCTCGCACATCCAGCCGTCCATCTCCTCGTAGACGGGCTTCACGCGGGCCAGCTCGTCTGCCGAGGTCGGCATGTAGTCGATGCGCCGGCCATCCAGCTCGTAGGCGACGCAGATATTGATCTTGGGGAAGACGTCCAGCACGTCGAGCTTCGTGAGCGCCCAGTAGTCAACGCCGTTGACCTGCTGCGCGTAGCGCGCGATCACCGCGTCGTACCAGCCCGTGCGGCGGGGCCGCTTCGTGACGGCGCCGAACTCGTGACCGCGCTCGGCCATGATCCTGCCGTCCTCGTCCTGCCGATCGACGGCGTTGTAGAGTTCCGTGGGGAACGGCCCCTCGCCCACGCGGGTGGTGTAGGCCTTGATCACGCCCACCACGCAGTCGATGTCGCGCGGGGAGAGCCCCGAGCCGATGCAGGCACCGCCCGAGGTCGGATTGGAGGAGGTGACGAAGGGATAGGTGCCGAAGTCGATGTCGAGCATCGTGCCCTGGGCACCCTCCATGAGGATGGACTTGCCCGCGGCCTTCGCCTGGTGGAGCATCGGCACGGTGTCGCGGATGTAGGGGGTGAGCTTCTCCTGCGCGACGCGGTAAATGGCGACGATCTCGTCCGCATCCATCTGGTAGTCCCTCACCGTGCAGCCGGGCACCTCGATCTGGTCGCCTGCGTCCACGCGCTCGGCCTTCAGCATCCTGAGGCGGCGGTTCGTCTCCTCGACCTGCTCGCGCACCTTCTCCAGGAAGTTCGCTGCGAGCATGTCGCCACAGCGCAGCCCCGTGCGAGAGACCTTGGCGGCATAGGCCGGGCCGATACCGCGCCCGGTGGTGCCGATCTTGCGGCCCTGCGCGCGGGCGGCCTCCTCGGCCTTGTCGAGCGCGCGGTGGTAGAGCATCACCATCTGGGCGCGGGTGGAGATGAAGAGGCGCCCCTTCGGTTCGACGCCCGTCGCGCGCATGCCCTCGATCTCCTCGATGAGGTCCAACGGGTTCATCACGACGCCGTTACCGATCACGCAGACCTTGCCCTCGTGGAGGATGCCGCTCGGTATCAAGCGGAGAACGCGCTTCTTGCCTTCGGCGATGACGGTGTGGCCGGCGTTGGAGCCACCCTGATAGCGAACCACGTAGTCCGCCTTGTCCGTCAGCACATCAATGATCTTACCCTTGCCCTCGTCGCCCCACTGCGACCCGATCAGAACCGTATTCATTGCGTTGTCTTTTGCCTCGTTGCCAAACTTGTGCGCACATTATATCAAAAGACGGGCGGCTCTGCGCGCCGCGGCGATGACTTCCTCCTCGTGGGGCACCACGCCGCCCGCCATCAGAACACGCCCCGCGCAGACGACCGTGTCGAGACAGGTGGCGTCGGCCGCGTAGACGAGGTCGCTTGCGAGGTTGAATCCCGGCTGAAGGGGCAGCGCCGACGGCTTCAGCAGCAGGAAGTCGGCCGCCGCCCCCACGCGTACCACGCCGGCGTCGAGCCCGAAGGCCTCGGCGCCCCCGCGCGTCGCCAGGTGGAGGACCTGCCCCGCGGGGGCCGTCGTCGGGCTGCCGCTTTCGATCTTCGCCGCAAGGGCCGCGCACTTCATCTCGGCGAACATGGAGAGCGCGTTGTTCGAGCTCGCCCCGTCCGTCCCCAGCGCGCGGCGGCACCCCTCCGTGCGCGCGAACGGGAACAGCCCGCTCACGAGCTTCAGATTGCTCTGCTGGTTCTCGACGATCACCGCCCCCGTGTCGCGGATGATGCGGATGTCGTCGTCGGTGAGGTGGACGCAGTGGGCCATGAGCGTCTTCGGCCCCAGTATCCCGCAATCCAGCAGATACCGGATCGGCGTGCGCCCGCCATGCTCGCGGCGGCACGCCTCGACTTCGCCCCGCGTCTCGGCGACGTGGATGTGGATGAACCGGTCCTCGGCGCGCGCCTTCGCGGCGATCGCGCGCAGGCTCCGCTCGCAGACCGTGTAGATGGCGTGCGGCGCCAAGGTGGTGAAGACGCGGCTCGACGCCGCACGGGGCAAATCCTCCAGCGCCGCGTTCGCGGCCGTGTTCCGCGGGTCGTTGACGCCGACCCCGCCCGTCTCGATCGTCTGCATCGACACCGCGCAGCGAATCCCCATCTCTTCTGCGGCGCGCGCGACCATCGGCGCGTGCCAGTACATGTCGTTCGCGAAGACCGTGCCCGTGCGGATCAGTTCGAGCATCGCGAGGCGCGCCCCCGCAAGGACGATCTCGTCCGTCAGACGGGCCTCCGCAGGCCAGATGTGCCCCTTCAGCCACGGCATCAGCTCCAGGTCGTCCGCCACGCCGCGTAGCAGGTTCATCGCAAGGTGGGTGTGGCAGTTGTAGAAGGCCGGCACGACGATGCGGGCCGTGGGCGGGATGCCGTCCACACCCGCCACGGGACGAATCTCGGCGATGCGGCCCTCCGCGATGACGAGATCGACGAGGCGGCCATCGAGAACGAGGTTGGAGAATGTCATGGAGGGCTCCTTGGGGATAGGTGAGGCGCGGGGGCGGGTCAACAGAAGTTCTGCGCATCGACGTCGAAGGAAATGCGCAGCTCCTTCGGCGCGGGGCGGACGGACTCGATCCACTTCACCGCCGAGACGACGTCCTTCGCCGCAGGGGAGCGCACCACCACCTGATAGCGGAACCAGCCCTCCGCCTTCAGAAGCGGCGCCTCCTCGGCCTCCGAGACGCGGAAAAGCGCGCCGCACCGCGCCGCGTTGAACTGCTTCGCCCAGGAGGCGAGCGACTTCGCGTAGACACTCGCCCAGTCACGCGCCAAAGACTCGTTCCGGGCCCGGAAGAG
>JBJEWG010000280.1:0-6015 GCA_051884935.1 Kiritimatiellia bacterium | reverse complement strand
GTTCGCAGAACATGATCATCCACGGCGACAACCTGCTCGCGCTCAAGTCTCTTCTGCCGCGCTACGAGGGCAAGGTGAAGTGCATCTACATCGATCCGCCGTACAATACGGGCAACGAGGGCTGGGTCTACAACGACAACGTGAACGATCCGCAGATTCAGAAGTGGCTTGGCGACGTCGTCGGCAAGGAAGGCGAGGACTTCACCCGCCACGACAAGTGGCTCTGCATGATGTACCCTCGGCTGATGCTCTTGCAGAAGTTGCTTGCGGAAGACGGCGCGATCTTCATCTCAATCGACGATAACGAACTCTACAATCTCAAACACATTTGCGATGAGATATTCGGAAATAGCTGCTTCGTAGCCAATATCTCTTGGCAACGGACATACTCGACGCGAAACGATTCCAAGGGGATTGTCAGCGAAGCGGAGCATATCATCGTCTACTCCAAACAGCCTGGGTGGCAACCAAACAAATTGCCGCGCACGGCGGAGATGGACAAGAAATACAAGAACCCAGACGGCGATTTTGCAAAATGGCGTTCTGATAATGCTTATGCGCCAGGTGCCGTAACGCATCAGGGAATGGTCTATGCGATTCAACATCCGTTTACGGGAGAGATGCTTTATCCAACCGTTTCCTCGTGCTGGCGTTATGAGCAAGCAGAGATGCTTCGCATTATGAACGGCTGGTGTCCCTATGAATTGCGGGATATAGGCGACGCGGCGAGGCGTGCCGAGGTTTGCGGTGTTCCCGAAGCGGATGTGCGCAAAGATGTTAAAGCAATCGTTCTCTCGCAGTCACTTGATGAATCGCGAAAACTCGCGGAGCAGGTTCAGAAGAAGGGTCCATGGCCGCGCTTTTTCTTCAGTCGAAATGGTTTGGGCGGCATTGCACGTAAAACCTATCTTGATAAAGTTGGCGCAATTCCTCCCACGAACCTTTGGGAATATAAGGACGTGGGGCATACTGATGAGGCGAAGAAGGAGTTGATGGCGCTCTTCGGCGGCAAGTCGCCTTTTGACACGCCGAAGCCGACGCGGTTGGTCGAGAGAATTCTGAAGATCGCCACAGACAAAGACTCCATCGTCCTCGATTCCTTCGCCGGGTCCGGCACGACGGCGCATGCGGTGTTGAATGCGAACAAGGCGGATGGCGGGAAGCGCACGTTCATCCTCGTCGAGATGATGGACTATGCCGACAGCGTGACGGCGGAGCGGGTGAAGCGCGTGATTCAGGGTTATGGCCGCGACGACAAGAGGGTTGAGGGAACGGGCGGTGATTTCAGCTACTACGAACTCGGCCCGGAGCTGATGAAGGACGGCGTCCTCAACGAAGAGGCGGGCGCGGCGGCGATTCGCGACTACGTGTGGTACACCGAGACGCGGGGCGCGGGCGAGAAGGCGGCGGCGGGCGGCGGCGATCCGTATCTGCTGGGGACGGCGTTCGGGGTGGCCTATTACTTCTGCTATGAGCGGGGCGAGGCCGTGACGCTCAACCGGGCGCTGCTCAGGAAGGTCAAGACGAAGGCCGAGAGTTATGTCATTTATGCGGATATCTGCACGCTGGGCGCGGCGGAGCTTGAGAGATACCACATCACGTTCAAGAAGATTCCCCGCGACATCACGCGGTTCTAGGGAGTTGACATGAAAGCTGAAGATCATCCAATTGTTTTGTTCTCAACGCCCGATGGAGATGTTCGAATCAATGCGGTGCTTGCGGATCGTACGATATGGCTCACGCAAAAGGCAATGGCCGGATTGTTTGGCGTACGGAGCTAGGCCATTACAAAACACCTTAAGAACATCTATGAATCGCAAGAACTGCAAGTTGGCGCAACTTGTTCCAAAATGGAACAAGTTCAAAACGAAGGTGGTCGGGAGGTGTCGCGCGAGGTTGTATTCTACAATCTCGACGCCATTATAGCCGTTGGATATCGTGTCAACTCGCTCCGGGCAACGCAGTTCCGAATCTGGGCGACAAAAGTCCTTAATGAGTATATCATCAAGGGATTTGCCCTGGACGACAATCGGCTTAAGCGGGGCGGCAATCCGTTTGGCGAGGATTACTTCCGTGAATTGCTTGAGCGTGTCCGCTCGATCCGCGCCAGTGAACGGCGCATTTGGCAGCAGATCACCGACATCTATGCGGAGTGTTCGATCGACTACAGTCGGGATGCCAAGATTACGCAGACCTTCTATGCGACCATCCAGAACAAGTTTCATTTTGCGATCGTTGGCGAGACGGCGGCGGAGATCGTCTATCGGCGCGCCGATGCCTCGAAGGAGCATATGGGGCTTGCGACATGGAAGAATGCGCCAGACGGGCGCGTGCTCAAGAGTGATTCCAATATCGCCAAGAACTACTTGACGCCTGAACAAGTGAAAGGTCTGGAGCGTGCCGTGGTTGGATACTTCGACTACATCGAAGGATTGATTCAACGTCATGTTGCCTTCACGATGGAGGAGTTCGCCAAAAGCGTAAACGCGTTTCTTGAGTTTAACCGTTACGATGTTCTGGAAGGGGCGGGATCCGTTTCTCGTGAACAGGCCGATGAAAAGGCGTTTGCGGAATATGATGAGTTTAACCGTCATCAGAAGATCGAATCCGACTTTGACCGACGAATGAAACTGGTGTTGGATGGACGGAGCGGAGGGGACAAGGGGCGGGAGGCATAGGATGGAACTGAAAAGCTATCAGATTCATGTGATGGAGGACATCGGGGCGTATCTGGACGCGCTCGATGCGACGAAGGGGCTCAACGCCGCGTGGGCGCGGTATTGGGACGGGAAGGGCGCTTCGGTCAATCCGCTGGATGGCGTCGGCGTTCCGGGTTATTACGATGACGTCAACGGGGCGCCGAACGTGTGCATCAAGGTTCCGACGGGCGGCGGCAAGACGTTCCTTGCGACGTGTGCCGTCCGCAGGATATTCGACCGTCTGCCGCCTGGCAAGACGAGGTTCGTGATGTGGCTGGTGCCGAGCGATGCGATCCTGACGCAGACCGTCGCCAACCTGGGCGACCCGGAGCATCCGTACCGTCAGCGGCTCAACGCCGACTTCGGGGGCGCCGTCAACGTCTACACGAAGGAACAGCTGCTGAACGGGCAGAACTTCTCGCCCGACGCCGTGCGGAACAACCTGAGCGTCTGCGTGTTCTGCTATGCGTCGATTCGGACGAACCCGAAGAAGCAGGACGACAAGAAGATCTACCAGGAGAACGGCAACCTCCTTAGATTCGCGGACTGGTTCGACGACCGGGAGCTGCTGCTTGCGGATACGCCCGAGACGGCGCTCATCCAGGTGATACGCCAGCTCAACCCCGTGACGATCGTGGACGAAAGCCACAACGTCAAGAGCTCGCTTTCGATCGACATGCTGAAGAACATCAATCCGTCCTTCATCCTGTCGATGACGGCGACGCCCGCCATGCGCTCCAACATCATCTCGTACGTGAATGCGCGGGAGCTGAAGAAGGACAACATGGTCAAGCTTCCGGTCATCGTCTACAACCGACCGCAGATTCTGGACGTGATCAACGATGCGGTGCATCTGCGCGGCATCCTTGAGGCCAAGGCCAGAGAGGAAGAATCGGCGGGCGGGGCGTATGTGCGTCCCATCGTGCTCTTCCAGGCGCAGTCAAACGTGTCGGAGGATTCGACGACGTTCGACAAGATCAAGCGGAAGCTCGTCGGAATGGGCATTCCCGAGGGCGAAATCGCCATCAAGACGGCGCAGAAGGACGAGATCGGCGCGACAAAACTGCTGTCGTCGGACTGCCCGATTCGATATGTCATCACGGTGAACGCCCTGAAGGAGGGGTGGGACTGCCCATTCGCCTACATTCTCGCGTCGCTCGCCAACAGGACGTCCAAGGTCGATGTCGAGCAGATCGTCGGGCGCATTCTCCGTCAGCCCTACGCGCGCAGACACGCGGCGAAACTGCTGAACATGTCCTACGTGCTGGCGTCGAGCAACGACTTCAACGCGACGGTGACGAGCGTGGTCGAGGGCCTGAACGGGGCCGGATTCAGTTCGGCCGATTACCGCGTTGCCGGAGGGGCGCCGGGTGTGGAGGATGCCGGGCGGGGGACGGCGCTTGTCCAGGCGGAGTTGCCGCCGGCCGGGGCCGTAGATGCCTTGGAGGCTCCGACGGGTACGGGGCTCGACGAGTTGTCCGCAGATGCCAGGATTGTGCCTGCTGGTGAGATCGCCGGGGACGTGGGCGCGGAGAGCGCGAAGGTCTTGGCTGACGACGCCGAGCAGCAGGGGCGGGCGTATGATGCGACTCTGACGCAGGACGACGATCTGCTGTCAGGATTGGGAGTGCCGACGGTGAAGTCATATAAAATGGAAGACTGCTACCGTGACGAGGCCTCGAAATTGAGGATCCCGCAGTTCGTCGTCACGTCCGACGCAGGGATGTTCGGCGCAGAGAAGGTCCTTCTGGACGCGGAAACGCTGCTGGAGGGCTTCACGCTCTCCACGCAGGACGCGACGGTGGATTTCAACCCGATGTTTTCGGGGGCCGCAAGCGTGGACCTTGCGGATTCCGGCGATGTTCGCCCCAAGAGCAAGCTGCTGACGAAGTCCGAGATGGACTATCTCGTAGGCCAGCTTTCGGGGAAGACGACGGAGGAGCGCCTGAGGAAACTGGCGGATGCGGCAGGTGGGCAGATTGACAGGACGCGGCGGCACGACAGCTTGACCACGAAGGGCATCCGGGCGTATGCGCTGCGCGTGATGGAAGGGCTTCCGGCTGCGGTCAAGGATCAGCTCGTGCCCGAGATGCTGATACCGTTCTCGGTGTGCGTGCGGAGGAAGATCGAGGCGCTTGAAGATGCATACAAGCGCGAGCGGTTCGCCCGGATGCTGGCGGCGAACGAAGTCGTCTGCGAGCCGATGTATGAGCTGCCGCCCTCAATCGCCCCGGGCGAGGCGATCACCCATCTCGACAAGTCCCTCTATGAGGGTGAATATGCCGACATGAACGCAGACGAGGTTGACGTCATCACCAGAATCGCGGCCACGCCGAATGTTCGGTGGTGGCATCGGATCCGCGACCGCAGGGGTTTCGCCCTCAACGGGTTCATCACGCACTATCCCGATTTCCTCGTCGTGACCGAGAAGGGGTGTCTCGTCCTCGTCGAAGTGAAGGGGCCGCATCTTGACGGCTCCGACAGCCAGGGCAAGCTTGAACTCGGCATGGCCTGGTCGAATGCATGCGGCATGAAGTACAAGTATTTCATGGTGTTCAGGGAGAGGGGTTCCGGCGTGCCGGGAGCGGTTCAGCTCGACGAGTTCCTGAATACCATTGAGAAGCTTTGACGCCCTACCCCTTCCGTGTGGGGCTCCCCCTTGGAGCGTGCGCGGGGAAGGGGGTTATGTGCTACAATGTGCCCCCATGTCAATTGCCTGAAGGAGATCGAATGGCGGAGGTTCCCGAGACATCGACGACCCTGCTGCGCGTGCTGGGCGCGGATTCGGCCCACGAGAGATGGGCGGATTTCGTCACGCGCTACGAGCCGCTGATGCGCGCCTTTCTGCAGGCGCGCTTCCCCGCGCTGGAGGCCGACGACCTCGTTCAGGAAACGCTGGTCGCGTTGGTCGCCGTCCTGCCGGACTACCACTATCAGCCGGAGGAGACGGGGCGGTTCAGGAATTTCCTGATTGGAATCCTTCGCCACAAGGCGCTGAAGGCCTGTTCGCGGGAAAGACGTCTGGATGAGGTGAGGAGTGCGGTGTCGGGTGGTTCGCCCGAGGCCGCGCGGGGTGTCGCCGTGGACGATGAGGTTGCGGCGACGGAGGAACGGGCGTTCAAACAGGCCGTGGCGGATATCGCGCTGGCGGAATTCTTTGCGGACCGGGAGACGGCGCCGCGCACCCAGGAGGTGTTCCGCCGCGTGGCGATGATGGGGGAGGCGCCCGAATGCGTCGCCCGGTCGTTCGCCATGTCGCGCCACGCCGTCGATCAGATCAAGGCGCGTACGCTCGCGCGTCTCCGTCGTCGGGTGG
>JBJEWG010000279.1:0-6043 GCA_051884935.1 Kiritimatiellia bacterium | reverse complement strand
TCGCGGGCATCCGATGCGCGGCGGCGACCCCTCCGCGCGGTTCCGCGCGCAGGGGCCAGTTGCGTTCTATTCGCGCCCCGAGCGGCTCTACTTCGAGCCATGGCAGCTTTACCTTCAGAAGGTCACGAAGGACGGGGTGTGCGTGGCGCAGTCCGAGGATCCGCGCCGTCGCCTCTGCCAGCAGTGCCACGCGGCGGATGCGTTTGCGCAGGCGGGGGCGTCCGACGACCGCACGCCCACGGGGCCGCACGCGGGGCTTTCCTGCGTTGCGTGCCACGGCGGACATTGCGCCGATCCGCGGAAGTCATGTGGCACGTGCCACGCGAAGTGCCAGTGGCCGGAGGGCGTCGAGTCCCCGATTCACAATCGTCCGAAAACCGTTTCGAAAGGAAAGAAATGAGCAAGCCAATCAACATCGTGGTGTGCGGGTCGCTGGTGCCGGATCCGCTTCAGACGCTTGAGCCGGTCCAGACTCCGCAGGGACCCGGCCTGAGGAACGAGCAGATGCTCCCGAGCGTGCTTGACCCTTGGGCCGCGTGCGCGCTCTACGAGGCGGCGAATCTCGCGAAGCAGCGTGCGGGATCGAAGGTCTATCTCGTGGCGCTGGGGCCGAAGGCGAAGCTCCAGCAGCTTATGATGACGGTTGCGCAGAAGGCGCCGTTCACGCTCGTGGCGGTCAATGCGCCGGCGGGTGGCTTCACGGACGCGAAGGAAACGGCCGCCGAGCTTGCGAAGGCGATCAAGGGCATCCCCGGGCTCGACCTCGGCTCGACCCTGCTCTTTGGCGGCTGCGCAAGCGCATCCCGCGACGCGGGCGTGACGTTGCAGTTCGTGGCCGAGACGCTTGGCATCACGGAGTCCTTCACGGCCGTCGATGAGCTCAAGCTGGCGGAAGACGATTCATTCACGGTGCTTGAGCGCATCGAGGGTGGGCAGTACCTCTCTTCGACCTGCGTTGGCTTCCCGGCGGCGGTTGGCTGGGCGACGGGCAACCTGCCCGAGCCCCCGAACAATCCGCAGGTCGGCATGATGAACATGCGCGGCGTGATGCCGGCCCTCATGAAGGCGGCCGCTGCGAACGTCGGTGTGGGCGGAATCGTCTACGAGAAGACCGAGGTGCCGAGCGCGAAGCGCGACACCGTGGTGAAGAAGGATATGTCCGCCGCGGACATCGCCCGGGAACTGGTGGACTGGATCAGGAACTGAGACGAATTCCGACTCTGAAAGGACTGCATCATGACAATCAAGGCATTTACCATTGACGGAAACGGGACGTTCGCGCAGGACGTGCCTGCGTTCGCCGACGCGATCAAAGGAGCCGGCGCCGACCTGATCCTCGTTCCCGGAAATTCGCGCGTGAAGCGTTCAATGCCGGCGGCGGCGCTCCGCGCCGGTGCGGAGATCGACACGAACGTTGTCGATGTCGCGGTTGCGGGCGACACGGCGACGGTCCAGCGCTGGGCCTACCGCCAGCGCATTCTCACCACGTTCAGCCGCGCGGCGCGGCCGTGGGTGGTGGTGACCGACCCCTCGCTGTTCGGCGAGATCTGCGCGAAGGTTGGCGCGGCGCCCCAGCCGTTCGCCGCCCCCTCGGCCTCCGCACCCTCCCGCACGACGGTGAACGGCGTGGCAGCGGCCGGCGGTGGTGGAGCCTCCACGATCAAGCCGGATGCGAAGCTCCTCTTCGTGGCGGGTGCGGGGTGGACGAAGAAGCAGGCCGACGGGGTGCTGCATCTTGAAGAGGCGGCGGACGTGATCACGGGCTTCCTCTCGAAGTCGGGCGCCTCGCTCGGGTCCTCCAAGTCGCTTGTCGATATGCCGGAGGCCGCGCAGGCGTTCTCCTTCATGAGCCACATGAACCAGGTCGGCCAGACGGGCGCGACGCCGCGCCACGCGAAGGGCCTTTCGACCTGCTGCCACGGCGAGGAGCCCCACGTCGTCGGCTGGCGCTTCGTCAACGAGCGCCGTGCCGTCAACCTCGACGCAAACTGCGGCTGGGCCCAGGGCAAGGCGGACGTGCTCTACGTCGCCGACGCCTTCGAGGTGATGAAGAAGGTCAACGAACTGTTGGGCTAGGATCCGAAGCGCGTAGGCGGGCGGAGTCCCCATGGACGATCGGATTAGACGCTTCTTTTCGCACGACGCGGGGCCGTTGGCGCAATTCATCAAGTACGGTGCCATCGGCGTGGTATCGACGCTCGTGCAGACCGGCGTGTTCTACATTTTGGCGTCGCTTTGGCTGCGGTGCCTCACGCCGGACGACTGGGCGGTGAGCCTCCTCGGGCTTCCGTCCGCCTCCTTCTCGGGTGAAGAGGCCTGGTATGCCGCGCGCGGAACGCTGGCGGCGGTCGATACGGCCGGCGGGTTCATCGTGGCGAACGTGTTCTGCTGGCTGATGAACCGTCGGTTCGTGTTCAGACCGGGGAAGTTCCGGTGGTACGTCGAGTTCGGGATGTTCTTCGGGGTGGCGACGATCGCCACGGTGATCGCGCTTGGCGTGATGAAGGCCCTGATCGACGTTCTCGGGCTTATGACGACGCTCGCCGTCGTGGTTGAGGTGCTTGTTTCGTTCTTCGTGAACTTCTTCGTGCGGAAGTTCGTGATTTTCAGGGGATGACTTTGGAATGGCGGGAATCCGTCGGTTCGTGTATAATCCCAGCACAAAAGGAGAGTAAAGAGAGATGAAGACGCTGATGATTTCGATGTGCGCGGCCCTTGCGGCCTGCGCGTGTGTGGCGCAGGATGCGCCGAAACCCGCCGCCGAGGCGCCGAAGCCCGTGGCCGCGGCACCCGCCGCCAAGGACGCCGCGCAGCGTCCGCCGCGCCGCCCTGCCCGCGGAAATCGTGCGCTGCGCCCACCGACGTCGCGCATTCGCGTGACGCCGTTCGGCACGCTCAAGGACGGCACGCCGGTGAATCTCTACCGCCTTCAGGGCGCGGGTGGGCTCATTCTCGATGTCTCCGACTACGGCGGGCGTCTCGTGCGCTGTTATGCGCCCGATAAGTTCGGCAATCTCGCGGACGTCACGCTGGGTTGGAACACCCCCGGCGAGTACGAGACGCTCGGCTTTTCGATGGGTACGCTCATTGGCCGCTTCGGCAACCGCATCGCGGACGGCAAGTTCAAGATCGACGACACGGAGTACCAGCTGCCGATCAACGAGGAGAAGGGCGCCCGCCACTGCAACCTCCACGGCGGCCCCGAGGGCTGGGACAAGAAGGTGTGGAAGGCGCGTCCGATCAACCGCGGCCCGATCCAGGGCCTTGAGCTCACCTACTTCTCCAAGGACGGCGAGATGGGCTTCCCGGGCAACGTGACGTGCAAGGTCACCTACATGGTGCGGCCGGACAACACCTGGACGATCGACTATCGGGCCACGACGGACAAGCCCACGGTGCTCAACCTCACGCACCACTCCTACTGGAATCTCGCGGGCGAGTCCAGCGGCAACGTGCTCGGCCAGGAGCTCAAGATCTTCGCGGACGAGTACACGCAGACGACCGCCGGCCTCATTCCCACGAAGAACGCCCCCGTCAAGGGCACGGGCTTCGACTTCACGGAGATGCGCCCGATCGGCGCCAAGGCCGACTGGATGAAGGCCGAGAAGTCTCTCGCCCCGATGGACAACTGGTACGACCACAACTTCGTTCTGCGCGGCGAGGCCGGCAAGCTCAAGCAGGCCGTCGCGATGCGCGACCCCGTTTCGGGCCGCACGCTTGAAATCTGGACGACGGAGCCGTGCATGCAGATGTATGGCGCGCAGAACGTGACCGACAAGGTCCCCGCGAAGGCAGCCGGCAAGACGCTCTGCCAATATGCCGGCGTTGCGCTTGAGACGCAGCACGCCCCCGACTCCCCGAACCACCCCGAGTTCCCGTCCACGGTGCTTCGTCCGGGGCAGACGTTCAAGTCCCACACCGAGTATCGGTTCGGCGTGTCGAAGTAGGCAGGGAACGGATATGCACGTCGTCGTCTGCGTCAAGCAGGTCCCGGACACCACGAACGTCCGCATCAACCCCAAAACCAACACCCTCATGCGCGAAGGCGTGGAGTCGATCGTCAATCCGTTCGACGAATACGCCCTCGAAGAGGGGTTGCGATTGAAGGATAGTCTCGGCGCGAAGGTCACCGTGGTCACGATGGGGCCGCCCCAGGCGGCCGTCGTGCTGCGCGAGGCCCTCGCCCGCGGCGCAGACGATGCGTTTCTCGTCTCCTCGCGCGCGTTCGGCGGCGCGGATACGCTCGCGACGTCCTACACGCTGTCGCAGGCGATCTGTACGGCCTGCGGCGGCAAGACGCCCGACCTCGTCCTCTTCGGCAAACAGGCGATCGACGGCGACACGGCTCAGGTCGGCCCCGGCGTCTCCGAGTTCCTGCAGGTTCCTCTGGTGACCTATGTCAAGGACTTGGCGGTTGCGGATGGGCGGACCTTCACCGCCACAACCGTCATGGACGACGGCGAGCACGTCATCGCGGGTTCGTTCCCCTGCGTGATGACGGTGGTCAAGGAGGCCGCGACGCCCCGCTTCGCCTCCCTTGCCGGCTGGATGCGGGCCGCGAAGGCGGAGATCACGGTTCTGGACGAAAAGGCCGTGAACGCAGACCCAATCCGCATCGGGCTCAAGGGATCGCCGACGAAGGTCGTGACGATCTTCCCGCCTCCCACGAAGGGCGGCGGCGAGCGGGTGGATGCCCGCGCCGACGCCACGGCGGGCGCGAAGGCCATTGTGGACTTCCTGGCGAAGAAAGGTTTGGTGAAGTGATGGCGGACGCCCCGATTTCAATCGATCCCGGCCTCTGCAAAGGCTGCGGCAAGTGCGTGAAGGGCTGCGGCTTCGGCGCGCTGCGGATGATCGACCGCCCGGGCCCAAAGGGCGGTTCGCCGCGAATCGCCGAGGTGGACGCCAGCGCCTGCAAGGCCTGCGGCGCGTGCGTGAAGGCGTGCCCGTTCAAGGCGATCAGCGAGGTGCGGCAGCAGGTCTACGGCACGGCGAACATCGAGCAGTACCATGACATCTGGGTTTTTGCCGAGCAGAGCCGCGGTGAAGTCGCCGAGGTCGCCTACGAGCTGCTGGCGAAGGGACTCGAACTCAAGGCCCAGCGCGGCGCGGGCGCGAAGCTGTGCGCGGTCGTGCTCGGCAGCGCCCTGCCCGCCGCCGTGGAGGCTTCGCTCATCGCGGCGGGTGCGGACGTGGTCTACAAGGTGGACGATCCGGCCCTCGCCGACTACGAGGCGAACGTCTACGTGGACGCGGTGAGCCAGCTCATCGCGGCGCGCCGCCCCGAGGTGATCCTCGCGGGCGCGACGGCAGTCGGGCGCGCCTTCTTCGCGCGCGTCGCCGTCAAGGTGCGCACGGGCCTCACGGCCGACTGCACGATGCTCAGGATCGAGGAGACGCGGAACAAGGATACGGGCGCCCTGCAGATGCTCCTGCATCAGACGCGCCCCGCCTTCGGCGGCAACATCATGGCCACCATCATGACGCCGAACCACCGCCCGCAGATGGCGACGGTGCGCCCGAAGGTCTTCAAGAAGGCGCCGCCGGACCCGAAGCGGAAGGGGCGGGTGATTCTTGAGGCGCTCAAGTTGATCGCCCCGCAGACGAAGCTCGTCAAGGTGAACCGGAATCCGGACGCCATCGACATCGCGGCGCACGACATTCTGGTCGCCGGCGGCCGCGGGCTCAAGAAGGAGGAGAACTTCAGGCTCCTCCATCGTCTCGCCGAGCTCCTCGGCGGCGAAGTCGCGTGCTCGCGCGCCTGCGTCGATGCCGGCTGGTGCCCGGTCTGCCGCCAGGTCGGCCAGACCGGCAAGATCGTGGCGCCGAAGCTCTACCTCTGCTTCGGCATCTCGGGCGCCATTCAGCATCTGGAGGGCATTCGCGGCGCGGATACGATCATCGCCGTGAACTCGGACCCCCATGCGCCGATCTTCGGCGTCGCCGACCTCGGCATCGTCGGCGATCTGTTCGACATCGTCCCCGCGCTGATCAAGGAGCTTGAGAAATGATTGAAACCGATGTTCTGATCGTGGGGGCGGGC
>JBJEWG010000278.1:0-6279 GCA_051884935.1 Kiritimatiellia bacterium | reverse complement strand
AGTACGGGCTGCAGTGCTCGATCGAGCCCTATGGCAGCTGCCCGGCCGACAACCTCCAGTACGGTCAGCACTGCGACATCCCGATGGGCGAGTTCTGGAGCCACGCGGGCGACCCCTACGGCCTCGGCTGCGGCAACTCGAAGTTCGTCTCGTACATCACGCACGTGTGGGGCAAGAAGTTCTGCGGCACGGAGTCGTTCACGGCGAGCCCGAGCCCGGGGGCGGGGCGCTGGATGACGACGCCGTTCTCCATCAAGGCGCAGGGCGACAGCGCCTTCGCGAACGGCGTGAACCGCATCATCTACCATCGCTTCACGCATCAGCCGTGGGCGGACGACAAGTATCTGCCCGGCATGACGATGGGGCGCTGGGGAATGCACCTCGACCGCACGCAGACGTGGTGGGACTTCGCGAAGCCGTGGTTCCGCTACCAGGCGCGCTGCCAGCATCTGCTGCAGGAGGGGACCTTCTGCGCGGACGTGCTGTTCTTCGCGGGCGAGGAGGCCCCGAACCAGGGCGGCAACACGGATGGCGCCGGGGCCGGGCCGTTCTACGACCTGCCGGCCGGGTACGACAAGGACATCTGCCCGACGGACGCGATGTATGCGCTCACCGTCAAGGACGGCTGCGTGGTGGTGCCGGGGGGCGTGAGGTACCGTCTGCTCGCGCTGCCGCCGATGGAGGCGACCTCCCCGAAGATGCTCGCGTGCGTGACGAAGCTGCGCGACGCGGGCGCGACGATTGTCTGGCCGCGGAAGCCCGTGCGGGCGCCGGGCCTGCGGTGGGGCAAGGAGGGCGACGCGACGGTGCGGCGGCTTGCGGACGAGCTGTGGGCGAAGGGCGTTCTCACCTGCATGCCGGCGGAGGCGCTTGAACGGATTGGCCTCGCGCCGGACTTCAAGGTCGAGTCGAACGGTGCGAAGGGCGTCAGGACGATCGAATGGCTGCACCGCCGCGATGCGTCGGCGGACTGGTACTTCGCGGCGATGCCCAATCGCCAGGAGACGACCGCCGAGCTCTCGTTCCGCCAGACGGGGCGCGTGCCCGAGATCTGGGACGCTGAGACGGGCGTCTGCGCGCCCGCCGACGTGTGGCGCGAGGAGGGCGGGCGCACCTATGTGACGGTGCCGTTCTCGGTGTGCGGCTCCAAGTTCGTTGTCTTCCGCAAACCCGCCGCACCCGGGGCGCCGCGTCCCGGGGCCGTGGCCTGCGACGTCGCGGCGACGCGGCGCGCGGACCCCGTGCTCGTCGATCCGGTGAAGCACTCGCTTGAAATCCGAAAGGCGATGTATGGCGTGCGGGCGCTTCCGGGGCGTCCGAACTGCGCGGACGTCGCGCGCAACCTCAAGCCGGGCGTGGCGGTGCGCGTCACGAACGAGGCGATGGGCGGCGACCCCGCGAATATGCGCCACAAGGAGCTTGAGGTCGTCTATACGCTGGACGGCGCGCGCAGGCGCGACTGCGTGAAGGAGCACGCCACGTACACGCTGCCGAAGAACGCGAAGCTCGTCTCCGCGTGGTACGGCGTGATCGACCCGAACTGGAAGCCGGAGGAGGACCGTTTCGTCGATCTGACGGCGAAGCTCGCCGGCCTCGTGAAGGACGGGGAAATTTCCGTGAAGATCGGCAACGACTTCGCGGGCTGCGACCCGGTTCCCCTCACGGTCAAGAAGCTCTACCTCACCTATGCATACGATGGCGTGGAGAAGACGGTGCAGGTGGGCGAGAACCAGACGCTCAGCATCCCGCAGAATGCGGCGAAGGCCGTGCCGCCGCCGGACTTCGAGTGGCGTGACGGCGCGCTCTGCGCCTGGCAGCCGCTGACGGCGAAGGTGACGGGGGCGGATGGCGTGGCGCGGACGCTGCGCGCGGAGCCGCCGCTGCCGGTGCCGGTGGGGGGCGCCTGGAAGGTCTCCTTCCCGAACGGCTTCCTGCCGAACAAGCTCGCGCGGGGCTCGGACGAGACGGTGACGTTCGACCGGCTCGTCTCGTGGCCGGAGCACGTGAACGAGGGCGTCCGCTACTTCTCCGGCACGGCCACCTACGAGAAGGAGCTGGACGGCCGAGCGATTGAGGGACTGAGGGCCTGCGCGAGGGCCCGCATCGCGCTCGATCTCGGCGTGGTGGCGTGCTTCGCAGAGGTGACGGTGAACGACAAGACCTTCCCCGTCCTTTGGAAGCCGCCGTTCCGCGTGGACATCACCGACGCGCTCCCCGCCTCGCCCGCCGAGCCCATCAAGCTCCGCATCCGCGTGACGAACCTCTGGGCGAACCGCCTCATCGGCGACGACCGCCAGTTCGAGGACGACTGCACGTGGCGGGGCGCCGTGAGGGACGGCGTGAAGGAAATCGGCGTGAAGGAGATTCCGCAGTGGGTGAAGGAGGGGCGGAAGTCCCCGACGGGCCGTTGCACGTTCACGACGTGGAAGCACTGGGACAAGAACGACGAACTTCTGCCGAGCGGCATCCTCGGCCCCGTCCATCTCAGGGCGCTCGTCCCCGCGCGGTAGTTCGCGCGTCGAAGAGAAGAGTTGACAGGAGAGAGAACGATGAAGATGACGAGACTGCTGCCGGTGTTGACGGCGTTGGGCGTGTGTGCGGTTCCTGCGGCGCAGAAGCCGCTCTTCGAGGAGCTGAAGGACTTCCGCGCGCCCGTGGAGTCCCCGAAGGAGCACGTGCCGGGATTCCTCTGGCTTGAGGCCGAGGGGTTCGCGGACTACGGCGACTGGCGCCTCGACACGCAGTTCACCCACAAGATGGGCAGCGCCTATCTGATCGCGCCGGGCGTGGGGCGGCCGCTCGCGGGGGATGCGCGGACGACGCTGGCGATTCCGCGCGCCGGGACGTGGCGGGCGTGGGTCCGCACGAAGGACTGGCTCCCCGAGTTCTCCCCCGGCGTCTTCACCCTCTGCGTGAACGGCGCGGCGGGGAAGAGGCTGGGCGCCGCGAAGCGCGAGGGCTGGGGCTGGGAGCTGGCGGGCGAGTGGAAGCTGCCCGCAGGGAGCGTCGAGGTTGCGCTGAAGGACCTCTCCGGCGCCTTCGCGCGGTGCGACGCGATCCTCTTCACGACGGACGCCGCATATACGCCGGTCGAGGACGAGGACGTCGTGCCGCATGGGATGGAAGGCGTGCCGACGTGCACGGACGCAGTTCGCGGCGCGCAGAGCGCCCGCGGCGCGGCGCGGCGGAAGTTCCGCGGCGAGGCCGAGGCGATCGTGGACGGCGGCTCGTATGACGTCGTCGTCGTCGGCGCGGGCACGGCCGGCATGGGCGCCGCATTGGCGGCGGCCCGCACGGGGGCGCGGGTGGCGCTCGTCCACGACCGTCCCGTGCTCGGCGGAAATTCGAGCTGCGAGCTCGGCATTGGAACGGACGGCGCCGCCATCGGCTCGCTGCGGGGGCGGCAGAACCTGCGCGAGTCCGGGCTCTGCGAGGAGGCGAACCTCATCCGCGGGCGTACGCCCACGAAGACGCTGAGCGCCGCGTACCGCCTGCTCGCCGCCGCGGAGAAGACGTTCGTGGAGTGCCCGAACCAGCGCGTGCAGAGCGTGGAGAAGGCGGGCGACGCCATCACGGCCGTCCTCGCGCGCAGCACGCTCACGGGCGCGCGCACCCGCTATCAGGCGAAGATATTCATCGACTGCACCGGCGACGGCTGGGTGGGCGTGTTCGCCGACGCGGCGCGGATGTATGGCCGCGAGGCGCAGCACGAGTTCAACGAATGGCCCGCGCCCGAGGTGCGGGACGACCTCACCATGAGCGGCTGCCTGATGGACCGTTCGCTCTGCTACAGCCACGCGCGGCGTTCGCAGCCCGTTCCGTACCACGCGCCGGCGTGGGCGAAGGTGCTGCCGCCGGACTTCGACCGGCCCTGGATCCGGCACATCGGCCCGGAGTGGTGGAACGAGCACGGCGGGCGTTTCGACGACTGCCGGGACCCCGAGCGCGCCCGCGACGAGCTGATCCGAATCGCCTTCGCGTACTGGGACTGGATCAAGAACGCCTCGCCGCTGAAGGACCAGGCCGCCAACCACGAGATCACGTTCGTTCCGTACATGAACGGCCGCCGCGAGGGCTACCGCCTACGCGGCGACTACGTGCTCACGGCCATCGACTGCCTGGAGGGGCGGATGTTCCCGGACCGCATCTCCTACGGCGGCTGGCCGCTCGACACGCACGACCCGCTCGGCATGGAGAACGCGAAGGGGAACGGCTACTGGTGCAAGCACCCGTCCGTGCCGGTCTATTCGATCCCCTACCGCTGCCTCTACTCGGCGAACATCTCGAACCTGATGTTCGCGGGCCGCTGCGTGAGCGTGACGCACATCGCCCTGGGGAGCGTGCGCGTGGAGGCGACGCTCTTCACGCTCGGCCAGGCGGCGGGAACGGCCGCGGGCTTCGCCTCCCGCGCGGGCCTGACGCCCCGCGCCTACGGCGAGCGGCACATCGCGGACCTCCAGCAGCGCCTGCTGCGGGACGACCAGTTCATCCCCGAGCTCGTGAACGAGGACGCCCTCGACCTCGCGCGCGGCGCGAAGGTCACGGCGACGAGCGGATGGGACGGTACGACGAAGGTGTTTGGGAAGGGCGATCCCGCCCTGCGGACGCGCGACAACACGGCGCACGAACTGACGACCGGCCGCGCGACGAGCTTCGCGCGGGGCGCGATGGAGACGCTTGAGGGGATTGACTGCCTGCTCGTCTCCACGCGGGAGAAGCCCGTCGAGCTGACGGCGCGCCTGTACGCGACGGACGACCCCAAGGCGAAGCCGGATGCCTGCGAGTTCCTCGCGGCGGTGAAGGGCGTGGTGCCGGCGAAGAAGTCCGGCTTCGTCTCCTTCCGTCCGGCGCAGCCTCTGGCGTTGAGCAAGGCCTTCGTCTGGATCGAGCTCCCCGCCGCGAAGGGCGTCTCGTGGTTCCTGCGGGAACGCGCGGTGGGGCCGCGCGATGCGCGCGCCTATGGCGGGAAGGGGCACTGGACGCTTGTCTCCGGCGCGCAGTATGCGTTCGTGACGACGCCGTGCCTCCGCGCGATCGTGGATACGCGGCCGGAGTACGTCGTCGATGGCGTCTCGCGGCCCGTCGGCACCTGCTGGCACGGCTGGGCATCCGACCCCGAGGAGCCTCTGCCGCAGGCGCTCACGCTCACGTTCCCGAAGCCCGTGAAGGCGCGGGAGGTGCGGTTGACCTTCGACTCGGACCTGACGCCGACGCGCGCGGCGCTCCATCCGAAGCAGCTCGTGAAGGACTACGTCGTGGAGGGCCTCGTCGGGGGTGAGTGGAAGACCCTCGTGGAGGTCGAGCGGAATGATCTGCGCCTGCGCGTCCACCCGATCTCGGAGACGGATCTCGCCGCGCTGCGCGTGACGGTGAAGGCGACCTGGGGCGACCCCTCGGCGCGCATCTTCGAGATTCGCGTGTACTGATGAAGAAGGTCTATTTCGTTTCCGGCATCGACACGGGCATCGGGAAGACGGCGGTGACGGGGCTGATGGCGCGTGCGCTCGCGGCGGCGGGGCACGACGTCATCACGGTCAAGATGGTCCAGACGGGGAACGACGAATTCTCCGAGGACATCGACGCGCACCGCGCCATCTGCGGCGGTCGCCGTTTTCCCGAGGACGATGCGGGGCTGACGGCCCCCCAGATATTCAAGTTCCCCTCCTCGCCGTTGCTCGCCGCCGGCCTTGAGAACCGCGTGGTCGATCTGAAGGCAATCTCGGATGCCGTGAAGACCTGCGCTGAACGGCATGAGATCGTGCTCGTGGAGTCCGCCGGCGGGCTCCACGTGCCGCTGACGAGCGACCTGCTCACGATCGAGTTCGCCGCCGCCGAGGGGTGGCCGATGATCCTCGTCACCTGCGGGCGCCTCGGTTCGATCAACCACACGCTCCTTTCGCTCGAATCGGCGAAGACGCACGGCCTGCCGGTCGCGGGCGTCGTCTACAACTGGTTCGACGGGGCGGACCCGCTCATCGACCGCGACACGCCCGAGACGACGCGGCGCTATCTTGCGCGCTGGGGCTTCCCGCCCGTCGTCGTGCGCGTGCCGCGCTTCGACTTCGCGGGCCCCTACCCGGTGGTTGACTTTTCCGCGCTCTTTGCGTGAGGTTTTGTAATATAACCCGACCATTACAGGGGGGCGGTTCCAACGAACCGCCCCCTTGTCGGCATTTGGGGGTTTGGGATGAGGTGGGCAAGTCATCGGCATAACTCGGGTCGGCTCATCGGCATAACTCGGGTTGGCTCATCGGCATAACTCGGGGTCGGTCATCGGCA
>JBJEWG010000277.1:0-6375 GCA_051884935.1 Kiritimatiellia bacterium | reverse complement strand
CCCAGCACGCTGTGGACCGGCAGCACGGCCGCATAGGAGGCAAAGCCGTGGTTGCAGCTCGCGCAGACGGTGCCGTTCTCCCAGAGCGTCCCCGTGCGGTCGGCCATGTACTTGAAGTACCCCTTCGTCTCGCGCAGAATCTGCTGCCCGAGCCCCGCGCGCTCAAGGAGCTTCAGGCGCAGGTAGTTGCCGATGAACGCATTGGAGGGCCAGATCTCGGGGTGCTTGAGCAGCCTGCGGCGGTCGGCGGGGTCGTAGCGCTGCGGACCGAAGTCCGCGAGCAGCGTCTTCCACAGAGCCGGATGCGACTGCGGCGTGGCGACCCTGTGGAAGAAGGCGTAGTACTGGCAGGTCTCCGTGCACTCGCCGGAGAGCTTGAGCGTGCCGTCCTTCTGGCGCACGGCGTTGTCGCAGAACCACGTCCCCGTCCAGCTCTGGCGGAGGATTTCGGCGCGCACGCGCTTCGCCTCCGCCGCGAGGTCGGCGCGGCCGTAGAGGCGGCCCATCGCGTCCAGCATGTCGGCCCACGTCATGTTCGACGGATAGCTGACGTCCTGGACGAGCTTGTTCGAATGGCTCCACTCCACGAACACCCAGCGCGGCAGCCGTTCGAGCAGTCCGTCCTTGTTGCGGAAGGTCTGGAGGAACGCGACGAGCTTCTCCAGACGCGGGCGCAGGGCATCGACGGTGGCGCGGTCGCCCGTGCGGCGCAGATACTCCTCCGTCTCCAGCGCGAACCACATCGCCCAGTTCGGGATGTAGACGCCGTCGCGGTGGTCTGAGGGATAGCACATCGGCAGCATGCCGTCGTCGATGTCGTCGAAGGCGGGCGGCAGGGCGTGGTTCTCCTCGAACACGCGCTCAAGGGCCGCGTCGCCCGTCAGCAGCGTCGAGGCCGGCCCCGTGAAGTAGGCGTCGCAGTTCCAGCCCGCGCGCTCGCGGCTCGGGCAGTCCATGAACACATCGACCGCGTTCTGCCGGAACGTCTCGCTGGCCGCGTTGAATATCTGCACGAGCGCGGGGTCGCTCGCGCGGAACGAGGCCCGCTTCGCCGTCGCGTTCTTGTAGCTGCGGAACCGGGGGGCGGAAACGACCATCTCGCCGGACACCACGTCCAGCTCCACGTACCGCATGGTGTAGGGTTCAAAGGCGTCCACCTCGTATCTGCCCGGCTTCTCGAAGTCCCACACGATCACGTTGCAGCAGTCGCCATAGCGCCGGATGCCCCGCGCCTCGCCGTCCTCGGAAAGGACCTCGTCGAACTGCAGCGCCAGGCGCCCGGGCTTCTTCACCTCCACGGAAAGGCCGGGGAAGCCGGAGTCGTTGAGGCCGTTGTCGAAGACCATCGACTGCCCCGCCGCCAGCGGGAACGACGGGGCGGCCTTCTCCGCGTCGGTGGCCGCGCGGCGGTCCGAACTGACGAGGCGCTGGGCCAGGAAGGAGCTGTTCACCTCCAGCTCGTCGAGCGTGAAGCCCTTGAAGTTCGCCGTGCCCGGCAGCGTCAGCGAACGGTCCTTGCGGACGCTCGCCGTCTCGTCGTGGCGGATCTTCGCGAACGAGACGGGCGCCATGCGGGGATTGACCTCGTAGTCCGGATACGGCGCGCGGCGTTCGATCAGGACGGGCTCCGGCGCCTTCGCCAGCGGGAGCGCGGGCGGGTTCGGGTCGCCCGGCAGGCGGTAGACCTCGGCGAACGTGCGCTGGAAGGAGTAGCGGGGGACTTTCTGGACGCGCGGCAGCCGGGCGGCCGTGAAGTCGCCCCCGGCGGCACGGCTCGCCGCCAGCACCTTCCCGCCCGCAACCACCTCCGCCTTGAAGAACGGCGGCTGTTCCATCAGGTAGAAGTTCGGCACGTTGTAGCCCGCGACCTCGACGACCAGCTCGTTCCGCCCCGGCTTCGCCGCCGCCGAGAGATCGAGTTCGTCGGGGCGGAAGAACCCCTTCGGCCCACGCGCCGGGCCGAAGGCGACGAACGCGCCGTTGAGCTTCACACGATAGGAATACCACGCGACGAGCCTGAGAACGGGCTTGGGGGCGTCCTTGAGCTCAAATGTGCTCCTAAACGCAATCAAGGTGTTCATTTCCTGCTCTAATCCAGTCGGCCAGACGGACTGCGCCGTCTCGAACGTCGTCACGGCGCCCGCCAGGCCGGACAGCGCCAGCGCGAGTGTCAATATGGTGTGTTTCATCGTCTTCTCCTCTAAGCCTAACCGCGTCCCACTCCCCCTGAAGGGAAAACGCGGAAATCATACGCTTCCCTCCCCTTTTTGTCAAGGGTCGTTATGACAAGCGGCCTCCCCCGCCCGCCTCGTCCCGATGACTCGACCCGAGTTATGCCGATGAGCGACCCCGAGTTATGCCGATGACCGACCCCAAGTTATGCCGATGACTCGACCCGAGTTATGCCGATGACTCGACCCGAGTTATGCCGATGACCGACCCCGAGTTATGCCGATGAGCCACCCCGAGTTGTGCCGATGACTTACCCCTCGACCGATTTGAAGACTCCGAGCGTTTGCAAAGGGCTCCGCTAACGCTCGGAGTTTATCGGCTTCATACCCCGGCGTCGAAGAGGATATGCTATACTACCCGCCATGAAGACAGTTCTCTGCGCAGTTCTGGCGACGGCCTCGTTCGCGGTCTCGGCCGCGCTCACGCTCGACGCACCCGGGCACGTCTACACCGATCGGGAAAAGGCGTCCGCCCGAGGCGGGACGGCCGGGGCCGCGTGGACCCTCACCGACTGGCTGGGGCGCCACAGGGCCTCCGGGACCTTCGCCGCCGACGGCACGGCCATGATCGGCAAGCTGCCGGTCGGCTACTACCACCTCGCGGGCGCGGGCGAAGACGCCACGTTCGCCGTCGTCCCGGTGCCCGAGGGCCGCGTCTTCGACCACGAGTCCTTCTACGGCGTCGATTCCGCCCAGAGCTGGGTTTCGTGTCCCGGCGGGTTCAAGTGCCCCTGGTACGGCGGCGACACCTACCGCCTCGTGAGCGACCTGCTGTGGCGCACGGGTCTGCCGCACGTGCGCGAACGCCTCTCGGCCTCGGAGGTCAACCCCAGGCCCGGCGACTACCACTTCGGGCACTACATGTACAACGCGGACCTCTTGCGCGCGCGCGCGATCCTTATATCAGGCATGTTCCACGACGTGCCGAAGTACATGGACCGCATCGAGAAGCTCCCCCGCGACCTCGCCGCGCTCCACGACTTCTGCCGCAACACCGCCATCGCCTTCGGCGAGCGCATGGGCGACTGGGAGTTCTGGAACGAGCAGGACATCTCGTTCGCCCCGGAGGCCGTGTGGGACTACACCGCCGCGCTCAAGGCCGCCTACCTCGGCTTCAAGGTCGGCCGGCCCGGCATGACCGTGCTGCCCGGCGCCGTCTGCAGCGCGGGACGCAACGCCTACGACGCGGGCATGTACGCGAACGACGCCGCGAAGTACTCCGACGTCTTCAACTTCCACACCTATTCGCCGCTCAGCAGCTACCCGACCATCTTCGCCGACCTCCGCGCCTTCATGGAACGGCACGGCATCAGGGACCGCGCCGTGTGGATGACCGAGAGCGGCACGAACCTCGAAGGACACTCCGAGAAGGACGGGGCCGTGAAGGGACAGAAGGCCCACTCGCCCGGGCAGGAGCTCGTCCACGCCGAGTTCTACGCCAAGAGCCAGATCGCCTTTCAGATGCAAGGCGTCTCGCGCAACTACTTCTTCGTGTTCGGCGCCTACAACGAACGCGGCGGCGCGAAGGACTGGGGCGTGATGCGCCGCGACGGCACCGTGAAGCCCACCTACGCGGCCATGAGCGCCATGACGCGCGAGCTCGTGAGCGCCCGCCTCGAAGGCGAGGTCAGGCTCGGGGAGAAGTTCAGGGGCTACCTCTTCGCCCAGCCGGACGGCAGCCAGACGCTGGCCTTCTGGAGCGTGTCGCCCGTCGATACGGCGGGCGGGAACGTCACCTCCACGCCCACCTACGAGGCCCCGCTGCGCCTGCCGATCCCCCCCTGCGGCACCTATTCGCTCACCGACCTCTGCGGGGCGCGGAGCGTGCTCACCACGAACCTCGTCACCGCCACGCGCTACCCCGCCTACGTCTCGGGCATCCGCGGTCTGAAGGCCGACGTCGCCCCCGTCCCGCGCGGCAGGCCCACGCCCTACACGCCCGCCCCGGACGAGGACCTCACGGTCGTGATGCGGCTGGACCTCGACAAGACCGACTTCAGCATCGCCGGCCACAAGTCCATCGCCGAGCTCCACGCCGACGTCGGCCGCCTGCGCCTCCAGATCTGGAACCTCTCCCAGACCGCCAAGACGGGCGCCGTCGCCGTCGCGGGCGGGCGCCTGGGCGGCCTGCCGGCGGAGATCGCCCTGCCGCCGATGGGCAAGGCGGAGTTCGACTGCGTCTACTCCGCGCAGGCGGGCGACGACTTCCTCGCGCACCTCGTCCTCACCGGCACCTTCAACGGCCGGTGCACGAGCCGCCTCGCCGTGCCCGTGCGGAACGAGAAGGCCTTCCTCGCCACGTGCCGGCGGACCGAGCTGCTCAACTGGCGCGACCCGAAGGCCTGGGCGCGCAACACCTCCGCCACCTCCTACTCCGCCACCTGGGACGAGGCGGAGCAGGCCCTGCGCTTCGACGTCGCCTGGGATAAGCCAGCCGACCGCTGGTTCTATCCCGTCTACAACCTGAAGCTTCCCGAGGAGAACCTTTCGGACGCCTGTATGCTGGAGTTCGAGGTCAAGAGCACGCAGGATAAGGTGGAGAACGACTACACCTGCCAGTACATCATGCTCGTGCACCAGCCGGAGGCGAGGAAAGGCGACCGCTTCATCTCCTACGCGGCCCCGCTCACGGCGTGGGAGACGCGCCGCGCCGACCTCTCCGCCGACGAAATGGGAGGAGGCCCCGGCGCCGTCAGGGCAATCCGCCTCGGCGGGAACCCCAAGGGCACGAAGTGCACCTTCTGGGTGCGGGGGCTCCGCATCCTCAAGAGAGCCAAGTAAACCACCTTTCCGGATATTCAAGCCATGAGCAAGTTCCGTCTTCGCGGCAAGCGCCGCAGAAACCACAGGTCCCGCGAGGGCAGCGTTCCGCTGCGCGCGATGGTGCCCAACCTCATCACATCGATGGCCGCCTGCGGCGGCATCACCTCCATCGCCATCTGCGCGACGAACTACGCGAAGACCCTCGCGGGGCAGCCCGTGGGGGGCCGCGACTGGTTCCTCGCGCTCGTGGCCCTGCTCGTCGCCTGCGTGTGCGACGGCATGGACGGCCGCGTCGCGCGGCTGCTCAAGTGCAGTTCGAAGCTCGGCGCCGAGCTCGACTCGCTCGCCGACTTCGTGAACTTCGGCGTGGCGCCGGCGATGTTCATCTACTTCTGGGTGCTGAGCGGCTCGATCGGCCTGCCGCTCGCCACGAAGCAGGTGCTGCTCGCCTTCGCGCTCTTCTACGCCATGTGCGACGCCTTCCGCCTCGCCCGGTTCAACACGATGCTCGAACAGCCCACCCTGCCCTACTGGAAGCACTTCTTCCTCGGCGTGCCCGCGCCGGGAGGGTGCTGGATGGTGCTCACGCCCGTGATCCTCGCCCTCACAATTCCCGCGCTCGCGCCCGCCCTTCAGCATCCTGCCTTCGCGATGTTCATGCTGCTGCTCGTGGGAGCGCTCATGGCGTCGCGTCTGCCCACGATCTCGCTCAAGAGCGTCCACCTCACGAGGAAGTACATGCTGCCGACGACGGCGATGCTGATTCTGCTCGTCGCGTTCCTCTTCACGCACTTCTGGCTGACGCTCGGCGTGATCGGCGCGGGTTACATCCTCACGGCGCCCGTCGTGGGGCTCGTGTTCCTGCGCGTGCGGGCGAAGTACCTGCGCGAGCAGGGCGGCGCCTCCCGGGATACGCCGTGACCTGCGAACTCTGCCCGAGGCGCTGCCGGGCCGACCGCGCGAACGGCCAGCTGGGCTTCTGCCGGGCGGACGCGCGGCCGCGCGTGTTCCGCTGGGGGCCCCACTTCGGCGAGGAGCCGCCGATCTGCGGCGACGCGGGGTCCGGCGCCGTCTTCTTCTCCCGCTGCACCATGCGCTGCCTCTACTGCCAGAACTCCCCCTGGAGCTGGCAGGGCGAGGGCAGGGACCTCTCCATTCCCCAGCTGACGGAGATCTTCCGCGATCTCGCCGTCAAACACCGCTGCGGCAACTGGAATCTCGTCTCCCCCACGCCCTATCTGCCGATGGTCCGCGCGGCGGTCGCGCCTCTGCTCGCCGAGGGGATCAAACTGCCCTTCGTCTACAATTCCAGCGGCTACGAGCGTCCGGAGGTGCTTGCCGAATACCGCGACCTCTGCGACATCGCGCTCGTCGACCTGAG
>JBJEWG010000276.1:0-6380 GCA_051884935.1 Kiritimatiellia bacterium | reverse complement strand
CGGACGTCGAATTCATCGCCGCTCACCCCATGGCCGGGCGGGAGGTCTACGGCGTGCAGAACAGTGACGAGCAGATCTTTCGCGGGGCCAATTACATTGTGACCCCCACCGCCCGCAATACCGAAGCTGCTGTTCAGGACTGTCTGGAGCTGGGACGGCTAATGGGGTTTGCGCATGTTTCGGTCCTTTCGCCGGAAAAGCACGATGAAATGATCGGCTTTGTTTCCCAGCTCACCCACTGTATCGCGGTCTCGCTGATGACCTGCTACGACGGGGAAAAGCTGCAGGATTATACCGGCGATTCCTTCCGGGATGACGTCGATCTGCTCGTCGTCGCCACGGCGAGCGGCGCGCACGACGAGGCCGTGTTCGCCGCCGCCGCGCGCCGTCTGCCGGTGCTCGTGGAGAAGCCCCTCGCGATCACGGCGGCGCGCATCGACGCCCTCGCCGCCGCGTGCGCGGCCACGGGCACGCCGCTCGGGTGCATCTGCCAGACGCGCTGGACGCCGGCCTTCCAGGCGACGCGCGCCGCCGTGGAGGCGGGTCGGCTTGGCCGCATCACGTTCGCGCGCGTCGATGTGCCCTGGTGGCGCGAGGACGCCTACTACACGGAATCGGGCTGGCACGGCACCTGGGCGATGGACGGCGGCGGCGCGCTGATGAACCAGTCCATCCACATGATCGACTGGCTCACGGCACTCATGCCGCCCGTCGAGGAGGTGAGGGGCTTCGCGGCCACGCTCGCGCATCCGATGGAGACGGAGGATACGGCGTGCGCGGCGATTCGGTTCGCGGGCGGCGCGCTCGGGACGGTCTATGGCGCGACGAGCTCGTGGCCGGGGCGTCCGAAGACGCTGGAGATCACGGGCACGAAGGGGACGATCGTCCTGCGCGACCACGCGATTGCCGAATGGTCGCTGGCGGACGGCACGCCCCCGCCGGTCGGCGCATCCGGGGAGGCGGCGCCGCACGGCTCCAATCGCCCTGATCAGCTGGATTGTTCGCTCCATCGCGCGTGCTTCGAGGCCTTCGCGGACTCCCTTGACGGCGGCGCGCCCTATCCCATCGACGCGGCCGCCGCCCGTCGCAGCGTCTCCCTGATCGAACAGATCATCCACGCCGATGCGTCGTAGATTGCCGCTGTAACGGCGCCCGGTTTTAAACTCCGAGCGTTTGCAAAGGGCTCCGCTAACGCTTCGCCCGAGGCTTCGCGCTTCCTCAACGGCACTTCGTTGACTTGGTTCTGTGTCGGCGCCTTCGGCGCCGTGTTCGGCGGACGAGGGCCCTCCGCCACCGTCGGCCATCACCCCACCTACTGGTCACTTGCCTCTATACCTATATATAGGGCATAGGGGCTGACGCCCCTGCCACCGAACCGAGGGCCGGCTTCTTGTTGTGTCCTTTTTTATAGTGAGAAGTCGTTGAAAGCGTGTGAAGCCTCAGGCGGGGAATTCCCCGGCATCGAAGACGCCGATTCAGAATCAGTCGCCATTTGGTCAAAGAAAGGCCGTTAAGGAAGCGCGAAGCCTCGGGCGGAGCGTTAGCGGAGCCCTTTGAAAACGCTCGGAGTTTCTAAAACCGGGCGGCGGGTCGGCGGATGTGGCAGATATGGCGGGGTGGTGGCGGGGAATCGCCTAGGGGGGACGGCGGGGAAGTCCAGGAGCGGGCGCGGGGCACCGAGGAGAGATGGGCGTTTCTCCCCGGAGGGATGGACTTTTCTCCTCGGAGAGACGGATTTTTCTCCTAGGAGAGACGGGCGGATGTCGGCGTGATTTGGGATTCTCTTGCGCAAGAGAATGAATTTAGTTGCGCAACTGAATTTGTTTGGTTGCGCAAGAGAATTCATTTGGTTGCGCAACCAAATCCCGGATGTCGGGGGGATTGTGTCGTTGGGTCGGTGCGATTTGCCGTTCGGTCAGTGTGATTTGCCGTTCCGTCGGGAGGGGAATGCCGTAGTCTCCAGCGTCCCGGGCGACGGATCGGTAGCGTCCACGCGGCCCAACAGGGAAGGGAGACGGTACGGCCCCACGGGCGAGCGGAGAGGCCCCGCACGGAGCGGCGAGGGGCCTTGTCGGGGTGACTTACTGGCGGCGCGGATGGAGAAGTTTTGGTATACTCGTCGCATGGACGTTCTCAACACTCTTCGATTCTCGGCGTTGCGATTGCGCGTGATGCGGGATGACATGAGAAGGTGTTGAACACGCACGGCGGAGACGCCGGGAAAACAGGAGAACTGAAATGGTGAATAGACGGGCATTCCTTTCGGGCGGGGCGATGGTCGCCGCCGCCGCGGTGGCGCCGGTGCAGGCGGCAAAGCCTGCGGGCAAGGTCCGCAAGCCGTTCGAGGGCATCGGGGAGGCGCCGTTCGTGGTGGGCGAGCCGTGTCTACAGGCGCCGGGCGAGACGACGATGGGCGTGACGTGGTGCGTCTCGGGTCTCTCGAAGGGCGTGGTGGAGGTGGCCGACAACCCCGAGATGGCGAACGCGCGCACGGTGAAGAGCGGCGGCTACGGGCTGGTGCCGATCGACGTGGCGGCGCTGGAGGTGCGTCTGGAGGGCCTCAAGCCCGCGACGACCTACTGGTACCGCACGGTGACGACGCCGTTCACGGACTACAAGAACATCTACGACGCGAAGCTCGGCCGGCCCGTGGTCGGCAAGGTGCATTCGTTCACCACGCTGGGGGCGGCGGCGAAGACGCACTTCGCGGTGATGAACGACACGCACGCGCAGTGGGCGGCGTTCGAGAAGGTAATCGCGAAGATGAGGGAGCTCAGGCCGGGCCTGATCATCTGGAACGGCGACGCCACGAACACGACCCAGGAGAAGTCCACCGCCGTGCAGATATTCCTCGACCCGCCGATCAAGGGCAAGGACTACGCGGCGGACATCCCCGTCTGCTTCGAGAGCGGCAACCACGACTTCCGCGGCAGCTGGATCTCGAAGAAGGAGGAGGTGATGCAGCCGCGCCACCCCGCCGAGCGCACGGGCGCGGAGTGGGACCTCAAGTGGAACTTCGCGGTCCGCATGGGCGACGTGGCCCTCGTGGGCATGGATACGGGCGAGGACAAGCCGGACGGGCACCCGAAGTGGTTCGGCCTCGCGAACTTCGAGCCGTACCGCAGGGCGCAGGCCGCCTGGCTCGCGAAGGCGCTGGCGCGGCCCGACATCGCGGCGGCGAAGTACAAGATCGTCTTCTGCCACATCCCGCTCTTCGCGGCGCCGGACCACCCGGACTACCCGCACGACGGCGTGAAGATCGACCCGCAGGACTACGCCTACTGGTCCCGCGAGTGCCACGACCTCTGGAATCCGATCCTCGTCCGCGGCGGCGTGCAGCTCGTCATCTGCGCGCACAAGCACAGGTACCGCTACGACGCGCCGACGGCGGACCGCCCCTGGGCGCAGATCGTCGGCGGCGGGTGCGAGATGCCGAAGGACAACCCGGCTCGCTTCCCGACGGTGATCGAGGGCCAGATGGCGGCGGACGGGCGGCTCAAGATCACGATCCACAACGTCAAGACGGGCGCCGTCCAGGCGGAGCACCTCTTCTAGCGCGACCCTGCCGGCCATGTTCCCCGTCGAAGCGATCATCCCCGAAATCGCGGCGTCGCTCGCGCGCAACCGCACGGTTGTGCTGCGCGCGCCGCCGGGCAGCGGCAAGACGACGTGCGTGCCGCCGGCCCTGCTGGACGCGCCGTTCCTGAAGGGGAGGAAGATTCTCATGCTGGAGCCGCGCCGCCTGGCCGCGCGCAGCTGCGCGGCGTACATCGCGCGCCGGCTCGGGGAGCCGCTGGGCGAGACGGTGGGGTATCAGGTGCGGCTGGAGCGGAAGGTCTCGTCCCGCACGCGCCTGGAGATCGTCACGGAGGGGCTGCTCGCGCAGCGGCTCGTCTCGGACCCCGAGCTGTCGGACGTGGGGCTCGTGATCTTCGACGAGTTCCACGAGCGGTCGCTTGCGTGCGACCTGGGCTTCGCGATGGCGCTCGACGTGCGGCGGGCGCTGCGGGACGACCTGCGGCTGCTGGTGATGTCCGCCACGCTGGACGTGGCGTCCATCGCCGAGCATCTGGGGGACGCGGACATCCACACCGCCGAGGCGCGCATGTTCCCCGTCGAGACGCGGTACCTCCAGATCGAATCCAGCGCGCCGATCGCCTCCCAGATGGCGGGGGCGGTGAGGCGCGCGCTGGGCGAGCCGGGGGGCGACGTCCTGTGCTTCCTGCCGGGCGAGGGGGAGATCCGCCGGTGCGAGGAGGAGCTGCGCGCGGCGGGCGTGGAGAGGCTGGGGGGCGTGGTGATGCCGCTCTACGGCGCGCTCCCGCGCGAGGAGCAGGACGCCGTGCTGAGGCCCCTCGCCGGATCCGCGGGCCGCCGCAAGGTGGTGCTCGCGACGTCGATCGCCGAGACCTCGCTGACGATCGAGGGCGTGACGACGGTGATCGACTCGGGGCTCATGCGCGTGAGCCGGTTCTCGGCGAGTTCGGGGATGAGCCGGCTTGAGACGCTGCGCCTCACGCGGGACCGCGCGGAACAGCGGCGCGGCCGCGCGGGGCGCGTCTGCGCGGGCGTCTGTCTGCGGCTCTGGACGGCGGCGCAGGACCGCGCGCTGCTGCCCGCGATGAAGCCGGAGATCATGGACGCCGACCTCGCGCCGACGGTGCTCACGGCGGCGACGTGGGGCACGACGGCGCTCGACGGCCTCCCCTGGCTGACGCCGCCCCCGCGCGCGAACTGGGAGAACGCGAAGGCCCTCCTGCGGATGCTGGGCGCGCTGGACGGGCAGAACCGCATCACCGACCGGGGGCGGCGCATGGCGCGCCTCGGCGCCCACCCGCGCCTCGCGAACATGATGCTGCACGACCGCGCGGCCGCCTACTGGGCCGCGATTCTCGAAGAGGGCGTGAAGGCGCGCGAGACGGACATCGCGCGAATCCGCCCCACGCCGCGTATGCTCGAACTGGCCCGCCGCTGGGGCTGGGAGCGGACGATGCGTCCGCCGGACCCCGAGGTGCTGGCGTTCGCCTTCCCGGACCGGATCGCCCGCAACCGCGGGAACGCGACCTTCCAGATGACGGGGGGGCGCGGGGCGTTCATGGAGCGCACCGAGGTGCTGGCGACGGCGCCGTTCCTCGTCCTCTGCGAACTCGACGACCGGGGCGGCGACGCGAAGATACATCTCGCGGCGGCGATCTCGGAAGAGGCCATCGAGGAGATGTTCGCGGACCAGATCACGGACGGCACGGTGACCGAATGGGACCGGCGGGCCGAGTGCGTGAAGGCCGTGCGCCAGCGCCGCCTCGGGCGGATGGTGCTCGCGGAGGGAGGGCAGCCGAAGCCGGACGATGCGGACGTGCAGGCGGCGCTCTTCGCGGGCATCCGCCAGAAGGGCGTCGCGAACCTGCCGTGCTGGACGCCCGGGCTGCGTCAGCTCCAGGCCCGCATCTGCTTTCTCCACCGCGAACTGGAAGGCTGGCCGGACGTCTCGGACGCCGCGCTGGAGGGGCGTCTTGAGGACTGGTTCGCGGGCTTCACGCCGGGGATGAGCCGCTGGGCGCATCTGGAGAAGCTGGACCTCGCGGCGGTGATGGACTGCGCCCTCGCCGAGGCGGCGCACGACCGCCGCGAGCTGGACCGCCTCGCCCCCGTGCGGATGGAGGTGCCGAGCGGGTCGATGATGACGATCCACTACGAGGAGGCCGAGCCGTTCGTCGCCGTGCGCCTGCAGGAGTGCTTCGGCTTGCAGACGACGCCGAAGGTCGCGGGGGGCAGGGTGCCGATCGTGATGTACCTGCTCTCGCCGGCGCAGAGGCCCGTGCAGGTGACGAAGGACCTCGCGGGCTTCTGGAAGACCAGCTACGCGCTCGTCCGGAAGGACCTGCGCGGCCGCTATCCCAAACACTACTGGCCGGAGGACCCGGCCACAGCCGTCGCCACACGCCGTGTTCGCCCGCATCCACATCAGTCGTAGGCGCCTCGTGCGGTGGGGTGTGGCCGCGGCGGCCTTCGCCGTCTACGCCGTGCTGATCGCGCGGCTGCGCCCGGTCGTCTGGAAGCTGGCGGACGAGACGTTCTGCCTGGCGGACTGGGCGGGGTTCTGCGAGGCGGCGCTGCCGGGGCTCTATCCGGGCGCCGCGCTGCGGTGGGTGGCGTCGCTCGTGATGACGACGGGGCTGCTCGACGCGTGGTGGTGGGCGCCGTACATCCTGCTGCCGCTGGCGCTGGCGTGGAAGGGACGCGCGGCCCCGTTCCTGCTGACGGGGGGCGCGCTGCTGCACCTGGGCACGCGCGTCTGGCAGCTGGTGGACTATGCGTTCCCGATGACGAACCTGCTGGGAATGGGGGTGGTCGTGGGGCTGTTTATGGCCCTGCGTCCGCTC
>JBJEWG010000275.1:0-6429 GCA_051884935.1 Kiritimatiellia bacterium | reverse complement strand
TGCGCCATCCGATGGTTGTCCACCTGGTACTTCACCGTGTTCTGGTCGTACTGCGGATTCATCTCCGGGATTTCGAGAGAATAGACCTGCTCGTACTGCGCCAGCTCCTCGGCCGGCACGTGGTCCAGCGCCGCGCCCGACGCCATCGCCGCCGCGATCACCCCGCCCAGCAGGGCACCCACGCGCACTCTCGTATGCTTCATCTTCATCTTCACACGCCTTTCCGACGGCGTTTACACGCCTTTTTGACAAACTTCACACACGAACGACCGAAGAACCTTCCCCAATCGTCACGACTGAAGAACCTTCCCCAATCGTCAATTCAAATTTAGCATTTTTTTTTTTTTCTTGTCAATACGAAAGATAAGAGATGTTGAGGACTTGTTTCTGCGACGGCGGGCGACATATCCCCGATTGGCGGATACGCCTTGATATCACATGGCCGCCAAATCTCGTCGGCATAACTCAGGGTCGCTCATCGGCACAACTCGGGGTCGGTCATCGGCATAACTCGGGTCGGGTCATCGGCACAACTCGGGTCGGGTCATCGGCATAACTCGGGGTCGGTCGTCCCGATGACAAGGGGCGGTTCATGCCGCCGTCAGTGTAGATGTTCCCGCCGTGTCGGGGTGCGCACCTTATTTTCGTCGTTCTGGACTCTCTACCGTCTTTCGACTTGTCTACTTGTCTGAATACTTGTCCACCGACAATACCGCATTGGGATATTGTCTAAGAAATTTATCCACTTCCCCGGTGACTTTTATCTCCAACTGCAGTTCTTCGTCGAGCGGCACGTCTTTGGGCACACGATATTTGCAGTAAATCTCCTTGCTGCCGCCTCGATTTCCTCTGCACCATGTCCATAGTTTCTTAAATGCATTGTCCGAATGAATTTGAAATACGACCTTGCCGTTGTCGTCGCGAAATGTGCAGTTCAATTCGACATCAGCGCCCACCGGCGTAAAGTCTTTCATCTTGTCGGGAATCCATATTCCGATGCTATGGTTTCCGCGCTGGACGTGCCTGACTTTTACGGAAGCTTTATCCCCGTCGAAAGAGACAGTTGCGCGCACACCTCTTCCGCCCTCAATTGGGACGAACAATCCAAAACATCGTTCATAGAAAGGAATCCAAGTTCGTTGATTCCTGGAGTACACGTAAATATCGTGGGTTAAAACAAACGCAAATACGCCCACAAATGCCACAAGGGCAATTCCAAGGAGTTTATGCCTTCTGTCATGTAGCGTGGAAATCGCAAAAGGCAAAAGAACAAGTCCCCATGTACCCGATAAAACTGAACAACAGGCCTCCGCTCGTCTGAATAATTCGTCCAACATATTTTATTCTCCTTTTCTGCATGTGCTTTTAACTTCGCGGCGCACCCGATTCCTCGAACTCGAAGAACACGATCATGGCGAACCAAGCCTTGACGTGACCCGTAGGCGATCTGTTTTCAAACACATCATGTCGTACTCAACAATGAATCGAACATAATCGGAGACTGTAGAGTGTTCATTCAAGGGCGTCAATTTCAAATCGTATGCCGAAATGTCTTTTTTCGCACATTCAAGATCGTCTTCAGCACATGAAACATCTTCCGATATTATTTGCAGGGGGCTAGTCGGGTCTGGTTGTGGCGTTATCCGAGTTAACACCCGCCTGAATCTTGAACAATTTGCCTGATATTGCCGGAATAGGGCAATGAGCTTTTTTGATCCTTCCAAATCTGTCAACTGCATCTTGAATATCAACGATAGTCTTCTCAATGCGTACAAAACAACAGACTTGCGGTAAGTCGTATAGAAGCCTGAATATTGCTCTGTGAACCATGCCCTTTCATTTGCTTCATTTAGGCGCAAAGATTTCAAGAACTTCTTTTTGGTCGGGCGACGAATACACGGCAGACAAAAAAGAATGAATGTCAAAAGCCACCACTTCATTTGTCGTCCCCACAACAATGTGCTGCACAATATGCCATGACTCCAATGTCATAGGCACCCTCAAAATCAGTTAAAGGTGCCATTCCGGAACGGCAGGCGGACGTCACGGGCCGACGCCCGAGGCACGCAGGATGTCGGCGTCGATCTCCTTCGCGATGTTGGTGGCGGAGCAGGCTTTCATCGTCAACGCAATGGCCAGCCACATCATCGTCTTCATCGTCGGTCTCTTCATTGGGAATCCTCAGAGGTCCCGCAACGGCCCGATCTTCCACCAGACCCTCGACTTCCTGTACGGAGGGGCCTCGCGGTCCATCTTCTGTCGAATTGAAGCGTCAGAGGAATACTTGTCTTCAAGGTTCGTGTCGTTTGGCGTGGGGTTGAAGACGAAGAACTCCGCGCTCATGCCGGCGGGGCCGAAAAAGTGCCAGTCGCCGTAGATTTTCCCGTAATGCGCGGAGACGAGCCGGCCATCGGCGTCCACCTTCGTCCGCGTGCGGAAGACCAGGTACTTGTCGGCCTTGAGCTGCTTCGTGTATTCCCCCACCTTGTCGGGGAATTCATCGAAGCTATACGAAAACGACCGACGGTAGGCGGCGTCTGCATCGGCGTGGTAGACGCTCTGCAATTCGGACATCGCGTATTTGTCCAGTTCGTAGGCTCCGGCATGTGGATGATTCGTGAACGACACCTCCATCGTCATGTGGCGGTCGTGCGGCGCCGCCTCGACGAGCGTGAAGCGAAGCAGCATGTCGCTCTCGGCGCCGTGTCCATGCGGCGGGACGAAATCATACTTCTCGCAGTCGAACCCAAGCCATTCCCCGTGCTTCGGGACCTTGAAGGACGTTCTTGCATTGTGGACGCACATCGGCCGGGGATTGACGATCTTGTTCAGGACGATCGTGCGCTGCGAATCGTATGGCTGCCATTTACCGTCCTTGACCTTGGGAATCGCCGCGGTGGAACGGTACGATATGCGGGCGTCGGTCTTGTAGTACCCATCCTTGGTGATGCGCAACGTCAGCGCCTCGGTGCATTTGCCCTTGACCAGGAATTCACCCTTTGAGTCCGTGAACCCGTCAATGGACGTGTAGTCATTGTATCCGTCCCCAGTTTGCAGGCCACCCCACATCTTGGCCCCATCAACGGGCACGCCGTCCTGATCGACGACCCGTATGCATTCCCTGACCTTCGCGCCATGCCTGCGCGCCTGATAATACGCGATCTCATCCGCGCTCGGCTGCCGTGCAACCAGAACCAGCGGAATCGCTGCCAGCACGGCCAGAATCGCCACCTTCATTTTAAACGTCCCTTTCATCTGAGACTTCCCTTCGTTATAAGTTTAAAACGGATAGACACAAATGAATGCCAGCCTCTCCTCCACGGACGCCAATTCTCTCCGTCCCGCGACGATGCACCCGCCGCTGATGCCTGCAGTGTAGCAGACCTCAACCGGATGTGTCAAGGCGAATACGGTCCGACTGCACAGCTCATCGGCATAACTCAGGGTCGCTCATCGGCATAACTCGGGGTCGCTCATCGGTATAACTCGGGTCGGGCCATCGGGATAACTCGGGTCGGGCCATCGGGATGACAATGGGCAAGTCATCGGGATGAGGCGGCCAGGGGTCCGTAGGAGGAGGCGGGTAGACGGGGATGAAAGCGGCCTCTGTCGAGGAGCAGACGCCATTCCGGGGCCGAAGAGTCGGCCATTCGTCGGGCACAGGAATACATTCTGTTGCCCAGCAAAACTGATTCTCTTGCGCAAGAGAATATATTCTGTTGCGCAAGAGAATTTATTTAGTTGCGCAACCAAAATTTTTCCGTCGGCGACGGAGAGGGTTGGGGTCGGGCGACCAAGGACCTTCCCTCGCCGACGGATTTTAGGCTGTCGGGCGACGGCAACGCCGCTGTCGGGCGACAGATTTCAGGCTAACACACATCACGGTCCAAAATGGTGCGCACCGCAGACGTAAATGGTGCGCACCATTTGCTTCAGTGGTGCGCACCTTTTTCCGAGACGATGCGCACCACCGCGCGCACCGCTGAGAACTCAACCGTGCGTCGTCCTATCACAAACGCATTTCGAGCAGGGCTTCAGCATGAAAACAATATGTAGATTCAGGATATCGAGAGATATCTCGCTGAGATATCATGAAATTCTGAAATTCAAAGGTGGCCTTGATAATCGTCTCAGGGCGTCTTGGTTGGCCCGTTCCCCGAGGACGGTGTCTTTGCGGTTTTGAGAGATATGCCCACATCCTCCAGGCGCAGGGTCATAAGCTCCTCCGTATCGGGGTTCGAGAGGCCCATGACGCGCAGCGACTGGCGTTCAACGGCCGTCTCGAAGAGATTGCGCACCCAGCGGGCGTTGCCGAAGTTCTTCGTCTTCCTCTTTGTGCGCATGTCGATGTAGGGGTCAAGCCAGCGATCGAGGTCTGCGGAGAGCCGGTAGCGGCCCTTCTTCGCCATCGAACGGAATATCTGCCCCAGTTCCCGGGTCGTGAAGTCGGGGAACTCGATTGTGCGGTTGAAGCGGCTTTCAAGACCGGCGTTGATGGACATGAAGCGCTTCATCTCGTCCTTGTAGCCGGCGATGATCACGACCATGGCGCCGCGCGCGTCCTCCATCCGCTTGAGGAGCGTGGCCACGGCCTCGGAACCGTACTGGTCGCCCGCGCCCTGGTTGAGCTGATAGGCCTCGTCGATGAAGAGGATTCCGCCCATCGCGGAATCAATGAGCTTGTTGGTCTTGGCAGCGGTCTGGCCCGCGTACTTGGCGACGAGGCCCGAGCGGTCCGTCTCGACGAAGTTCGCGCGTTCGAGAATGCCAAGCGCGCGGAACGCCTTGCCGAGGATGCGCGCGACGGTCGTCTTGCCCGTGCCGGGATTGCCGGTGAAGATGAAGTTGTAGCTCATGGCGATGCCGCTTTCGATGCCCTTCTCCGCGCGCAATTTGTTGGCGCGGACGGTGGCGATCAGGCGGCGGACCTCGGCTTTCACGGGTGCCATGCCCGTCAGGCCGTCGAGTTCGGCGAGGACCTGCTCGATGGTTGGGGCGCGGATATCCGCGCGCGTCTCGTTGAGGCCGAGGTCGGCGAGCGTGAGCGTCGTCAGGGCCTCGTCGTCGAGATTGCCTGTGGCGGCGAGGCGGTTGGCCTGGCGGCCCGTCGCGTCCTCGAAGAGCTGACGCATCGCGCGGGCGTTGCCAAAGGTGCGGTCGCGCCGGCGGGTCATGCGGGCAACGGCGGCGTCGAGCCCCGCGTCGAGGTCGAGGGCGAGTTTGAACTGGTTCCTCTTCACCATTGAACGGAATATCCGCGCGAGCTCGGCGGTCGTGTAGTCCGCGAATTCGATCTTCTTTGCAAAACGGCTCGCGAGCCCCGAGTTCAGGCAAAGGAAATCGCGCATCTCATCCGTGTAGCCGGCGACGATGACGATGAGCTTGTCGCGGTTATCCTCCATGCGCTTGAGGAGCGTGGCGACCGCCTCCTTGCCGTAGTTGTCGGTGTCGCCACCCGCGAGCTGATAGACCTCGTCGATGAAGAGGATGCCACCGGGAGCCCGGGCGACGGCCGCCGCGCGCTCAACTGGGGAGAGTTCAACAGGGCGCCCCTGCTCGTCGATGCGCGGGGGGATGCCCATGGCATCATCGCACTTCTGGTTCGTCTTCACGGCCGTCTCGCCGGCATAGCGTCCTACGAGGCCGGAACGATCGACTTCGACGATGTTTTTGTTCCCGATGATGCCAAGGGCGACGAAACAGCGGGCCACGAGGCGCGCGACCGTCGTCTTGCCCGTGCCGGGATTGCCGGTGAAGACCATGTGGTAGGAGATTGGAGGAACCTTGAGGCCCTTCTTGCGACGGGCCTCGTTGACCTGGGCGAGGTTGACAATCTTACGGACCTCGTCCTTGACGCCTTCAAGGCCCACAAGACCATCCAATTCCCCAAGTATATCCTCAACCTTCTCAGGTGAAGATTGTAGGCGCTCCGGTTGCACGTTCTGTGCGGAATTGCCGGCGGACAGAACCTCGGCAGACGTGGCCGTTTTATCTGAATCGCCGGGCACCTCGGTTTCCGTGGTCATGGGCAGCAGGTAGGCCAAAAGCAGACTCGCAACCACGCCGACAGGCCACAGTAGCGCATGGAATATCGCGGGTGTTGTAGTCGTAAAGAACAGTTTACGGACGCACAACGAACCAATGCCCATGGCCAGCAGAGACAGAAGAAACGTCGCCCCCTGATCGGTATTCAGCTTATAGAATGCCAGCAAGACAATGAAGCCCTCTAGCAAACACCCGAAGCCAGTAGCCGTCTTATGACTCATCTTGTTCATGATTGTATACCTCCCACATCGAGAACCGGTGCCGAGTATAGCATAAATCAGCCCTCACCCCACGAATAACCCTCAAGAATGGAGGGGCATTGTATCATCAAGTGCGCCTATGGATGCGGCGGTGAAATATCGTGATTACAGTAGAGATGCATTT
>JBJEWG010000274.1:0-6484 GCA_051884935.1 Kiritimatiellia bacterium | reverse complement strand
GGCGACGACGGTCGTCTCGTCCGCGCAGGCGTTCTGCATGATGCGGAACTTCTTCGGGGACGACTACGCGGCGCGGCGCCTCGTGGTCAAGGAGGGCGACACGCTCGACCTGGGCGGGCACGTGCTCGCGTTCGTCGCGGCGCCGATGGTCCACTGGCCGGAGGTGATCGTGACGTACGATACGGCGGAGAAGGCGCTCTTCTCGGCGGACGGGTTCGGCAAGTTCGGCGCGAACGACGTGGAGGATCCCGAGGGGTGGGACTGCGAGGCGCGCCGCTACTACATCGGCATCGTCGGCAAGTACGGTCCGCAGGTCCAGGCGCTGCTCAAGAAGGCGGCGGGCCTTCAGATCGAGAAGATTCTGCCGCTGCACGGGCCGATCCTCACGACGGCGGAGGAAATCGGCCACGCGGTGAAGCAGTACGACACCTGGAGCAGCTACGGCGTGGAGAGCGAAGGCGTGTGCATCGCCTACACGAGCGTCTACGGCCACACGAAGGCGGCGGCGCTCAGGCTCAGGGAGCTGCTCCTCGCGAAGGGGTGCTCGAAGGTCGCCATCTCCGACCTCGCGCGCGACGACATGCCCGAGGCCGTGGAGGATGCGTTCCGCTACGGCAGGCTCGTCCTCGCGACGACGACGTACAACGCCGACATCTTTCCGTTCATGCGCACGTTCATCGACAACCTCACCGAGCGCAACTACCAGAACCGCCTCGTGGGCTTCATCGAGAACGGCAGCTGGGCGCCGATGGCCGCGAAGGTGATGAAGGGGATGTTCGGGAAGTCGAAGGGCATCACGTTCTGCGCGAATACGGTGACGGTGCTCTCCGCGCTCAACGCGAAGTCGGAGGAGCAGCTCGCGGCGCTCGCGGACGAGCTGGTTCGATAGAGGTGGCCGCATGACGCTGACGCGGGAGCCACTTTACGAGGATGCGCCGTCGGGGCCGCTGGAGGCGCTGCGGCGGCACGCCGTGGGGCTGTTCTCCGCCGTGGGGCGGTGTGGGCATCTCGCCGTCGAGTCCCTGGCGTGCCTGCCCGTGGTGCTGGCGCGCCGCGACTCGCGCGCGGCGTTCACGCGCCAGCTCTACACCGCGGGCATCCGCACGCTGCCCGTGATCACCGTGGTGGGGCTGTTCACGGGGATGATCCTGGGGCTGCAGGTCGGCCTGGCGCTGCGGCGCTTCAACCAGGAGTCGCTGTATCTGGGCGCGACCGTGATGCTCACGCTGATCCGCGAGATGGGGCCGTTCGTGACGGGCATCTGCCTGTCGGCCTGCGTGGGGTCCGCGATGGCGGCGGAGCTCGGCACGATGACGGTGAACGACGAGGTGGCCGCGCTGGAGATCATGTCCATATCCCCGGTCCGCTATCTCGCCTCCCCGCGCATGGGGGCCCTGCTGGTGATGGCGCCGATCCTCGCGTTCTACGCCTGCGTGCTGGGCGTCATCGGCGGCGGGATCGTGGGCCAGACGCAGCTGAACGTGGAGTTCCAGCAGTACATGAAGAGCGCGATGGCGATTGCGACCGTGAAGGACCTCTTCGTGGGGTTGCTGAAGTCGGCCGTGTTCGGCGTGGTCATCGGCGCCGTGAGCTGCCATCAGGGCTTCGCGACGCGCCTGGGGGCCGTGGGGGTCGGCCGCGCCACGCAGCACAGCGTGATCATCTCGTTCCTCCTCATCCTGATGCTCGGGTACATGGTGACCCGCGCATTCTACATCGAGTTCATCGTATGATCCGGTTCGAGAACGTCGTGAAGCGGTTCGACGGGCGCGAGGTGCTGGCGGGCGTTAGCTTCGAGGTCGCGAAGGGCGAGGTGCTGGCCGTGGTGGGGCCGTCCGGAACCGGCAAGTCCGTGACGCTGAAGCACTTGGTGCGCCTGCTCACCCCCACGTCCGGCCGCGTATGGCTGGACGACGTGGAGATCTCGGCCGCGACGGGTGCCGAGCTTGAGCGCGTGCGCGAACGCTTTGGCTACCTCTTCCAGGGCGGGGCGTTGCTGGGGTGGCTCACCGTGGCGGAGAACGTGGCGCTGCCGCTGCGGGAGCGGACGCATCTGGCGCCCGACGAGATCGACGCGCGCGTCTCGGAGGCTCTGGCCGCCGTCGAGCTGACGGAGGCCGCAGACCGCTATCCGGCCGAGATATCCGGCGGCATGCAGAAGCGCGCCGGCCTCGCCCGCGCCATTGTCCGCCGTTCGGACATCATCCTCTACGACGAACCGACCTCGGGCCTCGACCCCGTCACCTCCGTGACGATCAACCGCCTCATCCGGCGGCTCAACCGCGAACGGGGGATCACCTCCGTGGTCGTCACGCACGACCTTCAGGGGGCGCTTCTCTTCGCCGATCGGATTCTGATGCTGAAGGGAGGGCGCGTGGTCGAAGCCTCGCCGCCCGCCGAGTTCGTCCGTTCGCGGAATGTGGACGTGCGCGAGTTCCTCGACGCGCAGTTCATCACGGAGGCAAGTTTCCAGCAGATGAAGGTAGAATATGAAAAAGAACAGTGACATCTTCTCCGAAGTGGTCGTGGGCGTGTTCATGGTCGCCGTCCTCGCGCTGCTCGTCTATTTCACCGTCGTGATTTCCGGCGTCGACATGGTGCTGGGGCGCGAGAAGGCGTTCGCCCGGATTGCGTTCACGGACGTCGGCGGGCTCAAGGAGCGCGACAACGTGGTCTACCGCGGCATGAAGGTCGGCATCGTCGAGGCGATCGAGCTTGGCCCGACGAACGTGCTGGTCACGGTGAAGATCGACAAGGACGTGATCCTCCGCGAGACCTGCCATGCGTCCGTCTCGGCCCTTTCGCTACTTGGCGGAAACTATCTGCTGCTGGAGGAGGGCCGTGGCGCGGTGCGTCCGCTCGAAACCTCGCTCTTTCGCGGCGACCCGCCCATGGACTGGATGCGGGATCTGGGGCGGATCGCCGGAAGCCTGAACGAGATCATCGCGGAGGGCTCGTTCAAGAACATCGTCTCCAACTTCGAGGAGACTGCCGCGAACATCAACAAGATCGTCGCCCGCGTGGAGCGCGGCGACGGCACGGCGGGCAAGCTCCTCTCGACGGACGAGTCCATATACACCGATCTGAAGGACGCGATCGCGGGCGCGAAGCGAACCATCGACGGAGCCGAGAAGACCTTCGACGGGGCGCGGAAGACGTTCGACCACGCCTCGACGATCGCCGAGCGGCTGGACCGCGGGGAGGGCACGCTGGGGCGCCTGCTCTCCAAGGACGACGCGGTCTACGCGGACCTCAAGAAGACGATGGCGAATGCGGCGGCGATCTCGGAGCGCATCGAGAAGGGGGAGGGCACCCTGGGGCGCCTCACATCCAAGGACGACGCGCTCTGGGGCGACTTGACGAACGCCGTCGCGAACGTCCGTCAGGCGACCGAGAAGCTCAAGGCCGGCGAGGGGCTGCTGGGGCGTGCGTTCAACGACGCGCAGCTTGCGGACGACGCCTCGAAGCTCGTCGCGAATCTGAAGACGGTTTCCGAGCGTCTTGAAAAGGGCGAGGGCTCGCTCGGCAAGCTGACGACGGAGAGCGCGTTGTATGACGAACTGAGCGCGCTGATCAAGGACGTTCGCCAGATCGTGGACAACTACCGCGACACGACGCCGATCACGACTTTCGGGTCCCTCGCGACGGGGGCGCTCTAACGTTTCTTTTACAATTTATCCCCCTTGCGCATGGGGCGTATTTGTGGGATAATGTCCGCACCTAAAAGCACCAAGAAGGAGTTCTTAAAATGAAGAAGACATCTCAAGGATTTACGCTCGTCGAGCTGCTCGTCGTAATCGGCATTCTCGGCATTCTGATGGGCGCTCTGTTCCCCGCCATTTCCGCCGCCATGTTGAGCGCGAACACCTCGGCCATGGCCATGCGTGGGCGCAACCTCTTCGTGGCCATCACGCAGGCCAACACCGAGCGCGAGGCCGCCGGCATGGCCGAGGTCTGGCCGCAGTCGACTGTCGAGAGCTCGGGCGCGACCGACCCCGACATCGCCGACCAGTCCTGGACGTCCACGACGGAGTTCTTCAAGGAGCTCTTCGACATCGACAACTACGGCAAGACCGAGTGGGAGCCCTACGTGAACGTCGATATGGGCGTGCTCTCCGGCGCCGGCGTTCCGGGCATGACGGGCTCGACGCTCGACAAGAAGAACATCGCCTGGGTCATCACCGGCAACGTCCAGAGCGAAATCGCCGATGTCATTCCCGTGCTGATGTCCCGCAACGTCGATTACAGCTCGATGAACGGCTACCTGGCGAGCTACGACGGCACCTCCGCGACGAAGGTCACGGTCGGCAACGGCACCTACGACCAGCCCTTCGGCAACAAGGCGTGGGTTCTCGTCCGCAAGGGCGGCGCGTCGCAGACGATCAAGGCGAAGTATTCCCGCCTCGACGTCGTCTTCAACCGTCAGGGCTTCGACAACACCCAGCTTAAGAACCAGCTTCAGGTTCTGGACCTCTGATTGTTCGTCTCGGTCGCAATCGACCTGGCGCTTGATCGGCTGTTCACCTACGAGGTGCCGGCCGCGCTTACGGAGAAGCTGCTCATTGGGCAGCTTCTTCGTGTTCCATTCTCCGGGCGCATCGCCCGCGGCTTCGCGATGTCCGTGCAGGACGAGCCGCCCGCGTTGGGCGACGCGGCGCGCGTGCGGCGCGACGCGGTGGCGGTGCAGGGCCTTCTCCTGCCTGAACTCGCGCGGTCGGAATCGCGGTTCAAGCCAATTCTCGGGATCGAGGACGAGTCGCCGTTCTTCTCGCCCGAGTTGCTGCGGCTCGTCCGGTGGATTGCGGATTACACGCATTCCCCAATCGAGACGGTTCTTCGGACGGCGCTGCCGGCCGCGGTGCTGAAGCCGTCCGTCAAGCCGAAGGAACTGCTCTACGTCGAACCGGTTCCGGGTGAGTCTGTGGTGTTGACGCGGCGCCAGCTCGATCTTCTGTCGGAGATTCGGCGTGTGGGCGGAGGATGGCTTCAACAGCTCGTGCGGGAGTTCAAGACGTCCCCCACGACGCTGAGGCTTCTGGGCGAGAAGGGCGCCGTGACGATTGCGCCGCGCGTCGCCCGCCGTGATCCGCTGGCCGGTCGCCGCGTGATGCCGACCTCGCCTCTGCCGCTCAATCCGGCGCAGGCGCGGGCGCAGGACGTCATCGTCTCGTCCCTTCGCGGTTCCGCGCCGGCGCGCCCGGTGCTGCTCCACGGCGTGACGGGGAGCGGGAAGACTGAAATCTACCTACAGGCGATCGCCGAGGTTCTCGAACGGGGGATGGGGGCCATCGTCCTTGTTCCGGAGATCTCGCTCACGCCGCAGACGGTCCGGCGGTTCGCGGGGCGTTTTGGCGAACGTGTGGCGGTGCTTCATTCCGCGCTTTCTGACGGCGAACGCTACGACGAGTGGCACCGCATCCGCACGGGCGAGGCGCGGGTCGTTGTGGGGCCGCGCAGCGCGGTCTTCGCGCCGGTGCGCAATCTGGGGCTCATCGTCGTCGATGAGGAGCACGACCCATCCTACAAGCAGGACGAGACGCCACGCTACCATGCGCGGGACGTCGCCGTGGTGCGGGCGCGGATCGAGGGCGCCGTGGCGGTGCTGGGCAGCGCGACGCCTTCGCTTGAATCCTGGAGGAACGCCAAGGACGGTAAGTACGTCCTCGCCTCCGTGCCGAACCGCGTCGCGGGGCGCGCCCTCCCGGCCGTGCATCTCGTGAACATGGACGAAGAGACCGCGCGGACCGGGCACGTGCCGATCTTCTCCGCCGCCCTGCTGGACGCGATCCACCTTCGTCTCGAACGGGGCGAGCAGACGATTCTCTTCCTCAACCGCCGCGGCTATTCGCGGGTGCTGGAGTGCCCCGCCTGCGCGTGGGTGGCGGAGTGCCCCGACTGTTCGGTGCCCTATACCTACCACAAGGCGGACAACTGCCTTCGCTGCCACGTCTGCGGCGGGTGGACCCATGTGCCGGCGCAGTGCCCGACCTGCCACGCGACGGACTTCTCCTACACGGGCATCGGCACCCAGCGCGCCGAGGCGGCGCTGGCCCGCTGCTTCTCGCACGCGCGCATTCTGCGGATGGATGCGGATTCCACGTCGCGCAAGTTCTCGCACGACGACATCCTCTCGGCCTTCCGCGCCGGGCGGGCGGATATTCTCATCGGCACGCAGATGATCGCCAAGGGGCTCGACTTCCCGAACGTCACGCTCGTGGGGGTGCTGAACGCGGATACCTCGCTCCACCGCCCCGACCCGCGCGCCAGCGAGCGCACCTATCAGCTTCTCGCGCAGGTGAGCGGGCGCGCCGGGCGCGCCGAGAAGCCGGGCGAAGTCTACATCCAGACCTTCTCCCCCGAGGCGCCGGCGATTGCCGCGGCGGCCTCCGATGGAGGCTTCGCCGTGTTCGCCGATCAGGAGCTCGCCGCCCGGCGCGAGGCCTACTTCCCGCCGTTCTGCCGGATGTCCACGCTGCTCTTCCGG
>JBJEWG010000273.1:0-6618 GCA_051884935.1 Kiritimatiellia bacterium | reverse complement strand
ATCAGACGACGAACCCCTTCACACGGACGGCGGCTCAGCGCACGACAAGGAGCGTGCCCTTCGCCAGCGAGGCGTTGACCTGAAGAACGCCCCCGCCCTGCACCCAGTCGACCGGCCGCGTCACGCCCGGCGTCCCCGCCGCGCCGTAGGAACCGGGGGCACAGTAGAGACTCTTCCCGTCCACGACGCGCGTCACCGAGTGGACGGTCGCCGTTTCGCCCGCCGCGATCCGGAACACGCCGCCCGGCGCCAGCGACACGTCCGCCGCGCTGCGCCCCCGCTCCGGGCCGAACGCCCGCGCGCCCGCGCCTTCGCCGACCGCCAGCGTCCCCTCCGCGCCGATCACGACGTTCGTCACGTTCACCCAGCCCGCGCCCGCGCCGAACTCGACCGTGCCCCGCCGGACCTCCAGCGTGCCCGTCGTCGCCGATGTGAAGTTCGTGAAGGCGATCGCCCCCGGCGCGTCGAAGCGAAGCCCGGCGGCGCCGGTGAACTGAATCGTCGTCAGCGCGCGGCTGGACGTCTCCTGCGCGATCTCCAGCATCGCCGGCTCCGCGCTCGTCACCGTGGCGTGGAAGTCCACCATCTGGGACGTGTAGAACCCGACGGAGAGTTCCGAGACGCTCTGGTCGAATCCGTTCAGGTCCAGCACCGCGCTGTTCGAGCGGTAGGCGTCGGCGGCGTTGCCCAGCCGGACGGGACACCCCACGGCCAGCGTGTTCGTCCCGTGCAGCTTCACCGTGTTCTTGTAGATGTTCAACAACCCCCAGACGTTGTTCGTCGCGGCGAGGTTGACCGTCGTCCCGTAGTCGAACGCCACCGTGCCCTTCGTCGAGAAGCCCCAGTCGCCCTCGATCCAGTTGCCGGTTCCGGGGACGCGCAGCGTGATGTTCTTGTCGTCCGCGTGGAACAGCCCCCCGCGGAAGTGGACGTTGCCGTTCAGATAGGTCTCGGCGTTGATCGCGTCGTACGTGACGCATCCGTCCATGTAGAGGGGGTTGGCGCCCGAGTCGTTGAGATAGCCGTGCCCCGCGTTCGTGACGTTGTTCCTGATGCGCAGCGGCACCTTGTTCGTCATCGCCCCGCGCGACGTCATGAAGCGCGGCAGGCAGCCGACGATCTCCGTCTCGCGCGTGGTGGCGCCGAGGCCCCTCTCATGGCAGACGTAGGGCTGGGAGGTCGCCGTCGTGCAGTTCGTGAGGACGAGGCGCGGATAAAGCCCCGAATTGTCGGCCTGGAAGAGGACGCGCCCCGGGCAGTCGATCGTCAGCGCCGGGGGCCGCACGCGGCTGGGCCCCGAAAGCGGCGCCTGGTTGTCGAACTGCGTGTTGGCCGCAACGACCCACCTCTGCGGCACATAGCCCAGTTCGACTGGGCACCCCACCGTATGCGTCACCAGCGCGTCGTCCACGCGGTTCGTGAGCGTGAAGCCGCCCTGGTGCAGAACGATCTTCGCCGCCGCGTCCGCCGCCGCCAGCTCGAACGGCGCGTTCCCCGCGATCTCGATCGCGAACGCCTCCACCATGCCGGAGACGACGGCCCGCGCCGTGCCCTCCGGGCCGAAGACGAGCCGCTCCGTGCCGTCGAAGGCCGGCGCCACGCCGCCCTCCCAGTTCGCGGCCACGGCGAGCGCATCGTCCTCCGCGCCGCCCTTCCACGTGAACGTGGCCCCCTCCGCCTTCTTCTCGATGCCCAATACGACCAGCGTGCCGTCGCCGTCGATGTGGTCGGCGAGCCCGGGCGACGTCTGCGTGTACGCGCCCGCCGCGAGCGGCGCGCCCTCCACCTGCGCCGCGTTCACCTCGAACGTCATCCCCGCGGGGATCCGAAGCTTGCCGGACTCGGCGAACGTGACCGCAAGCCCCTCGGCGTTGAACGACGGCTGTATCTCCACCGCGCCCGCCGCGCTCTGATGGCCGCGCAGCTCGAAGACGCCCGTGCCGCACACGTCGATCCCCGCAAGCGACGTGAACACCGCGTTCGTCTCGGCCGCCACCACGCCGCTCCGCACCGTGATCCGCCCCGTCGTGCTGTTCTTCGTGCCGCAGAGGACGAGGCGGCGATTGACGGACGAGGCGTAGTCGAGCGAGACCGCGCCGAAGAGATTGCCGTAGAAGTTGAATTCACCCCTCTGGTCGTTGATCGTCAGCGTGGCGGGCGCGTCGCTCGTGAAGCCGGTCAATGCCTCCCCCTCGGGCCTGGTGTTGCTGACGGAGATCGTCCCGCACTGCTGGTCAAAGCCATGCAGCTCGTAGAGACCCTTGCTGTTGTAGCCTGCGCCGATGCCAATGTTCTGCTCGGGGTCGAGCGCGTTCGCGCAGCCGAAATGGTTTGTTCCGCCGGTCACGCTAATGCTGCGGATGCGCGCGACGGGCGAATCAATGTAGAAGACGCCGCTGTCGGAGTAAAGACTGCCGTCGCCCAACTGCGTAGACCGGACGCCGCCCTTGAAGTGGACATCGGCCTGGCCGTAGCAGTGGCCGTTCCCGTTTATCGTCATCTGCCCCGTGACCCAGCCGGGGCCGCAGAGGCGTCCGCTGCGCCACGTCACTTCGCCGCTCGCCGTCACCCCCTCCGCGAGCACGAGCCCGAGCGGGTGCGTATCGCATACGTTGACATCGAGCGGGCACGTGTAGTCGCCGGGGCCGTTGAGGTACGAGAGGGAGCCTTTCTCCGGCATGTCCAGCGTGAACTTCGAGGATCCAAGCGCACGCGGCCCCGTCGCGGTGATCTGGTGGTTCGTCACGAAGATGCCGCCCGTGAACGCGGTGGCGTCGCCGTCGAAGGTGATCCGCGCCGCCGTGTTCATCGCGTCGCTCCTCACCACGAACGCGCCCGCGCCCGTCAGGCGCCCCCTGAAGGTCAGCGCCGCCGAGAGGTTGTGGAAGCAGAGCGTCGCGCCGTCCGCGATGTCGATGTCCGCCGCGACGTAGTTCGCCACGTCGGCATCCGTCACCGTCGTGTCGGCGGTGATCGAGACGGCAACCACCCGCCCCGCGCACGCCAGCGCGCAGGCCAACACCATCCAACTCTTCGTCATTGCAGTCTCCTTTTCACGCCACTAGAAACCAAACCCGCGAGAAACGAGGTTAGAATCTCATTTCCCCACCGAGATGTCAACGGGAAAGTACAAATAGGCCGGGAAGTACGGACTTCTGAAGCCCCTGGCCTTGCGTCGGGCGACACAAGGGGTGTGGGTCGCCCGACCCGAGGGCCTTGGGTCGCGCGACCCACACCCCTCCTCTCCAGCGACGCACGGCCAGGGTGTCGGGCGACCCTCGGGCGGGATCAGTAATCGCGCATATTCGGCGCCTGCGGCTTCGGCGGCGCCGGCATCCTGCCGAGCTGGGCGGGCACCTTCGCGTCGCCGGGCATCCAGCCCGAATCGACGAGCATCTTCACGAACCGGCGGAATGCGTTGAAGCGGCGCGGATCGCCAAACGACCCCGCGCCTGCGGCGAGCGCCTTCACGGTCGCCTCCTCCACCGCCTCGATCCGCCGCTTCACCGCGCGGTCGGGCTCGTAGCAGAACGATTCCCACAGGCGGATGAACCGCTCGGCCGGGTCGTCCGTCGCCTGGGCGAACGCGAGCGACTGCGCCGCGAGCTCGTGGCGGAGCCTGGCGACGTCGCCGTACTTCGTCCCCACGGAGCCGTTCACCGTGTCGGCGAAGCGGGAGGGGATGCGGCGGATCCAGATGTTGCGGAACGGCACGGGGTGGCCGTGGTCCTGCAAATAGAGCGGCGCGGCGGTGGCCGTCGCGTGCGTCTTGATGCGGCGGCACCAGCCCGTCGTGCCCTGGAACGGCCAGTCGTCCTGCACGAGCACACCGTTGAAGAACACGGTCACGCTGCCGGGATCGACGAGGCGCGCCCCCTCCCGCCGCGGCGGATGGAACACGATGTCGTAGCTCTGCCACTCCCCCGGCCTGCGGCAGGGATTCACGAGCGGCGGATTCTGCCCGTAGACAGCCCCCGCCTGCCCGTCCGCGTAGTTCGCCGGCTTCCAGGGCGACTTCGAGGGCGTGATCGCGGAGGAGTCGAGTATCTGTATCTCATACTGCCCCATGAAGATGACGCCCGAATTCCCCCAGCCCTCCACGTCGTCCACCGGCGTCTTCCACTCGATGTGCAGCTGGCAGTCGGCGAAGGACTCCGCCGTCACGGCCGGGCCCGACCCCGGCGCGCAGACGAACGCGCCGTCCTTCACCGTCCACTTGGAGGCCTCCCCCGCGCGGGACCGCCAGTTCGCCTTCACCGACTCCGCCGTGCCGTCGAAGAGGCGAATCGCGTCGGACGGCACGCCGCTCTCGGGGACGTCAATCTTCACGGGGTCCGGTCGGTTCACGTCGTGGACCGCCCAGGCGTGGCGGTCGTCCGGGCGGTCCCCGGACGGTTCGGCGACGACGACACCCGCCGCCAACACGGCGCAGGCCACAAGAATCTTCTTCATACGAGCTCTCCCTTCTGCGAATCCCAGCGGCGGACCACGCCCGGCGTCAGCTGCGCGGCGTTGCCCATCAGTCCCATGGCCGTCATGCGCGCCGTCCAGGCGAACGAGCTCCGCGGCGTGCCACCCTGCAGGCAGCAGTTGACGAACTCATGCCAGTGCGACGGCGCGGAATCGACGCCCGGCGCGGCGGGCGCGGCCGTGCCCTTCTTCATCACGTAGTACGGCGTCACGTCGTAGTGCGTCGAGAGCAGCCAGCCCTCGGTGCCCTCGATCACGCGGCCCTGGGGCGGCAGCCACCCGAGCGGCGTCTGCGCCGCGACGTCCTGAAGGAAGGCCGGCGGCAGGAAGCGCGGTTCGAGGCGAAAGCCCACCGACCCGAAGCCGTCGCACCACTCCACCGTGAACGGCTTGCCGCCGCTCGCGCGGATGCCGGGGAAGGTCCAGGTGAGGTGCGACATCGAGGGCCAGTACTCGCGGCGCTGCTCGTCGGTCCAGCGGTCGTCCGAGACCTCCGCGACCACGCTCTCCGGCTCGGCCGCGCCCATGTCGAGGCCCATCCACACGGGGCTCATCAGATGGAGCGCGAGGTCCCCCAGCCAGGACGTGCCGAACGCGCGCCACTTGCGCCAGGCGCCGGGATGGTAGACGCCGGCGGAGAACGGGCGATACGGCACCGGGCCCAGCCAGAGCTTCCAGTCGAGCGTCTCGGGCACGCGGTCCTCCCGGATCGGCCAGGCGAAGTGCCCCGGCCCCGGCTCGCCGCGCCGCGTGGAGAAGAGCCACACGCGCCGCACCTCGCCGATCACGCCGCGCCGCAGCGCGGCCACGGTCTTGCGGTCGCATTCCCAGGACGCGATCTGCGTGCCCATCTGCGTGACGGCCTTCTTCTCGGCCGCGAGCCGCTCGATGCGGCGGCAGTCCGCGAGGTCGTGGCAGAGCGGCTTCTGCCCGTAGACGTTGAGCCCGCGGCGCAGCGCCTCCAGCACGTACTGCGCGTGCGTGTGGTCCGGCGTGGAGACGTTCACCGAGTCGATGGCCGCCCCCTCCTTCTCGAACATCTCGAAGGCATTGCGGTAGACGCGCGCGTCCGGGCAGACCTTCTTCGCGGCGGCGAGGTAGTTCGCGTCCACGTCGCAGAGCGCGGTGATGTGGATGTCGGGATGGCTTCGCAGGCCGTTCAGATCGCCGCGCGCCATGTTGCCCGTGCCAATGCAGGCGTGCGAGAGCCGTTCATTCGGCTTGCGCAGCTTCACCACGGCCGGGAAGCCGACAAAGGGCGCCGCCGCAGCCGACGCACCCATCAGGAAACTTCTTCGGTTCAGCATAACTCACTCTCCTTGTTTCATCTCATCCACACGCCCCCGCCGACTCACGTCCGGAGGTTGTCGTAATGACGGGCGATTGCCTCGTAGCCTTGAATCATCGCGGGGGGAAGGCTCCCCTTCAGCCGGTAATAGTCGCAGACGACCGGCAGGCAGCGCGTCTTCCACTTCGCGATCGTGTTGAGCGCGATCGACTTGAGCTGGTGGTGCGCGAACGGGTTCGCGAAGCGCTCCAGCACGCTTTCGGCATACGCCCGCTTCTCCTCGTCCGGCAGCGCGACCGTCGGGAATATCTCGTCGAAGATCACCTGGCGGACGAATGCGTTGAACGCCGGGTCGGCGATGCACTGCGCCACTTCCGTGAAGCCCTTCTCAAGGCCGAGGTAGACCATCGTCGTGTGCGTCGCGTTGAGGAAGCGGACCTTGCGCGTGCGGTAGGGCTGCATGTCGGGTGTGTAGACGACGTTGACCCCGGCCTTCCGGAGCGGCAGCTCGCGTTCGAGGTCGAAGCCCGCGGGCGTCTCGACCACGAAGAAGTGGAACGGCTCGCCGCAGACGAGCGCGTCGTCACGCTCGCCCAGCTGCCGCGCGTAGCGTTCGGCGGACTCCGCGTCGGGCCGCCCCGCGACGATGCGATCGACGAGCGTCGAGCAGAAGACGCACTCGTTCTCGATGTAGCCCCTCAGCGCGGCGTCGGGCGCGTCCGCCAGATGCTGCAGCACGCACGCCTTCAGGTTGTCGCCGTTATGCTCGATCAGCTCGCACGGAATGAAGACGAGCCCCGCGAGGCCCGCCGCGTGGCGCGCCCTGAGCAGACGGAGCACCTTCGCCGGAAAGGTGTCCT
>JBJEWG010000272.1:0-6624 GCA_051884935.1 Kiritimatiellia bacterium | reverse complement strand
CGTCCGGCCCGACGGCGGAGCATGGCTGGGTGGCGAACTTCGGGCTCGGCGTGGACTGGGAGGGGCGGTGCGAGACGAACAGCGCGAACTACGCGAAGTTCCTCGACCCGGGCGACGGGTCGTTCCTGCGGCCGTGCGCGCCGGACGCGCCGCGCGGCGAGCTGGACGCGGGGTCGTTCCGGCCGACCTTCAGGGGGGCGGTGGCGTTCGGGCCGGGGGCGGTGTTCGACATCGGCGACACGGCGCCGTACGTGCCGGTGGAGGTGCCGTCGCTCACGGGCGTGCCGACGGTGCGCAACGGCGCGGTGGCGGTGAAGTCCGCGACGTGGCGGCTGCGCGCGGCGGACCTGTTCGATGTGCAGGGCAATGTCCTGGCGAAACCGCTCACGATCGAGGCGACGGGGGGCCTCACGTTCCCAGCGGGGGGCGTCGCGATTGCATTCTCGGCGGAGGACGCGGCGGCGCTGCGGGAGGTGGCGGGCAAGTGCGTCTGCCCGATTCTCACGGCGGCGGACGAGGGGGCCTTCCCGGCGAATGCGTTCGCGCTGCCGACGGAGCTGCGCGAGAAGGGGTGGACGCTGCGGCGCGAGGGCGCCACGCTGAACCTCGAACACGTGACGGGCCTCACGTTCATCGTGCGCTAGCCGCGTTTGTGGTGGACGGCGCGGCGGGGGTGTGCTAGAGTGTTGTCGTCTCCGCCAGTTCGGCGGACTAACTGCAAGGACGGACACGGAATGGCGCACATCTGCGGAAGCATCTTGGAGACGATCGGCGGCACGCCGATGGTGGAACTCTCGAACCGGACGAACACGGGCGGCGCGAAGGTGCTCGTGAAGGTGGAGTTCTTCAACCCGGGCGGCAGCGCGAAGGACCGCGTGGCGGCGGCGATGGTGGAGGCCGCGGAGGCGGCGGGCACGCTCCGGCCGGGCGCGACGATCATCGAGCCGACGAGCGGCAACACGGGCGTGGGGCTGGCGCTGGTGGCGGCGGTGAAGGGGTACCACCTGATCCTCACCATGCCCGAGACGATGTCCATCGAGCGGCGGCGTCTCGCGGCGGCGTACGGGGCCGAGATCGTGCTCACGCCGGGCGCGGAGGGGATGGCGGGGGCGATCGCGAAGGCGAACGCGCTGAGGGACGCGACGGAGGGGGCGGTGATCCTGCAGCAGTTCGAGAACCCGGCGAACCCGGCGGCGCACGCGGCGACGACGGGGCCGGAGATCTTCGAGGCGACGGAGGGGGCGGTGGACGTGTTCGTGGCGGGGGTCGGCACGGGCGGCACGCTCACGGGCGTGGGGCGGTACCTCAAGGAGAAGAAGCCGGGGGTTAAGGTGTTCGCGGTGGAGCCGGACGAGAGCCCGGTGCTGTCGCAGGGCAAGGCGGGTCCGCACAAGCTGCAGGGCATCGGCGCGGGGTTCGTGCCGAAGACGCTCGACACGACGGTCTACGACGGCGTGATCACGGTGTCGGCGGAGGACGCGGGGCGGACGGCGCGGGGGCTGGCGGCGCGCGAGGGGCTGCTCGTGGGCATCTCGTCCGGCGCGGCGGCGTTCGCGGCGCTGGAGCTTGCGAAGAGGCCGGAGTACGCGGGGAAGACGATCGTGGCGCTGCTGCCGGATACGGGGGAGCGCTACCTCTCGACGTGGCTCTTCGCGTAGGCGATGTGGTATACTCTCCGGCGCGGGGCCGCAGGGGCCCCGCAACGGAACGACAATGCGCAAGGAGGCCAGGTCATGGGAGTGAGAGACATCAAGGAAGCCGAATACGACGCGCTCGTGAAGACGGGGCGCGTGATCGTGGATTTCTGGGCGACGTGGTGCGGCCCGTGCAAGATGCAGGGGGCGCTGATCGACCAGAAGATCGTGCCGGAGCATCCCGAGATCGAGGTGCTCAAGGTGAACGTGGACGAAGAGCCGGGGCTGGCCGCGCGCTTCGGCGTGACCTCCATCCCCACGCTCATCCTCTACAAGGACGGGCAGCAGATCGACCAGCTCGTGGGCCTCACGAAGCCGGACGAACTGCTTGCGAAGCTCGCCTGAGGCGGGCGAAGGGGGCGCATGGAGAACATCGCGATCATCGGCAGCGGGCCGGCGGGCCTGACTGCGGGAATCTATGCCGCGCGCGCGGGGCTGAAGCCCGTGGTGCTGGAGGGCGTGGAGTCCGGCGGACAGCTGATGCAGACGCAGCACGTGGCCAACTACCCGGGCTTCCCCGAGACGGTGGCGGGGGCGGCGATCATCGCCGCGATCCGCAGCCAGGCGGAGAAGGCGGGGGCGCGGTTCGTGATGGACGTGGTGGAGCGCGTTGATTTCACGGGCCCGGTGAAGAGGCTCTTCACGATGATGGGCGACGTGATCGAGGCGAAGGCGGTGGTCGTGGCCTCGGGGGCGGGGGCGACGAAGACCGGTCTGCCCGGCGAGGCGAAGTACTGGGGGCACGGCATCTCGGCCTGCCTCACCTGCGACGGCGCGTTCTACGCCGGGAAGAAGGTGACGGTGGTGGGCGAGGGGCCGGCGGCGGCGGGGGCGCGGAACTACCTCGCGCGCTGCGGCGCCGAGGTCGTGGCGGTTGTGGCGCCGCAGGAGGTGGCGTCCTTCGACGGCGACGGCGCGCGGCTGACCGGCGTGACGCGGAAGGCGGGGGAGCCCATCGCCTGCGACGGACTCTTCCTTGTGACGGCGCGGACGCCCCAGACGCAGTTCCTCGGCGACGCGCTCGCGCGGGACGAGAGGGGGCACATCGTGGTCGAGGGCGCGAAGACCTCCGTGCCGGGCGTCTTCGCGGCGGGCGACTGCGCGCGGCCGCGCCACAAGCAGGCGGTGGTGGCGGCGGGCGACGGGGCCGTGGCGGCGCTGGAGGCGGCGGCCTTTCTGAGCGGATTCAAGGACGGCAAGTAGCAGGCAGGAGAAGAGAAGATGGCTGAGAGTCTGAACGTGAAGCGCGCGGAGGCGTGCCGGTGGGACGCGGCGAGCCTGGGCGAGGTGATGCTGAGGCTGGACCCGGGCGACGGGCGCATCCACACGGCGCGGGAGTTCAAGGTGTGGGAGGGCGGCGGCGAGTACAACGTCGTGCGCGGGCTGCGCCGCTGCTTCGGGCTGAGGACGACGGCGGTGACGGCGTTCGCGGAGAACCCGGTGGGGCGGCTCGTGGAGGACTTCATGCTGCAGGGGGGCGTGGACGTGAGCCACGTGAGCTGGGCGAAGTTTGACGGCGTGGGCCGCGAGGTGCGCAACGGGCTGAACTTCGTCGAGCGCGGCTTCGGCTGCCGGGGCGCGCGGTCCTGCGCGGACCGTGGGCTGACCGCCGTGTCGCAGCTGCGGCCCGGCATGATCGACTGGGAGCGGCTCTTCGGGGAGGAGGGCGTGAGGTGGTTCCACACGGGCGGCATCTTCGCCGCGCTTTCCGAGACGACCGCCGAGGTCGCGATCGAGGCGCTGAAGGCGGCGAAGAAACACGGCACGGTGACGTCGTATGACCTCAACTACCGCGCGTCGCTCTGGAAGTCCATCGGCGGCCAGGCGAAGGCGCGGGAGGTCAACCGCGAGATCGCGAAATACGTGGACGTGATGATCGGCAATGAGGAGGACTTCACCGCGGCGCTGGGCATCGCGGTGGAGGGGGTGGACGCGAACATGACGACGCTGCCGGTGGAGGGCTTCCGCAAGATGATCGAGAGGGCGGTGGCGATCTACCCGAACTTCAAGGTGGTGGCGACGACGCTGCGCGGCGTCAGGTCCGCGACGGTCAACGACTGGAGCGCGATCTGCTGGTACCGGGGCGAGCTCCATCAGTCCGTCCAGCGGCCGGGGCTTGAGATCTACGACCGCGTGGGCGGGGGGGACTCCTTCGCCTCGGGGCTGATCTACGGGCTGATGGCGTTCGACGACGCCGGGAAGGCGGTGGAGTACGGCGCGGCGCACGGCGCGCTCGCGATGACGACGCCGGGCGACACGTCGATGGCGATGAAGGCGGACGTCGAGAAGCTGGTGGGGGGCGGTTCCGCCCGCGTCGATCGATGATCATCCACCCGCGGGACAACGTCGAGGTTCGCGCCGACGGGCACAAGTACGCGATACGCGCCATCGCCGCCGGCGAGAACGTGGTCAAGTACGGCATGCCGATCGGGCACGCCACCGTGGACATCCCCGTGGGCGGGCACGTGCACGTCCACAACGTGCGGACGAACCTCGGCGACGCGCTCGCGTACCGCTACGAGCCCGCGTTCACGGAGGTCGCGCGCGTGGCGGGGCCGACCTTCAGGGGGTTCCGGCATCCCGACGGGCGCGTGGGCATCCGCAACGACCTGTGGGTGATCCCGCTCGTCGGCTGCGTGAACCGGCTCGCCGAGCGCCTCGCCCAGAGCTGCGGCGGGCTTGCGCTGCAGCATCCCTACGGGTGTTCGCAGATGGGGGCGGACCACGAGATGACCTGCACGCTGCTCGCGAACTTCGTGCGCCACCCCAACGCAGGCGGCGTGCTCGTGGTGGCGCTGGGGTGCGAGAACAACACGCTGGAGAGCTTCAAGGCGCGGCTCGGGCTGGAGCCCGGGGACCGGGACGGCGCGAAGATCGGCCTCAACCTCCGCTTCCTGCGGGCGCAGGACCCGGGCGACGAGTACGCGCGCGGCGTCGAGCTGCTGGGGGAGCTGGAGGCGGCGCGGCCGCAGGCGCGCGTGGAGGCGCCCGTCTCGGAGCTCGTGGTGGGGCTCAAGTGCGGCGGGTCGGACGGGTTCAGCGGGCTGACGGCGAACCCGCTGGTGGGGCGCTTCTCGGACTGGCTGATCGCGCGCGGCGGCTCGACGATCCTCACGGAGGTGCCGGAGATGTTCGGCGCGGAGACGCTGCTCATGACGCGCTGCCGCACGCGGGCCGTCTTCGACAAGTGCGTGAAGATGATCAACGACTTCAAGGCCTACTATGCGGCCCACGGCCAGGTGTGCTACGAGAACCCCTCGCCCGGCAACAAGGCGGGCGGCATCACGACTCTGGAGGACAAGTCGCTCGGGTGCGTGCAGAAGGGCGGCTCGGCGCCGGTCGAGGACGTGCTGGACTACGGGGACCGCGTGGCGGCGCACGGGCTTTCGCTGATGACGGGCCCGGGGAACGACCTCGTCGCCTCGACGGTGCTGGCCGCCGCGGGCGCGCATCTCATCCTCTTCACGACGGGGCGCGGCACGCCGTTCGGGTGCGTGGTCCCCACGCTCAAGATCGCGAGCAACGACACGCTGGCGGCGAACAAGCCCAACTGGATCGACTGGAACGCGATGTCGAACCCCGACGTCGAGGCGTTCGCCGCGCGGATTCTGCAAGTCGCCTCGGGCGAGATGCGGGCGCGGAACGAGGAGAACGGCGCGCAGGGAATCGCGATCTTCAAGAACGGCGTGACGCTGTGAGCGGGCGCGGGGAATCGACGGGGCGCGGGCGCGGCGTTCGCGTGCAGGCGGTGCGGGGCCTGCTGCCGCATTCCCGATGGCATCGTGCGGGTCTCGGAGGCGGAGATCGCGCGCATCGCCGCGTTCCTGGGGATGACGGAGCAGGCGTTCATCGCGCGGGAGTGCGACGTCGCGCCGGACCGGCGGGGGCTCGTCCTGCGGAGCGAGCCAGACGGGCGGTGCGTGTGGCTGACGGCGGACAACCTTTGCCGCATCCACGCCGTGAAGCCGGACAAGTGCAGAACCTTTCCGTTTGAATGGATGAACCCGGACTCGCGCGCGGTGTGCCCGGGCCTGGGAGAGCATGAGGAGGCCACATGACGGTCAAGGACATTCCCGCAGTCGATAGGCTCCTGAAGAAGGAGTTCCACGCCCACAACTCGCCGATCATCGAGCTCATCGAGGCGCAGACGCACGACCCGTTCTGCGTGCTCGTGGGGACGATCCTCTCGGCGCGCACGAAGGACCAGTGCACGGCGGGGGCCGTGCGGCGGCTGTTCGCCACGGCGGGCGGCGAGCAGTTCACGCCGGCCGACCTCGAACGCCTCACGCAGGCGGAGATCGAGAGGCTGATCTTCCCCGTGGGGTTCTTCAGGGAGAAGGCCCGCCACCTCAAGCAGCTGCCGCAGGTGCTGAAGGAGAAGTTCGGCGGCGTGCTGCCGCAGACGGTGGAGGAGCTGTGCGAGCTGCCGGGCGTGGGGCGCAAGACGGCGAACCTGACGGTGGCGGTGGGGTTCGACCTGCCGGCGATCTGCGTGGACGTGCACGTGCACCGCATCATGAACCGCCTGGGGCTGATCCAGACGAAGACGCCGTTCGAGACGGAGATGACGCTGCGGCGGATTCTGCCGGTGAAGTACTGGAAGACCTGGAACTCGCATCTGGTCTCGTTCGGGCAGACCCGCTGCGCCCCGCGCAACCCGGACTGCGCGGGCTGCCCCATCGCGAAGTATTGCCCCAGCCGCGCGCGGCCCTAACTTACCATTGCCTAACAACGCGCGCGTATGAGATAATACGCGCATCGTTTTCACCTCAACAAGGAGATAGAAACATGGCTCACAAGATTGATGCTGACAAGTGCGTTGGCTGCGGCTGCTGCAAGGATGCCTGCCCGGCCGAGGCGATTTCCGAGGGCACGCCCTACACGATCGACGCCGACAAGTGCGTTGACTGCGGCGCCTGCGCGGCGACCT
>JBJEWG010000271.1:0-6688 GCA_051884935.1 Kiritimatiellia bacterium | reverse complement strand
GCGTGATGCGCATCCTCACGGGGCCGCCCTACTACAAGGAGCACGACGCCGAATACGCCCGCCAGGCGAACCTGGGCGAGGACCACGTCGTCATCTGCGGCGGCACCACGGCGAACATCCTCGAACGCGAGCTGGGCGGCCGCGTGAAGATCGACCTCAAGGCGATGCGCAATGCGGGCGGACTCCCCCCGAGCGGCGTTCTGCCGGGCGTGGGCCTCTGCACGGAGGGCATCCTCACGCTTTCGCACGTGTGCAAGTGCCTTGAGCAGAAGCTGGACCCGGTTGGCCAGCCCCTTGCGGCGCGTCAGATCCTCGAACGCCTGCTCAACCACGACCGCATCGAGTTCGTGATCGGCACGAAGGTGAACGAGAGCCATCAGGACCCGAACATCCCGCAGGACCTCGAACTGCGCCGTTCGGTGTTCAAGCGCATGCAGACGGCTCTTGAGAAGAACTACCGCAAGATCGTGACGGTGAACTACTACTGAGCCACGGCCTCGGTGTGACAAATCCCCGGTCCCGCGCGGGGATGATATAATATAGTCGCGCGCGCGCGAGGGCGCGCCGAAGGACTGCATTCCGTCGCCCGTCAGATCCGATTCTTCGCCCGACAGACTTGATTCCGTCGCCCGACGGACTTGATTCTGTCGCCGACGAAACGTATTTGGTCGCGCAAGTAAATAAATTCTCTTGCGCAACTGAAAAGATTTGGTTGCGCAAGAGAATCTGTTCTGTTGCGCAACAGAATTCTTTTTGTCGGCGACGGAGAGGGGCAGGGTCGCCGACCCAAGGGCTTTCCGTCGCCGACGGATTTCGGTCTGTCGGGCGACGGAACGGCCGTTCCCGGGGGACGGTCTTCAGGTTGGCGCGCGTCACCGGGCACCGGCTCGCCTTGTGATTTTCGTGTCGTGGGGGGCCACACGCATAACCAAGTTTGCTATAATTTCCGTGTCGCGCGGATATTCGCTGCCGCCGGAAGAGGCGGACCGCGAGACATGGATAACTTGAAAACGACGGCGAAGAGACGAAAGGACGTGCAACATGGCATTGGCACCACGAATCGGGCGGCGTTCGGCATTGCAGCTCATTGCCGCAGGGTCTGCCGGAACGATGTTCCCGTTGGCGACGCTCGGCGCGCAGAAGGCGGGCGCGAAGTATTCGATGACGGACATTCGCGTCCCGATGTCCCCCGATAACCCCGCGGTCGCATTCGACGCCGCCAAGTGCGTCCAGTGCGGCGCGTGCAAGAGCGTGTGCGAGCGCATGATCTCCGTGAACGGGTTCTTCGACCTGGCGAAGACGGGCGAGCCCATTTGCGTGCATTGCGGGCAGTGCACCACGTTCTGCGAGGGCGAGGCGCTCACGAACAAGCCCGAATGGCAGGCGGTGAAGGCGGCCAAGGCGGCGGGCAAGATCATCGTCGTCTCCACGTCGCCTTCCGTGCGCGTGGGCCTGGCGGAGGAATTCGGCAAGGAGCCCGGCACGTTCTGCGAGGGCGAGATGATCGCGGCCCTGCGCGCGCTTGGGGCGGACTACGTGCTCGATACGTGCTTCGCGGCCGACCTTACGATCATGGAGGAGGCGAGCGAGCTGATTCGCCGGGTGACGAAGAAGGATCGTCCGCTGCCGCAGTTCACGAGCTGCTGCCCGGCGTGGGTGAAGTTCTGCGAGACGTACTATCCGGAACTCCTGCCGAACGTCTCCACGGCGAAGAGCCCGATCGGCATGCAGGGCCCCACGATCAAGACGTACTTCGCGCAGCGCAGGGGGATTGATCCAAGCAAGATCTACAACGTCGCGCTGACGCCGTGCACGGCGAAGAAGTTCGAGATTCGCCGCCCGGAGATGAACGCCTCCGGCTACCGCGACATGGACGCCGTGATCACCACGCGCGAACTGGCGCAGTGGATGCGGGCGGAGAAGGTGGCCTACGACCAGCTGAAGCCGTCGCACTACGACAAGCTGATGGGCGAGGCGAGCGGCGCGGGTGTGATCTTCGGCAACACGGGCGGCGTGATGGAGGCGGCGCTGCGCACGGCGTACTGGATGCTCAACAAGAAGGCTCCGCCGGAAGACCTGTTCAAGTACACGCCCGTGCGCGGGCTGGGTCTGGTGAAGAAAGGCAAGAAGACCAAGAAGACGATCGCCAAGAAGGCCACGATTGAGCTGACGCCGGGCCTGTCGGCCACCGTGATCGTGGTGCATGGCCTTGCGAACGTGCGCAAGGTGATCGAGCAGATCAAGGAGGGGACGGTCGAACCCACCTTCATCGAGGTGATGGCGTGCGAGGGCGGGTGCATCGGCGGCGGCGGGCAGCCGCGGGCGAAGAACGCGCCGTTCATCTCCGCGCAGGTGCGCCAGGCGCGCATTGACGCGCTGTACGCGAGCGATGCGCGGCGCACGCTGCGCCTCTCGCACGAGAACGAGGAGATCAAGGCGTTGTACAGGGATTTCTACGGCGCGCCGCTGAGCGAGAAGGCGGAGAAGATGCTGCACACCTCCTACGCATCGCGCGCCAAGGACCTCGGCTGAACAGGTTTCACGTTGAAAAAGAAAGGATAAAGAGATGCTGAATCGTCGTTCATTGTTGAAGTTTGGCGCACTTGCCACCGTTGGAATCGCCTCGCGCGGCGCGGCGGCGGATATCCCGACCACGGCCACCACGGCGGACACCGGCAAGATCAACAAAAGCGGGAAGTCCGTGAGCGGCACGAAGACGGAGAAATGCCTCCTGAAGGCGTTCGCGGGCGAATCGCAGGCGCGTATGCGCTATACGATCTTCGCGCAGATCGCGGAGCAGGAGGGCTTCATCCAGATCCGCGACATCTTCATCGAGACGGCGGAGCAGGAGAAGGCCCATGCGACGCGCCTCTTCGCGTGCCTGGAGACGGGCAATGGGCTGACGCTGGACGACGCGGCCTACCCCGCCGGTGCAATCGGCAAGACGATCGACAACCTGAAGGCGGCCGCTGCCGGCGAGAAGTTCGAACACGAGACGATGTACCCGGAGTTCGCGAAGATCGCCGAATCCGAGGGCTTCACGGAAATCGCCACGCTCTTCCGCATGATCGCGAAGGCCGAGATCAACCACGAGAAGCGCTATCAGGCGTTCGTGAAGCGTCTGGCGAAGAACGAAATGTTCGCGGACGACGACGACGACCAGAAGTGGGAGTGCATCGCGTGCGGCTACGTGAGCGTGGGGCCGAATGCGCCGAAGTTCTGCCCCGTGTGCGGTCTGCCGATCGCGTACTTCCGCGAGCAGATCGACTACGAGGACTGATCGTCGCCTCACTGGCGCGGTCCGCGCCGTTGCGTGAAGGAGACTCCGCCTGCAGGGGCGGGGTCTCTCGTTTTGACGCATTCCGCCGCAGTTCCGGGGGACGAGCGCGTTCCCGGAGGTTTTGCTATACTCTGCGGCATGAAGCACCATATTCTCCTCTGCTGTGCCGTCGCGGGACTCGCGACCTTCGCCGCCCCGCTCCCCTGCTCCACGGGGAACTGGAACCTGAATCCGCTGACCTGCCGGGCCGATGCCGCGGCGCGGACGATCCGCGTGAACGGGCGATCCGGCCTTGCGGTGTACGACGCGCCGCGCAGCGCGAACATGCGCCTTTCCGCGCGCGTGACGCCGGAACGGACGGGAACGAACGGCTGGTCCGTCATCGGCGTCGCGTTCGCGGACGACGACCGCAACTACTGGCACGCCGCGCTCGTGCAGGCGCCGCCGGACCAGGCCGGCGGGAAGCGGACCTTCGAGCTCTGCGAGATGCGCGACGGGCACTGGCTCGCCCAGTTCGCGGATCGGCTGGTCTGCACGCGGCTGCGCCAGACGCGGACGTGGAACTACGGCGAGACCTACGAGATCGCCATCGAGAGCACGACGGCGGGCATCGCCGGGCGCGTGAGGGACGCGCGGGGCGAGACCATCTGGGAGGCGGCCTATGCGTACCCGAAGCCGGCGGCGGACGGGTCGGTGGCGGCCGTCACGTGCGGCCGCCCCGCGCTCCACGCGAACGGGGGCTTCCGCGGGCTCTTCGCGGCGCCGGACGCCGACTGGTCCGAGGCGCGCCCGCTCCCCGCGTCGCAGACCGCCGTCCCCGCCTACGCGAGCGAGAGCTTCGTGCCGGGCGTGACGGACGCGGCGACGGGCTTCTTCCGCGTGGTGCAGAAGGACGGGCGCTGGTGGGTGATCGACCCGCTCGGGCGCGGCACGGTGCTGCTCGGCGTCGATCACGTCACCTACTGGGGCCACTACAGCCAGCGCACGAAGCGGAGCATCCACCACGAGGTGAACAAGGCCAGGTTCCCGAACAAGGGCGACTGGGAGGAGGACACGCTGCGGCGCCTCAAGGCGTGGGGCTTCAACCTGCTGGGCGCGGGATGCGACCGCAATCTCAAGCATCGCGGCCTCATCCACACGATCTTCCTCTCGATCGGCGACGAGCTCTGCCGGGAGGGCTCCGACGCCGACCTCTACATCTGCCCGAACGAACACCGCCCCTGCTCGGCGTTCCCGAACGTGTTCCACCCCGACTTCGCGGCGTGGGCGGACTACAGGGCGCGGCGGCAGTGCGCGCCCAACAAGGACGACCCGTGGCTCTTCGGCTACTTCATCGACAACGAGCTCTCGTGGTGGGGGCGCGCCGCGCCGGATACGGGGCTCTACGACGCGGTGGCGAAGCTCCCCGAGACGCACAGCGCGAAGGTCGCGCAGCGGAAGTTCCTCGCGTCCCGCGGCGTGACGGGCGCGCCGTCCGACGCGGTGAAGCTCGACTTCCTCAGGCTGGCCGCGGACATCTACTTCCGCGTCTCAAGCGAGGCGATCCGCCGCCACGACCCGAACCACCTCGTGATGGGCGCGCGCTTCGCGGGGCTCGGCGGCGCACACCCCGCGGTGTGGGAGGTCTCCGGCAAGTACTGCGACGTGGTGACGTTCAACTGCTACCCGTGGGCGGACCTCGACCGCAACGTGGTGATGACGGATCGCGGCGGCAAGGCCAAGCGGATCACCGAGGCGTTGACCGAACAGTACGACTACGTGAAGCGGCCGATGCTCATCACCGAATGGAGCTTCCCCGCGCTCGACTCGGGGCTGCCGTGCACGGGCGGCGCGGGCCAGCGCTTCCAGACGCAGGCGCTCCGCACGCAGGCGACGGAGCTCTTCGCGAAGACGATGCTCTCGCTGCCGTTCCTCGTGGGCTACGACTACTTCATGTGGGTGGACGAGCCGGCGGCGGGCATCAGCGACGCCTTCCCCGAGGACTCCAACTACGGCCTCATCAACGAGCAGGGCGAGGCCTATCCCGAGATCACGGCGATGTTCGCGAAGCTGCACCGCAATTTGGGCGCCGTGCGCGCGGCGGGCACGCCGCCGGAACGCCCCGCGGCGAAGTCCGCCGACGGCGTGACGAGCGGGGAGTTCGCCGCCCGCTTCCCGGCCTCGTCCTTCGCGCGCGGGCAGGTCGTCTACACGCGCACGGGCGACAGCTACGTCATCCGCAACGCGGCGGGGCTTGAGCTCGCGGGGCGCGTGGGCGGGCCGCTGATGTTCGAGACGGTCAAGCTGAACGGGACGCTCCTCGGGCAGTACACGGGCATGTGGAACGACCGCGTGGCGGGTGCGCTGGGCTGGCACAACGCGGGACGTGTCGTCTCGGCCGAGTGGCGCGAGGAGGCGGGCCGGGGCGTCCTCTACGTGACGTGCGAGGGGTGGTCCAGAAAGGATCGCGGCATGGCCGAGACGCACGCGATCACCGTCTTCGCGGACAAGCCGTGGTTCCTCTGCGATTTCGTCTCGGCGCGGAACGTCGGCTGCGAGCCGATCGAGATCAATGCGTTCTACTTCCGTCAGTACGCGCCGTTCGCGGCGGACAAGGCCGACGCCCAGATGAAGAGCGTGCCGAACCTCTGGAAGGCGCCCGCGCGCGATGCGTGGATCTCCGCAAAGGACGGCGCCTACTACGGCGGCGTCAGCTTCGCGCCGACGGTGGGGATGTTCATCTACCATCTGATGAACAACGGGAAGAGCAGCCACCCCGACGCGATGTTCATCCCGCAGGACGACCTGGTGATGCAGCCCGGCGCGGTCTACGCCCCGCAGGGGAAGATGTGGATGCTCGCGCTCTGCGGCTTCGGCGGCGCCGAGGGCTGGAAGAAGGTGTTGGAGGGGCTGGAGTCGCCGGATTCGGGGCGATGAACGCGCTGTTCGAGGTCAGAGACCTGCGCGTGGCCTATCGACGCCCGGGCGGGGCGCCGTTCGAGGCGGTGAAGGGCGTGAGCTTCACCCTCGCCGAGGGGGAGACGCTCGGAATCGTGGGGGAGAGCGGCAGCGGGAAATCGACCATCGCGAAGGCGCTGATGCTGCTGCAGCCGAGCGCGGGGGGCGAGATCCTCTTTCGCGGGGAGAACATCGAGTGCTTCTCCGCGTCCGCGCGGCGCGTCTACCGCCGGAACGTGCAGATGGTGTTCCAGGACGCGGTGGGGTCGCTCAACCCGCGCATGACGATCCGGCAGGCGCTCGTGGAGGCGCTGGGCTTCGCGTCCCACGAGGGCCCCGGGGCGGATTCGCCCGAGGCGCTGCTGGACGTCGTGGGATTGTCGCGGGCGGTGCTGGACCAGTATCCGCGCGAGCTTTCGGGGGGGCAGTGCCAGCGGGCGTCGTTTGCGCGGGCGCTCGCGGTGCGGCCGC
>JBJEWG010000270.1:0-6760 GCA_051884935.1 Kiritimatiellia bacterium | reverse complement strand
CGCCGGCGGGGATATTCCTCATCGAGTTCAAGCTCGACCGCCCGGCCGAGGAGGCGCTCGCGCAGATCGACGCGAAGGACTACGCGGCGAAGTACGACTTCGCGGGCAAGCAGGTGACGAGGATCGGCATCTCGTTCTCGTCCGAGCGGCGCACGATCGCCGACGTCAAGATCGCCCGCTGACGGTTTGATCGGGACGGGGGAAGACGCTGCACAGTGGCTATCGAAACGCAAACAGGAGGACAGGGATATGGAGTTCAATCGTCGGACATTTCTCGCGGGGGCCGGTGCGTTCGCAGGGGTCGCCTGCGCGGGGGGCTCAACCGTTCCCTCGCGGCGCACCGCGTTCGGCCCGGACGATAAGTTGCGCCACGCCTGCGTGGGCGTGGGCGGAATGGGTTTCAACGACCTGAAGAACTTCATCGCGCATCCGCGCGTGGAGATCGTCGCGATCTGTGACGTGGACGCGAACCATCTGGCGAAGGCCGGAGAGCTGGTGCCGAAGGCGCGCCGCTACCGCGACTGGCGGGAACTCCTCGACAAGGAGGGGACGATTGACTCCATCAACATCGCGGTGCCCGACCATTCGCACGCGATCATCGCGCTGGCCGCGATGCGCAGGGGGAAGAACGTCTATTGTCAGAAGCCGCTGTGCCACGACGTGGGGGAGTGCCGCGACGTGGCGCTGGAGGCGGCGCGCTGCAATGTGGTCACGCAGCTCGGTACGCAGTTCGCGGCGGGGGGCGGCGACCGGATGGCGGTGGGCTTCCTGCAGGCCGGAATGATCGGCGCGGTGCAGAAGGTGTATCTCACGTCGAATCGGACGGGAGCCGAGTTCTACCGCCTGAAGGGGCCGCGCCCCGCGCAGGGCGAGCCGGCCCCAGCCAACCTTGCGTGGGACCTCTGGCTGGGCACGGCGCCGGCGCGCCCGTTCGCGAGGGGAATCTACCATCCGATGAAGTGGCGGAGCTGGCTTGATTTCGGCACGGGGTGGAGCGGCGACATTGGCTGCCACATCTTCGACGCCGTCTGGAAGGGAATGAAGCTGGGAGGCGCCGCGCCGAAGACGATTCGCGCGCAGGTGCAGGAGAGCTGGGCGCGCGATGCGGCCCGCCGCGCCGACGTCTGGCCGCAGTCCAACCATATAACGTGGGAGTTCGCGGGCGTACCGGCGTCGGACGGGAAGCCGTTCACGATGGAGTGGTTCGACGGGGAGTTCTATCCGCCCGAAGACGGTCAGGCACTGGCGCACGAGGCGGGCTTTGAGAAGTTCCCCGAAGAGGCGGCGCTCGTGATCGGCACGGAGGGCGCGCTGCTCATCCTGCACCAGAAGGTGCCCCACCTGCTGCCCAGGGCGAAGTTCGCGCAGGTGCCGCGCCCGAAGATGCCGCCGAAGAACCACTATCACGACTTTGCGGACGCCTGCCTGGGCGTTTCGGAGAACGCCTCGCCGTTCCAGAAGACGGGTCCGATGGCCGAGACGATCATCCTCGGCACGGTCGCGATTCGGTGCCCGGGCGAGACGCTGCGTTGGGACGCCGCGTCGCTCGCCTTCATGGACAACCCGTCCGCGACGAAGCTGCTGCGCCGCACCTACCGCACGGGCTGGTGAGGGCGCGGGGGTGCGTCTGGGCGCGTTGGCGCGATGACCGATGACTCGTGATCTCAAGCTCTACTTCCTGCTGATCTGTCTGCCGGCGGTGATTCTGACGGGGCTGGGTCTCGTGTTCCTGCACCGACAGTCGGTGGCGGCCGCGACGCGGGAGCACGAGATGCGCGTGGCTCGGATCGAGAACCTCGCGGCCTCGCTTCAGGACGTGGTGAACGAGAACGGGAAGACAGGGGAAGTTGTGCGCGCGGCCCTGCGCGCGTGGCGCGGCGGGGAGGGCGTGAGGTCCCCCGTGGGTGCGTTCGCGTGGAGTCCGAAGGCGGGGCTGGTGTGGGCGACGGAGGGGATCGGGGCCGAACTGCGGACCGCGCTGGGTGAACTTGCTCGCTGGAACGAGTGGACGGCCATTGGGAAGAAGCGCGCGCGGCGCGGGTTCATGACGTTCGCCGGCGTGGGGGTGTTGTGGGGCCGCGTCGAGAACGTAGCCTACGGCGTCGTGTTCGAGGGATTCCCACTTGAGGCGAAGGCGTCGCGGGTGGACGTCTGGCTGGTCGGGGGAATCCTCGTGGTGCTGCTGGCCTGCGTGCTGACGGCCGGGGCATGGCTGATGGTACGTGCCGCCGCGAAGGCCCGGCGGGACGACATGACGAAGACGACGTTCCTCTCGAACTGTTCGCACGAGCTCAAGACGCCCCTCGCCGGAATCGGCATCTGGATCGACCTGCTGCTGGAGGGGCGCGTGAAGACGGAGGAGCGCCGCACGCGCGCCTATGAGATCATCGCGGGGGAGAACGCCCGGATGACGCGCCTGGTGGAGAACCTGCTGAACTTCTCGCGGCTGGAGCAGGGGCGCCGCCGTTACGTCGCCGCCGAAATCGACCTCTCCAAGCTGACGGCGGACGCGGTCGATCTCGTGCGCGCGGACTTCAGGGAACACGGCATCGAGGTGCGGGCGGGGGAGGGGTGCATGGCGTGGGCGGACCCGGACGCCGTCAAGCAGATCCTCGTCAATCTGCTGGGGAATGCGGCGAAGTACGCGGCGGCGGGCGGGCCGGTGGAAGTCACGGTCACGGGAGATGATAAGTGTGTGCGCGTGGCGGTGGCGGACCGTGGGCCGGGGCTCGCGGCCGAACAGATGGCGCGCGTCTTCGATCGGTTCTACCGCGCCGACGACGCGCTGACCGCCAAGACGGGTGGTCTGGGGCTGGGGCTTTCGATTTCACGCGCCCTGGCGCGGGACATGAACGGAGACATCATGGTTGCGGCCCGCCCGGGCGGCGGATGCGTCTTCACACTGGAGCTCCCGCATGAACAGGTGTGACGACTTGGGCCTCGCACGGATTCTGGAGAAGGCGCAGGGGCGGGCCCGCGCCCTGACGCAGGGGGAGCTCGTGCGGCTGCTCGCGGTCGAGCGCGAGGAGGAGCTTGCGGCGCTCTTCGACGCCGCCTACGCGGTGAAGACGCGGACCTGCGGGAAGCGGGTCTCGATTCGGGGCCTCGTCGAAGTGGGGAACATCTGCGCGAAGGACTGCCTCTACTGCGGCATCCGGAAGTCGAACGCCGCCGTGCGGCGGTATCATCTCACCGTGGATGACGTGGTGCGGCTCGCGGAGGAGGCGAAGGCGTTCAACTACGCCTCGCTCGTCCTGCAGTCCGGCGAGATTGAGAACGAGGCGAACACGGCCTTCTTCGAGGAGGCGCTGCGCCGCATCGCGCCGCTCGATATGGGGGTGACGCTCTCGCTCGGCGAACAGACGGAGGAGGTGTTCCGGCGGTGGCGGTCGGCGGGGGCCGCGCGCTACCTGCTGCGCATTGAGACCTCGAACCCGGACCTCTACCGCACGCTCCATCCCGCGGGGCACGACTGGGCCCGCCGCGTGGAGTGTCTGCGCGCGCTGCGCCGCTGCGGGTATCAGGTGGGCACGGGCGTGATGTGCGGGCTGCCGGGGCAGACGCTCGACGACCTCGCGCGCGACATCCTCTTCTACGACGAGATCGACGCCGACATGATCGGCATGGGGCCCTACATCCCGCATCCCGATACGCCCCTGGGCGCGCGGGCGGAACGCGGTGACCCGCAGAGCCGTCTGCTGCTGGGGCTGAAGATGATCGCGGCGACGCGGCTGTATCTGCACGACGTCAACATCGCCGCCTCCACGGCCCTTCAGGCGCTGGCGGAGGACGGGCGCGAGCGCGGCATCCGGGCGGGCGCGAACGTGGTGATGCCGAACGTCACCGAGACGCGCTACCGCCGCAGCTATCAGCTCTACGAGGGAAAGCCCGCGCTGAACGAGAACGCGGAGACGAGCCGGGACGCGCTGGAGCGGCGCCTGGCCGAGATCGGCGAGACGATCGCGTATGGCGTGCGCGGGGACAGCCCGCACTACCGGCAGAGGCGCGCCGCAGAGGAAGACGAGAAGGTATTGGACGCATGATCGACCTGCATTGCCACAGCACGTGTTCGGATGGCACGTTCACGCCGGAGGAGCTCGCCGAGAAGGGACGGGGCTTCACGGTCTTCGCGTTGACGGATCACGACAACTGCGACGGCTGCGCGCGGTTCCTTGCGGCGGGGCGCGGTCACGCCGGCCTGCGCCTGACGGGCGTGGAGCTCTCCATCGAGCCGGGGGAGGGCTACGAGAAGTTCCACCTGCTCGGGCTGGGGGTCGATCCCGAATCCCCGCGCCTGAATGCGTTCCTCGACCAGATCCGCGCATTCCGGAACGAGCGCAATAGGCGAATCGTCCGGCGGCTCGCGGAACTCGGGATGCCGATTCGGGCGGAGGAGCTGCTGAAGTACGCGAACGGCAAGATCGTGGCGCGGCCCCACATCGCGCGCGTGCTGATGGACCACGGCTGGGCGACGAGCGTGAAGGACGCCTTCGCGCGCCTTCTCGGGGATGGGCGGCCGGCGTTCGTGCCGCGCATCCACCCGCCGCAGGCCGAGGCGATCGACGTGGTCCACGCCGCCGGCGGCGTCGCCGTGATGGCGCATCCCCGGTATTGGACGCAGGACCTCGCGAAGCTCCGCGCGGGGCTGCTGCGGCTGATGGATTTGGGGCTCGATGGCGTGGAGGCGGTGTACCGGGCGAACCTGCCGGGCGAGACGGTGGAGCATCTGCGCATCGCGCGCGAGTTGGGGCTCGCCGTGACGGCGGGGAGCGACTTCCACGGCGCGAACAAGCCGGACATCCCGCTCGGGATGAGGACGGAGGACGACGCGGCGTTTCTCGCGCCGATCCTGGCACGGCTGGAGGAGACGAGGAAGAGATGGATGCGCGCGTGATCGAAGTCGTCGGCGGCATCATCCGCCGGGGTGAACGCTACCTGCTGGGGCGGCGGCCGGCGGGCAAGTCGCAGGCGGGCTGCTGGGAGTTCATTGGCGGGAAGATCGAGGCGGGGGAGAGCCCCGAAGAAGCGCTCGTGCGCGAGTGCCTGGAGGAGATCGCGCTCCCGGTCGTCAACCTGCGCGCCCGCGCGTCGGTGACGCACGCCTATCCGGAGAAGACGGTGCATCTGACGTTCTTCGACTGCGAGCCGGCGGCGGGGGCCGAGCCGACGGCGCTGGAACACGCCGAGATCGGCTGGTTCACGGCGGACGAGGCGATGAAGCTGGATTTCTGCCCGGCGGACCTTGAGGTGCTGCCGATCATCTTCGAAACACGGAAAGGACAATGACATGAGAAGCAGGCGAATCGCATTGCTGGCGGCGGGGCTGTGCCTTGCCGGAGCGGGAGTGGCCGCGCCGTTCACGGACGGCGACCGCGTGGTGTTCTGGGGCGACTCAATCACCCACGGCGGGCTCTACCCGAAGATGGTCGCGGACTACTACCTCACGCGCTACCCCGACCGCGCGGTGCGGTTCTACAACGCGGGCGTTGGGGGCGACAACGCCGGCGCGGCGATGACGCGCTTCGAGGAAGACGTGCAGCGGTGGAACCCCACCGTCGTCACGCTGATGTTCGGCATGAACGACTCGGGGCGCGGCATGTACGACCCCAAGCGGATGGCGGACGCGGCCTACCGGGCGGGCATCCCCGCGCGGGAGAAGGCGTGCTTCGACAACTACGCCACGAACATGACGCGGCTCGTCCAGCGACTTCGCGCGGACGCGCCCCAGGCGCGCCTGATGTTCCTCACCCCCACGCCGTATGACGAGACGGCGGTGCAGAAGGGGCCCAATCCCACGCCCGCGCTGAAGGGCGCGGTCGCGGCGCTGAAGCGCTTCGCCGACTTCGGTAGGCAGACCGCCGCCGAGACGGGCAGCGAGGTCGTTGACTGGAACACCTCCTATCAGAACCTCGTCGTGGCGGAGCAGCGGCGCAATCCCGAGTTCTCGTTCGTGCGGCCGGACCGCGTCCACCCGATGGCGCCCGGCCACCTCTTCATGACCTACGAGTTCCTCAAGGCGCAGGGCGCGACGAACCCCGTCTCGGACGTGGCGATCTCCGCCCGGGACGGTGCCGTCGCCCGGAGCCTCAACGCCACGGTGAGCGACTTCGCGAAGACCGCCGACGGCTGCGCCTTCACGGTGCTGGAGCGCGCCCTGCCCTGGCCCATCCAGAAGGACGCCGAGGCGGCGCTGCCGCTGGCGCGCATCCTCGAAGACCTCAACCGCGAGACCCTCGCCGTGAGGGACCTCGCGCCGGGCGCGCGCTACGCGCTCTTCATCGACGGCGAGGAGGTGGGCGCGTGGACGGCGGGCGAGCTGGGCTTCGGGATCAACCTCGCCCGCAACCCCCGCACGCCGCAGTTCAAACAGGCCGCCGAAGTCGAGCGGAAGAACGCCGAACGCTGCGCCATCGAGCGCAACGAGCTGCGGATGTTCGCCGCCTCCCGCTGGTATCTGCGGCTCAGGAAGGTGAACCCGGACGACTTCGCCGCCGTGCAGGCGCACTACGACGGCCTCGCGGACAAGAACGGCTACTTCGAGCGCCGCCTGCCGGACTACATCCGCACATACGGGAAGAAGGCCGAGCTGGAGAAGGACCAGGACGCGCGCTGGAGCGAGCTGCTGAAACTGCGCGTGCCGAAGGTCCACCGCTACGAGCTGAGGCGTCTGCCCGCGGTGAACCCCGACGCGGCCCCGCAGAACCCCACCGTGCGCCACATCCAGCGCACGATGAAGGCGCTGGCCGAATCGACGGTGGAG
>JBJEWG010000269.1:3277-6813 GCA_051884935.1 Kiritimatiellia bacterium | reverse complement strand
CATGGAGACGGGCATGAAGCAGGGGATGGTGCCGCTGGACGAGTCGCTTGCGCGCCTGATGATCGCGGGGCGGATCACGGAGTCCACGGCCATGGCGCTCACGCGGAACCCCGAGACGCTGCGGCGCCGGCTGCAGCTCGACCTCGAAGGCTAGAGGTGGCGTGAACCGCGCGGTCGGTTCGCGCGTTGCATTCCGTGTAGCCGGCGACGGCGAATCGCAAGGAAGGTGAACCACATGGAAGCATTGAAGGCAACGGGTGTCCGCCACGCCTATGGCAAGGGCGCGGCGCGGGTGGACGTGTTGAGGGATTTCGCGCTGACGCTCGCGCCGGGCGCCTTCGAGGCGCTGATGGGCCCCAGCGGCAGCGGGAAATCGACCTTCCTCCATCTGGCGGCGGGGCTGCTGACGGCGAACGCCGGAACGATCTCCATCGGCGGGGCGGAGGTGACGGCGATGTCCGACGGCGCCGCCGCGCGCTTCCGCCGCCGCCATGTGGGCGTGGTCTTCCAGAGCTTCAACCTGCTGGAGACGCTCACGGTCGCGGAGAACGTGACGCTGCCCGTGACGCTGGACCGCGGGCGGCCGGACAAGGCGCGCCTCGCGGCCCTGCTGGAGCGGCTGGGGCTTGCCGACCGCGCCGCGCGCCGTCCCGCCGAGCTCTCCGGCGGCGAGCGGCAGCGCGTGGCGATTGCGCGCGCGCTCTTCGCGGAGCCGGACGTGATTCTGGCCGACGAGCCGACGGGCAATCTCGACGTCGCCGCCGCGCGGGGCATCTGCGAGCTGCTTCAGTCGCTCAACGCGGCGGAGCGGAGCGCGATTCTGCTCGTGACGCACGACCCCGTGGTGGCCGCCGCCGCCACGCGCGTCCATTTCCTCAAGGAGGGGCGCATTGCGGCCTCGTGCGAGACGGGCCACGACCCCGAACGGATCTCCCGCCGCTATCTGGAGACGTATCAATGATCCTGCGGCTCGTCTTGAGTGGGCTGGCGCGCGGCAAGGCGCGGTTCGCCTGCGCGGCGCTCGGCGTGGCCGTCGCCTGCGGGGCCGTGGCGTTCATGTTCTCGCTCACGGCGACGAACGGCGCGCAGGCGCCGGCGCTGGCGCGGCGGGCGACGGCGCCGTGGGCGGCCTGGAGCCTTCAGGGGGGGCGGGGCGCCGATCTGCGGCTGGACGTGGTGAACTGCACGATCGACTACCGTCCGGGCGGGCGCGTGTTGCAGGGCCCGCCGATGCGGGCGGTGATCGCCGCCGCGCCGCAGGCGAACCCCTACGGAAGCACGCGCCTCGAAGCCGGGCGCTGGGTCGAGCTGGGCGCGGCCGTGCCCGAGGTCGTGTGCACGCGGAACACGTTGCAGCGGTTCGGGCGGGGCGAGCCGCCGCCGCTGGGCGCGGAGATCCGGTTCGTGGGGCGGCAGGGGACGATGACGGCGAAGGTGGTGGGCTACCTCGCGGCGACGAAGCTGCCGCGCGGGTGGCCGGGCGTCTTCGCGAACGCGGCGGCCTTCGCCGCGCTCGCGGGCGAGCCGCACGGGGGGCTCGCCCTCTGGAGGGAGCGTCCGACGCGGGGGGAGTTCCTCACGGCGGAGAGCGAGGCGGTGGTGGCGGCGTTCCGGGGCGACGAACAGCGGCGGATGGACTACGCGCGGCCGCTGCTGCTCGTGGCGGCGGTGCTCACGGCGCTGTGCCTGCTGGTGAACTCGCTGCTGCTCTCGGTGGAGGCGAACCGGCGCGCGCTGGCGACGCTGCGGACGCTCGGCCTCACACGCGGCGGCGTGCTGGCCCTGGTGACGACGGAGGCGTTCGCGGCGACGCTCGTCGGCGCCGGCGTGGGGTGCCTCGCCGGCGTGGGGGCGCTTGTGGCGTATGTGGCGGCGGACGGCGTGGCCTTCCCCGAGGGGCCGACGGTCGCGTGGCGGGCGGTGGCGGGCGCCGCCCTGCTGGCGCAGGTGGTGGCGGGCGCGGCGGTGCTCTTCGCCCTGCGCCCCGCGCTTTCGGTTCGCCCGCTCGACGTGCGTGCGGCGCGCGTGCCGCGTCGGCGGCGGGGCATGGCGGTGACGTTCGCCTGCGGGTATGCCGCGTTCGTGGCCGTGGAGGTGTGGGGGGCCTCCCTCATGCGGGCGTTCGTGCCGAGCGGCGAGTGGCCGGACGCGATCGTCTCGATTCTGCCGGAGGGGGTGAGTTCGTTCGACGTCGAGAAGCTGCGCGCGATCCCCGGCGTGGCCCGCATTTCCGAGCTCTATCCATTGCAACTTGATTTCGACCCTGCGGAGGAGCTGCGCGCGGGGCCGCCGCCGGACGGTGTGGCGGCGCGCGGGCGGCCGGGGCGCAGGGCCTGCCGCAACGTGCTCTTTCTGGCGGCGGAGTGGCTGCCGAGGTTCAGGTTCCTCGAAGGGACGTGGGAGGAGGCCGACGCGGCGATCCGCAGTTCGGACGCCTGCGTGATCACGGAGATGACGAGCCGGGCGCGCAATCTGCACAAGGGCGACAGGCTGCGCGTGGCGCTGCCGGGGCGCGGGCCGAAGACCGTGGCGGAGCTGCCGATCGCCGCGGTGGTCGACCTCAACTGGCACATGGTGACGAGCCGCGGGCTCGTGCGCGGGCTGAACGGCGCGCCGGTGATGACGGATGGGCCGGCCTTCGTCTCGTTCGACACGATCGAGTCGCTGGACGCGCGTCCGGCGGCGGTGACGAAGATGACGCATCTGTGGGTCGAGTACAGGCCGGAGTTCCTGAAGGAGAAGGGCGTGTTCGCGGCGGGCCGCGCGGTCGAGCGGTCCATCGCGTCCGCCCTCGGCCACGCCTCCGGCGACCTCTCCGCGCCCGCCGCCTCCACGGTTCGCCTCCACGCGCGCGACGAAATCGCCGACGGCACGCTGGCGCACGGGTCCGACGTCATCGGCCAGGCGGCCCGGGTGCCGTTCGTATTCCTCGCGATCCTGGCGTTGGGGTTCATCGCGATGCTCGTGGCGGAGGCCGACGCGGCGAAGCGCGCGTTCGCGGTGCTGCGCGCGGTGGGGGCCACGCGGGGGCAGCTCGCCGCGCGTCTCGCGCGGGAGGCGGTGAGGACTGCGCTCTGCGGGATTGCGGCGGGGCTGCCCGTCGGCGCGCTGGCGGGGTGGGCGTGCGCGATTAGGACGGGCGGCATCTGGCCGGGCTTGCCGCACTACTTCGAGGTGCCGTGGACGGTGATTGGCGAAGGCACGATTGGCGCGCTCGCCTTCGTGCTCGCCGTCGCGGTGCCGACGTCGCTCATCCTCGTCGCCCGCGCAATCGCCCGCGGCGCCGGCCGCTGACGCGGGGCTACAACGCGCGCAGCGAGGCGATGGTCTGCCGGCAATCAAGATCACCGGTGATTGCGCCATTGTGCGGGTTTTGTTAAACTATCGGTAGTCGATGGACATTAGGAGGTTGGTGCGAATGAAGAAGAATGTGCAAATCGTGTCGATGGCCGTGGCGGCGTGTGTGTTGGGCCTTCAGGGTGCGGCGGTGCCGCTGAACCCGGAGGACCCCTACGCCGACGCGAAGGTGTGGATCA
>JBJEWG010000269.1:0-3177 GCA_051884935.1 Kiritimatiellia bacterium | reverse complement strand
GCGGCGGTGCCGCTGAACCCGGAGGACCCCTACGCCGACGCGAAGGTGTGGATCAAGGAGTTCGTGGACGACGATGCGGACGGTCTGCTGCAGGGCGGCGAGCTGCGCAGCACGCTCGCCACGGCGGCGCCGTGGTCATCCGTCTCGGTGAACCACGACCTCGTCGTCACGAACGAATGGGTGGCCACGCCCTATCGCGGCGGCAAGCACCTCGCGAAGGCGCTCTACTTCCCCCAGACGGTGACGATCACCAACGAGGCGCTTCAGAGCGGCTACGGGAAGATCAACACCATCACGCTGAACAACTTCACGACGGCCTCCGGGGTGCCCCCCGGCGTGGCGGACCAGAGCTACACGATCGCCATCCGCTTCCGTCCGGACAACAATCAGTTCCGTACCGACTACTGCTGGATCTTCAACTGGGGGTACAACGGCACGCAGAGAGGGTTCAATCTCGGGCTGAGCCGAGGGGACTACGTAACCAATCGTGTTGTCGTCGGCAGCGTGACGAACTACGTGTCGTACCGCACCTACACGCCGAGCTTCTTTAAGAACAACCACGTGCCGGCCCTCTTCGGGAATAACGTGGTCGGAAAGGTCCATGGCAACAAGTGGCACGACCTGATCATCTCGCTGGACGGCGACGCGAAGAAGGTGCGCTACGTGCTCGCCCGCGCCCCGTGGGATAAGGACGTGCCGCCGTTCAACGCGGATGCCGCGTCTGACAACGGCGGCGTGAACGTCTACACGGGCGAGGTGTCGCTGACGGAGGGCCTCAACTACACGCCGGATGCCACGATGATCCTGGGCTCGGAGGCGACGTCCTCCGGGGAAGTCGTCTACAAGGATGATGGACGAGTTGACGGCAACGTCACCAAGTGCTTCCGCGGGTCGATCCACCAGCTCGCCACGTGGAACCGGGCGATGGAGTTCGAGGAGATGAAGCGCGTGCTCGCGTTCCCGCGCGGGGACCTGATGAGCGTGGGTGTGCGGGACGGCACGGCCGGCGAGTTCCGCGGCGGCGCGTCCGCCGACCAGGACGCCCGCGAGTGGACGCTGCCGGGGGCCTTCGCCGCCGGCGACGCCGCCACGATCACGTTCCGCGCGGACCGGAAGGGCGAGCACGAGATGCAGCAGGTGTTCCGCTGGTACGGCGCCGCCGACTCCGCCAGCGGGGCGATTCGTCTGACGGTGAACGGCGTGAACGCGGGCGTGCAGACCGTTCAGCCCGGGCGCACCGCCCGCTGGCTGCTGAAGTCGGGTCTGCTCGTGGAGGGCGAGAATACGCTGGAGGTCGCCCGCGTCGATGCGGGGACGGCCCCCGTGAAGCTCGACGCGGTGGCGCTCGGCGGCTCCTGGCAGGTTGGGCACAAGGACGACTCGATGAAGGAGTTCGCCCACGAGGGGCAGGGACTGAAGGAGCACGAGGTGCTCGACGGCAACACCTACTCCTACCGCCGCGTGCTCTTCGGCCTGATTCCGGACGCGGACGGCAAGGCGGAGTCCTACTCGAACACGGTCTACACGTTCACCACGCCGCGCGAGTTCCGGGGGCAGAACTACTCGTGGACCGTGAGCTGGAAGGAACTCTCCGACGACAAAAGGCACCTCCCGCGCTGGTCGCTGAACGGGCACGACCTCGGCTACTCGGCGCCTGCCGACAGGGGCTTCCACTCGCTCGCCATCCCGAGCGCGTACTTCACGGACGGGGTGAACCGCCTGGAGCTGCTCAATAGCGGTGTCTACAGGAAGGGCTACTACTACTACATCGATTACATGCGGCTGGAGCTCTCCGTCCACGACGGCACGCTGTTCCTGCTGAGATAGTCCGTCCGCGCCCGGGGGCGCGGATGTGGTATACTGGGCGGCATGAAACGAACACTACTGATTGCCGCCGGCTGCGTGGGGCTCTGCCTGGGGGGCTTCGCCGCCGAGATCCATTTGACGGAACAGAGCCGCGTGCGGGCGTTTGTGGACGACCCGTGGGAGGACCTGCGGCCGGGACTGGCGATCTCCTGCCGGGTGCGCTTCGACGTGGCGCCGGCCGAGAAGGGTGAGATGACCATCGTCAGCAAGGGAGGTGCGGACGACGTGGGGTGCTACATCCTGCGCGTGGACGGTCCGAAGGAGGGTGTGAAGTTCAGCTTCTTCGTGAACGTCGATGGCTCGCCCGAGCCGCGTGTCTCCGTGCCGGTGAGCCCGCAGGCGGGGGCGTGGCATGACGTCGCCGCAGGGTGGGACGGGTCGAACATCTGGATTTCCGTTGACGGCCGAAGGGTTGCCCGTCCGCGCGTGGCGCCGGCAGGGGGGATGCGTCCGTCGCCGGGCGTGCGGCACGTGGGGCCGATGTTCGGCGTGGTGCGGAATCTCGCAATCGAGGGACCGGCGTGCCCGCTGCCGGTGGATCCGGCGCTCCGTCCCGGGTTTCGCTTCGCCTGCGACGCGACGTTTCGCCGCGCGCCGATGGGCGAGACGACGCTTCTCCGGAGACCGGGCGAATACTGGCTGCGCTACGACCGGCTTGCGGACGGGGTTGGGGCGTTCAACCTGTTCGTCTCGCTCGACGGGGGCTGGGAGCCGCGCGCCTCGTTCGCGATGCCGGTCGAGCCCGGGCGGGCCTACCGCGTCACGGGAGGCTGGACGGGCCTGGAGGCGGTGGTGGAGGTGGACGGCAGGGGTGGCGAACCGACGAGGCGCCGGGGGCGCGCCACGCCGAAGGGGGGGCGCCTCGCGCAGGGCACGGCGGGCCTCGTTGACGTGACGAACGTGTGCATCCGCAACGAGCGGATCGCGCGCGGGATATTCGGCCTCTTCCGCACGCGCGAGCTGATGCCGACCGAGGGCGAGCCGGCGACGCTCGCGGGCTCGTTCCTCAACATCGGCACGGCGGTGGGCGCCTGTACGATCACGGCGAAGGCGCAGGAGGGCGTGCGCGTGACGCCGGCGCGGATCGACCTCCCGTCGCTCGCCTCGGGTCAGGAACTGCCCCTTGAATGGCGGATCGACCCCGGCACGAACGGTTTTGCCTTCCTCGACTTCGAGGTCGCCCGGGGTGTCTCGACCTTCTGCCGCGCTCACAAGCGGGTCGTCTTCATGCCGAGGGAGGTTCCCGACTACTCGGCCCGGGCGTGGTCGCCGCCCCTCAGCCCGACGCGGACCTACCACGTAGACGCCGAG
>JBJEWG010000268.1:0-6823 GCA_051884935.1 Kiritimatiellia bacterium | reverse complement strand
AGCTTCCGGCGGAGGATGGACTGCTTGGTCGGGGGCGGCAGGGCGGCGGAGGCTGCCAGCGCCGCGCGCAGGAACGGCTGGTCGCTCCAGGAGGCGCCTTCCGAGACGAGCTGGAAGGGGGCGTTGGCGGGGAAGACGTCGCCGAGCTCGGGCTTCCCGTAGTCGTTGACGCAGGGGATCACCCAGAACTGGTTGGCGTGGTAGAGCAGGTCCATGCGCGCGGCGAGATTGCCGGGTTCCGTGAAGGTGGCGCGCGCCATGGAACGCCAGAAGGGGCCGCTCGTGATGCCGCGGGAGATGTTGCCGAAGACGGTGGCGTTGCCGATGAAGGTGTTAGGGTGGTTCACGTCCACGTTGAACGGCCTGGACGACGCGGCGAACCTGAGGGACGTGAGCTGGGGGAAGTCGCCCGTCGCGAGCATGGAGTGCCCCCGGTCGCGGTTGACGTAGATGTCGCCCGCGTTGCCGGCCGCCGTGCCGTCGGCGAGCCAGCCCACGAGGAGGGGCCGCTCGGGCGCGTCCGGCTTGGAGGCGGAATACGCCTGCGCCTGTTCGGCAAGGGGCGTCTTGGGCGCGGAGAGTTTCAACAGGGCGTCGTAGACGCCGGTCTCGAAGTTGAAGACGAGATTCGTCTCGGAGAGGACGACGGAGCCGCCCATGGTCGCGTAGTGGGGCGTGGGGACGGGGCGCCCCGCGACGGGCTGATTGGCGAGGGTTCGCGCCAGCTCGACGAGTTCCTTGAAGCGGGGGAGGGAGCTGATGCGGGCGAGGTCCGAGTCCTTTTCGATGGCGGCCGCGTCGCGGAAACCGAACCGAATCGCCTGTTCGAGCTCTTCGAGGGCGAGGTCGCTCTGTTCGCGGTAGGCCAGCGCGCAGGCGAGGTTGTAGTGCCAGGTCGCGTCCCCGGGCATGACCGTGAGGGCCTGTCGGCAGATGGATTCCATCCCCGGGATGTCGCCGCGGCGGATGGCGCCGATCAACTGCTGGCGCAGCTGGTTATGCTGCGGCCAGACGTTGGGGCAGGCCCAGAGGGAGAGGGGCGTCTCCTCGGCGAGAACCGGGAGGACGGTCAAGGCGACCAAAAACAGAATCTTCCGCATAGTGTCCGTATTCTACCACAATCCGGGATGGTGCGCTATTGCCCTCTCTGGCCCCCGTGCATTGCCTATATATAAGGAATAGGCGGGGCCACACGAAAGGCAAGAGGGGCCACACGGAATATAAGAGGGACCGCGCGGAATATGCGAGGGGCCACGCGGGCTGATGCCGCTCCACCGACCACGAGAGGCTGGAGAATGTACCGCCTCATGCCGAGCCGCTTCCATTCTACGGGGCAACAAATTATATTCTACTCGGCAACAGATTAAATTCTACTGGGCAGTAAAATCTAATCCGCTGGGCAGTGGAATGAAATCTACTGGGCAGTAGAATTTATTTTGTTGGGCAACAGATTGTCCTCTCATCCGCATAAGTGACCCCGAGTCGTGCGGACGACCGACCCGAGTCGTGCCGATGGACGATCCCGAGTTATGCGGATGACCGACCCTGCCCTATGCAGATTGGAAGGATGGCGTCTCTTTCGGTCGTCTTGCTTTGGACGGGTGTGTCAGAATGGCACACGCGCGGACGAAAAGGCTGGTTTCGGGAGTGTTGCGGGCCTCTTCCTGTTACGGCACCATAGGCGCGCGGTAGAAAACGCGGGAGAATCGGCATTGCATCGGAACACCCTTCGCGGCGAAGCGAAACTCCCGACTTGAAAGGGCGATTCAAATTCGCGTTCATATGCGGTTTCTAGTCAAGAAAACGCACATTTGAACCATCCAAATGGCTCCTCGCAGAAAAGCGCATTTTTTCGAGATTTCCCCCTTGCGCGCCGTCGGGAGGAATGCTATACTATGCACCGTTTTCACGCCACTGGGCGAGCTTAACTCAGTTGGTAGAGTGCCACCTTGCCAAGGTGGTTGTCGAGGGTTCGAGTCCCTTAGCTCGCTCCATCAGGCGACGTGAGAACAATGTGAATTGGGAGTTTAGCTCAGTTGGTAGAGCAAGTGACTCTTAATCACTGGGTCGTGGGTTCGAGTCCCTCAACTCCTACCATTCACATGGATCTCTACCGTGGCTAGGTAGCTCAGTTGGTAGAGCAACGGACTGAAAATCCGTGTGTCGCCGGTTCGATCCCGGCCTTGGCCACCAGATTGCCAGAACTCGGAAGAACTCCGAGTTTTTCTTTTTTGAGGGCAGAAAATCGTTAAGTTTGGGTGGGGAAACGGTACAATTCAAAGAACGAAGGTTCGTTGTAGGAGTTTTTGGCGATGTTTCGTGGTGGAGACTTGTCGTAGTGGCTTGTCCTGTATGGGGTGGATCATTCCCGTAAATGAGGAGAACTGTCGGACGAAACGGACGTGTTTGGCATTGGTCGGGTTGTTTGCGCGCGCCATTTGGGCGGAGAATGGTTTCACTCGGGCGGATGGGACGCAGGTGCGGTCCGGCGAGACTTTGACCGCGTCCGGTCGGTTGACAGCTGACGCGAGGCAGTTTACGCGGGTGAGGGGTATGTCATACTGAAGTTCTTGTCGTGCGGAGGTGAGAATGAAGATGAAAAACGAATTGTTGTTGGCGGTGGTGGTGGCGCTTGTGGCACCGCATCTTGTGGCGAATCCGCTGCCGGCGCGCGTGAGGGGCCTCGCCACTGAGAACCGCGTCTGGCGGAGCGTGGGGCCGGGCGGCGGGGGCTGGATTCAGTCCATGCTCTGGAGCCGCCACGCGCGCGACCGCTTCTTCGTGGGCTGCGACGTGGGCGGGTTCTACTACTCGGAGGATGCGGGGCGGCACTACGAGATGCGCAACCGCGGGCTTGAGAATATGTTCGTCGAAACCATCGCCGAGCATCCCGCGAACCCAGACGTCCTCTTCGTCGGTACGCTCGGCGGCATCTTCAAGACGACCGACCGCGGGCTCTCCTGGCGCGCGGTGCGCACAGGCTTCCCGCCCGTCGCCCCGTATGCCAACTCCGTGCAGATTTCGCGGATCGTCTTTCACCCCGTCCGGCCGGAGACGATCTTCGCCGCTGTCGGTCAGCCGCGCCAGCGGAAGGGGGCGCGCGGTGAGATCTGGCGTTCGGACGATGGCGGCGAGACGTGGTGGATGTGCGTGGCGCGGGGGCTCGCCGCCGACATCGACGTCTTCGACCTCTCCATCCACGACGGTGCGCCCGAGCGGATGCTGATCGCTACGAACAAGGGCCTTTTTCGAAGTGCGGACGGCGGTGCCGTATGGGAGCCCTCCAACGACGGCCTGCCTGCGCACCTGCGTACGCGCCGCCTGGCCCGCTGTGCCGCGCGGCCCGACGTCGTCTACGTTTCGCTGCGCCAGAAGGGCGGTGAGGCGCCGTGGTCCGCCGGCGTCTACCGTTCGGATGACGGCGGGCGCACGTGGGTGGCCCGCAGCGGCGGCCTGGCCCAAAATGCGGGGCGGGCGGGCTGCGACGACCATTTCTGCACGTGGACGGACTGCCTCGCCGTTGACGCGGCCAACCCGGACGTCGTGTGGACGGGTGGCGCCTCCTGGTGGTATCCGGGCGTCTACAAGACGGTGGACGGCGGGCGCACCTGGCGGGACGTCGTGCGGAACCGCCGCCCGGGCTGGATCACCTTCTGGGGCCCCACGGCGTACAGCATGGCCCTCTCGCCTCTGGACGGCGGCCGCCTCGCCTACGGAACCTCCGGCATGGTCTATACGACCGGGGATGGCGGCGAGACGTGGCAGCAGCGGTACTCGGCGGAACGGACGGACGGGCGCCTCGCGGGAACGGGTTTGGAGGTGACCTGCCTCCACACCATCACGCCTTCCCGTCACCATCCAGGTCGCTTCTATCTTGGCTACTACGACATTGGCCTTCTGGTGACGGAGGACGGCGGGCGCTCGATGACGCGCCGCATGGCGGGCGTGCCGGACCAATATTCAAATTCGTGCTTCACCCTCGCGGAAGCGCCGGACGACCCGAACGTGGTGTGGGCGGGGTTCGGCAACTGGGGCGGCGGCGGAACCGGCTGCATCGCGAAGAGCGTGGACGGCGGCGCGACGTGGTCGCCCTGCACAAATGCGGCGAACGGGTGGGTGGAGGTCGTGGCGCGGAACCTGACCGTGCTTGGGCGGAAGCCGAACTATGAAATTCTCTACGCCGGCGGCAAGGGGCTGGTCGCGAGCCGCGACGGCGGGGCGACGTGGGGCCTCGCGGATGTCGGGGCATTCCCCGAGGCCCCGCGCGTGCGGGCGCTCGCCCTGACGGAGGAGACGGTCTTCGCCGGGGTTGACTGTACGGACGATGAGCCTGCCGCGGTTTTCGCGCGGAGGGGCCTCGGCGGTGACTGGAGGCGCCTCACACCGCCGAATCTGAATATCGGCGAAGTACAGAGCCTCGCGGCGGAGGGGCGGCGCATCCTCGTGACGGCGCGGTCTTCGTGGCGTGCCCGCATCCGCAAGGCGCGTCCGGGCGGGGTCTGGCTCAGCGTGGACGGCGGGGCGACCTGGCGGCAGGTCTACGCGGATCGGTTCTGTGGCCCGTCGCGTATTGTGGAGGGCGAACTCTACGTGGGGCTGAGCGATCATCCGTATCACGATCAGAGCGTGGGCGGCGGCGTGATCCACTCGCGCGACGACGGCGCGACTTGGACGGTGCTTGCGGGGCCGGGGCTGCAGAATTGGAACCCCACGTGCCTCGCCGTCGATCCCGCGAACCGCCGCAGCCTCTGGTGCGGCACGGGCGGTAACTCCATCTTCGTTTCCGAGTAGCCGCCGCTGCGCGTCGGGCGACTTCCCTAAGTTAGAATATACGATTGGCGAGGAAAAAACGCTAAAATGTCCACCATCGTCGGGGTTCAGTTGTGGACGTCGGCATCTTCACGAAAGGTGGAATCATGGGCGAGTTCAAACGGATGGGTTTGAAGTGGGGTCTGCGGGCCGTTGTCGCGGGGGGGGGGGGCTCCCGTGTGGCGTCCGGGCAGGGGAATACGTCTGGACCGGCGCGCAGGACGCCTGCTGGACAAATGCCGCCAACTGGACGGTTGACGGCGCGGTGGCGGCGAATCCGCCGGGGTGGGTGCTTGCGACGACCTCCGGCGGTGTGCTGACGACGAACGGCACGCCGGCCGACGTGGCGGTGTTCGGCGCATGCGCGAGCGGTCGCACGACCATCAATTTGGACGGTCAGTGGAAGATCGACAGCGTCGTCTTCACCAACGGCGCGCCCGCCTACACGCTCGGCACGAGCGTGGGCGACAAGGCCCAGTTCCTCATGCTCGGCCTCAAGGCCAGGATCGCCGTGGCCGAGGCGGTGACGGCCGACCAGACGATTCAGGTGCTTTCATCGACCTACGACCGCTCGGTCAACGGCGGGGCCTACACCGTCTCGCTCTACAACAACTCCCCTTCGGCCCGGCTCGTCTACAACCGCGTCGATCGAATCGAAGGCGGGGGCGTGCCCTACTACTATCTCCACGGTGTGGGGACGATTCACCAGAATGGGCCCTGGGCCTTCGACCGAGGAAGCGGATTCTATCTTTATTTGACGGGGCGGTTCATCCTCGGCGAACCAGCGAAGACGCAGGGTTCGCGGGTGTGGAGCTACTTCTCGGAGGCGGTGCCTGCGCTGGGTGGGGCCCCGCGCATCATCGAGATTCCGGCGGGCTGCTACATGAACACGACGGGTGGCAGCTGGAGCGACAAGATCGTCACCGCCAATGAAAACACGCACATCGTCGGTGGCGGCACGATTCTCGCGCGCAACCACTACAACTCCAGCAAACTCTCCCCTGAGTTCGGCGGAAACTTCGAGGTGGCCGCCGGGAAGGTGTTGGAGGTGGATGCGGCCATTCGACCCACGGATGGCGGCGTGACGTGGGAGTTCCCCGGTTCGATCGGTCTCTTCGGTTCGGGAACGCTGCTGCTGCACGGCACGAACACCTGCGTGGGTGCCGTTCGGCTGCATGGAAACGGCACGCTCGCCGTGACGCGCGTAGGCGCCGCTGGTTGTGCGGCCGAGGAGAGCTGTCTGGGAACGGGGTCTGAGGTTCGCTTCCACTCGAACGGCACGCTGCGGTATGTGGGCGAGACGGCCGACGCGACCGACCGCGCCTTCACGACGACGAACGCCACCGCCGCGCTCACGATCACCTTCGCGAACGGCGGGTCGGGCGCATTCACGCTTTCGTCCCACCAGAGGATGCTGCTTGCCAACGTGAACGGTGCGACGCTGAGGCTGAACGCCGAGACGGCGCCGATCGTCTTCAATGGCACGTTCGAGGAGGGGCAGGCGTGGAGGATGCAGGTCGCGGGCGCGGCGGGCGTCTCGTTCCCAGTCGAGCCCGGCGTGCCCGTGGACCTTGCGGACGGTGCACGGCTGGACGTTCCGGCGGACGCGGTCATCCCGTCCACGATCTCGCTTCTGGGCGATGCGACGTGCGTCGTGGCGGCGAATCGGAATCTGACTCTGGCTCGGCTGCCGCAGGTGCCCGGGGGCCGGGCGCTCGATTTCATCATCCCCGAAGACTCGTCGGTGACGCTGGCGGGGCGGCCGAACCTGCGCCTCGACAATGTCACCATCAACGGCGAGGCGGCTCAGACCGACGACACCGGCCGGATTGTCCGCGCGGGGGCGGTCGCTACGACCGTTTGGACGAGCGTAGAGGTCGGTGGCGAATGGTCGGCGGCGGCGAACTGGCAGAACGGGCGGAAACCCGGCACGATGGACAACGTCTTCATCGCGAACGACGAAGTAGGATGACGAGTGGTTTGATACAAGGCGGGAGAGGACGGGAAAACGCGG
>JBJEWG010000267.1:0-6836 GCA_051884935.1 Kiritimatiellia bacterium | reverse complement strand
GGGGGCATGACCCGACCGTTACAGGTGTGTCTGGCGATGGTTCGATGTCCCCCTTGTGCGCGTTGGGTAGGGGAAAATAATTTGATTTGGATAAGTCCGGGCGCGGATTTTCTGCTATAATGCGGGCATGAACATCTGCCACTCTGCCCGTCTGTTTCCGTTTTGCGCGTTCGCGCTGGCCGCCGGAACGTTGTTCGGCGACATCGTGACGAACGACTACTTCACTGACGTCACGTCGCCGACGGTGCTGCGCGGCGTGACGAACATCATCGCGAAGACGAAGGACGTCACCATCTCGGCGGACCTCACGCTGGACAACCGAACCTTCCTCTGGCTCAAAGGCGACACGGGAGCGGGACTCGTCAATCTCGCCCCCACGGCGAACGACGCCACGCTGACGATTCAGGGCAATTCCGGGTTCTTCGCCGCCTACCGTTATTCCGGCGACGGCAACAACGCGAACTCGGAGTGGGCCAAGGTCGGCATCGACGAGTTGAACAAGAACATCCCGTCCTGCCACTATAATATCCGCATTGGCACGTCGGGCGGTGCGCCGGGTTCGACCGGCAGCGGCAAGATCGTCGTCAAGACCGCGCCAAAGTTCGGGTACAACGCGGTGGGCGGCATCTGGGCGCGCTATCTCTATGTCGAAACGTCGCCTCGGGCCAACTCCGAGGGCTATGTGGACATCCTCGACATCGCGAACGAGGTGACGGCCGACATCGCCCACATCGAGAACAAGTCGCCCGTCCATCCGGCCCGCATCCTCTTCCGGGGCGGCACGCTGCTCCGCAACAACGCAACCAATGTGGACGCGCCGCTTTCGCCGGCCGCGGGGGCGACTCTGGTCGTCTGGTCCGTGGACGGGGCGGAGATCAAGTTCAAGAAGCAGTTCGCCGATTCCCATTTCACGGGTCGCAAGGGCGGCACCGTCCGCATCGTGGGCACGGACCTTCGGCTCACGAGCTCTGGCTACACGCCAGCTGGCGACGATCGCAATTTCCGCCCCTGGAATCTCGCGAACTCCGACCATGTCGTGTGGGAACTGGGCGGCAACATCACGCTCGCCGAGAATGCCTGGATCCGCACGACCGACGACAATATGCTGCCGTATGGCCCCGGGACCGGCCGCATGGTGATCCAGTACAACTCCAGCGTCAAGGAGGCGAATGTCGCAAAACAGGTTCCCTACTGCTGCCTCGATCTCTGCGGCACGGAACAGCACCTCAACGGCGTCGTGAGCACGGGGACGGGATACCAGATCGGCGTCGTCACCAATTCGCACGAAACCGCGACGGGGCGGCTCGTGCTCGGCGCGGGCGACGTGGATGCGACGCTCAACGCGAAGTGCATGACTCGTGTCGCCGTGGTGAAGGAGGGGAAGGGACTTCTCGACGTACAGAACACCACGGCCGAGGAGCTGACCGTGGCGTCGCCCTGCGCCGTGACCTTCTCAGGGGAAAGCGCGTTCACGAATCTCACGGTGGCGGCGGACAGTTCTCTGAACGGGACGGTCGTCGTGCGGTCGCGCGCCGTGTTCGGCGCGGGTGCCTTCGCCGCGACGCTGAACCTCCATCTGGGCGCGGCGGCGACGGTTTCGGCGGGGGGTGCCGTGCGGGTGTTCGCGGTGACGCGCGGCGGCGGGAACGTCGCCCCGGGCGAATACCCGGCCGCGACGACGGACTGGGTGGAGTCCGGGACGGTTATCGTGACCAGCACGGTCGGCGCGCCGGTCGCGGACATCGCGTGGACGGGCGGCGGCGCGACGGATTCGGCCTCGTTGGCGGCGAACTGGTCCGACGGCGGCGGGGCGTTCTCGTCGCCGCGCGGGCGGCCCGTCTTCGCGGAAGGCGGCGCTCGGGCGGTTCTGGACGGCGGGGTTTCGCACTTCTGGGGGCTGAAGTTCGCGGCGGCGGGGGACTTCACCGTGGTTACGAACGGCCCGACGGACGCCGTTCGGCTCTATGCGTCCATCGACGTGGCGCGCCCCGAGACGGAGGCGCCGACCGTCGCGCATACCTATACGCTGGCGGCGCCGATTATGCTGTCGGCCAAACAGGAGATCACGTTCGGACCGAACATGACGAACATGACGGTCAACCTGCTTGGCGGAATCGAGTCGGCATTCTCCTTCGGTCTCACGTTTTCCGGCGTGAAGAAAAGCGATCTGCCATATGACTATGTGGACTGCGGCAGCCTCGTGCTGGAGAATCCGCGCATCTCCGGGCCAATCGTCCATAAGCTTGGCGGCGGCTGGCTGATTCTTCGCGGCGACGTGGGGAACCCCGGCGACACGCAGCCGCTTGAACTCGACTACCTTCGGTATCGCAACAACAGGAACGGCAACGACGGCCTGATGTTCGGCGGCTTGACGCGCGTGGAGAACGCCACCATCTGGAAACCTGTTTCGATTGAAGGCCAGGGGCAGGTCGGTGGAATTGCGGACCGCTGGTTCATCTGCGCCCCGAACACGACGAACGTCTTCAAGGAGCTTGTGTCATGCGGCCCCTCGACGGCCATTACCGTAGAGTCGGGCGGCACGGTCATCTTCGAGAAGGGCGTCCATGTGAGGCATGGAGGCTTCAATGCCCGGGCTCTCTCCGGCACGCCGCTCTTCGTCTTCAACGGCCCGGTGAAGGTGGATGACACCAATCGCGCGTTCGATCCGGGTTCATCCAGTCTGCTTGACTTCAATTCGACGGGGAGCTACGCGCGCTTCTGCTTCCAGACGACCCACTCAACATCCCGCTTCAACATCGACGACGCCTTCATCGATACGGGGTTCGTGTTTAACAGCGAACTGGGACGCTTTGAACTTGGGACGACCCACCAGCGGGCTGCCTGGCTGATCAGCGGAGCAATCAATGCGTCGAACGCGGCCAGGTGGTTTGCGGACAATGCGGCGAAACGCAGGCGCGGCACGGTGAACGGCGCCTATCCGTCCGCCTTCGAGATCACGCAGGGCGCGCCGACCGAGTCCGCGACGTCCGTGACGAACTGCGGCGTTCAGTTCACGGGCTGGGTGACGCTCGAAAAGAGCGGCGCGGGGTGGCACCGGATGCTGCCGATGGCCTATGCGTCCTACGGCGACGTCGAGGTCTCGGGCGGCACGCTCATGTTCGATGCGGGGGCCACCTGGCTGAACGGCACGAACGTGACGGTGAAGGGGTCCGGCACGCTCAGGCTCGGGTCGGGCGGCACGTTCCAGGATGCGTGCGTGGTCAAGGCCGAGGGCGAGGAGTGGACGCTGGACCTGACGGGCAGCCAGAAGGCCGAGTTGTTCATCGTCGATGGGCGGAAGATGCCTGGCGGCGTCTATGGAGCCTCCGTGCTGCCCGCCGCGCACCCTCTGAGGGGCCGCTTCGCGGGCACGGGCGCGCTGATCGTCCGCAACGCGGGCATGGCGATTCTCATCCGCTAGCCCCCCTGCATAAATTCTCCGCCGGACCCCATTGACATACCTACCGGAAGGTATGTATAATACGCGCCATGTCTCGGCAGACAAAGGACAAGGCGGAGAAGACGCGCGCACGCATTCTTGCGAGCGCGCTGGTGCTATTCGCCCGTAAAGGCTACGAGCGCACGACGTTCACGGACATCGCGGAGCGGCTGCGGCTCACGAAGGGCGCGGTGTACTGGCACTTCGACTCGAAGGAGCGTCTGCTGCTGGCGGTGATCGACGACATGATGGCGCGGTTCGGGCGGCAGCTCGCGGCGATGGCGCCGTCGATCGAGTTGACGTATCCCGTTGTTTCGGCGGTATTGTCGCGCTATTTCGCGCGGATGCTGAAGAGCGCGCGGTCGCGCGCCTGCTTCCAGCTGCTGCACCGGCAGATTCACTGGGCGGACGCCTCGATGGCGGTGGTGCGGCACGAGCTGCTCACGAACCGGCGGTTCGGGCCGTGGGAGGCGTTCCATGCGGCGCTTGTGAACGACGTGCGCGCGGGGCGCGCGAAGGCCGGCACGGACCCCAATCAGGTGGCGAGCGCGAGCATCGCGCTGGTGAGCGGGCTGCTCGACGCGCGCATGACGGGGTTCCTGACGTGCGACTTCGAGCAGACCGTGCGGCTGGCGCTCGATGCGCTGTGGGCGCACGTGCGGACGGCCGCTGTGGTTTGAGGAATCTGATCTGACGAAAGAAGGAGAATGAAAATGGAAGCGAAGGAAATGGCGAAGACGGAGACGGGCCGCGAGAAGTCGGCGGCGGGCGTGATCGGTTCGGCGATCGGCGTGATCGTGCTGGTGGCGGCCGCCGCGACGGGCGGCTGGGTGGCGTGCGAGATGTGGCCGAAGGCGGCGCCGCGGCAGATGCGTCCGCAGCAGGCCGCGCCGAGCGTGGCGGTGCGCACCGTGGAGGAGCGCGCGTACAATCTGCCGGAGAAGTTCGTGGCGCACGCCGAGCCGGAGCAGGAGGTGGAGCTGCTGCCGCAGATCGACGGCTACATCAAGGAGCTGAAGTTCAAGGAGGGCGACGTCGTGAAGGCGGGGAGCGTCCTCTACGTGATCGACGACGAGCGCTACCGCGCGGTGGTGAACCAGCGCAAGGCCGACCTTGAGGCGGCGGAGGCGGAGGCGCGGCGCGCGCAGCGTTATTTCGAGCGTATGCAGAAGGCGGACGAGCGCGGCATCACGCAGCTGGAGCGCGACAACGCCGAGGCGGGCGCGGAGAAGGCGCGCGCGGCGGTGCTGCAGGCCAAGGCGAATCTGGTGGTGGCGGAGTATGACCTCAAGAAGACGAAGGTCATCGCGCCCATCTCGGGGCAGATCGGCAAGTCGTCCGCCTACGTGGGCGACTACGTGGCGCCGTCGAAGGGGGCGCTCGCGCGCATCGTGCAGATCGACCCGATCCGCGTGTCGTTCCCGCTGACGGACCGCGCCTACGTGGCGTGGCGCAACGCGCAGCTCGCGGGCAAGTCGATCGAGTTCCGCCAGCGCGTGGTGCTGCCGGACGGCACGGTCTACAACCGCGAGGGCACGTGGGCCTACGACGACAACACGATGAGCAAGGAGACGGCGACGATCATCATGCGCCTCACGTTCCCGAACTCGGACCGCCTCCTCGTCCCCAATACCTACGTGACGCTGCTCGTCGACCGCAAGATGCCGCAGAAGCTCCTCTGCGTGCCGCAGCAGGCGGTGGTGGACTTCCCCGGCGGCAATCTGGGCGTGTGGGTGCTGAAGGAGGGCGACACGGTGGAGCAGCGCCTCGTGAAGACGCTGGAGGCGGACAAGGGCTGGACGCCGGTGACGGAAGGTCTTGCGGCGGGCGAGAGGGTCGTCGTGGCGGGCACGGCGAAGCTGCGCACGGGCATGAAGGTGACGCTGGCGGAGGCGACGAAGAACGCCGACCTCAACGCGGATTACAAGGCGCCGATTGCGGAGTGAAGGCACCATGAAACTCGGGATTCGAGAAAGCATCAATCAGATCAAGACGTTTTCGCGCACGTTCATCGAGCGTCCGCGGTTCGCGATGGTCATCGCGATCGTGTTGACGATCGCGGGCGTGATGGCGATCAGGAGCCTGCCGGTCTCGCAGTATCCGCAGCTGACGCCGCCGGAAATCTCGGTGTCGTACAGCTATCCGGGCGCGAACGCGCGCGAGGTGCTCAACACGGTGGCGATGCCGATTGAAGATCAGGTGAACGGCGTCGACGACATGCTCTACATGGAGGGCAGCTGCTCGGACGACGGCAACTACCAGCTGAAGGTGTCGTTCGAGGTCGAGTCCGACCGTGACATGGACATGGTGAAGGTGCAGAACCGCGTCTCGCAGGCGGAGGCGAAGCTGCCGCAGGAGGTGAAGCAGCTGGGCGGCAAGATCCGCGCGCAGTCGACGGACATGCTCGGCTTCATGTGCCTGCAGTCGCCGGACGGGTCGATGTCGCGTCTGCAGATTTCGGACTACATCTACGCGAACATCCAGCCGACGTTGCTGCGTGTGCCGGGCGTGGGCGAGGCGACGGTCTACGGGCCGAAGCTCTCCATGCGCGTGTGGCTGGACGCGGATCGTCTGGCCGCCCAGGGCATCAACACCGAGGAGGTGATCGCCGCCGTCACGAAGCAGAACATCCAGGCTTCGATCGGTCAGGTGGGCGCCTCGCCGATTGCGGAGCACGGCGCGAAGGTCTATACGCTCAAGGCGCAGGGCCGGTTGATGACGCCGCAGGAATTCGACGAGATCGTCATCCGCAGCGACGAGAACGGCGGCCTCGTCCGGCTCAAGGACGTTGCGCGCACGGAGATCGGCGAAGAGAACTACAACTTCACGGGTCAGTTCAACGGGGGCAACGCCGTTTCGGTCGCGCTTCAGCAGAAGCCGGGCGCGAACGCCATCGAGACGATGGACAAGATCTACGCCGAGATGGAGAAGCTGGCGAAGTCGTTCCCCGAAGGGCTTGAGTGGAGCGTGCCGTACGACGCGACGGAATACGTGCGCGTGTGCATCCGCGAAATCGTGGAGACGCTGCTCATCACCTTCCTGCTGGTCGTGTTCGTGTGCTACCTCTTCCTGCAGGACTGGCGCGCGACGCTCATTCCGTGTCTGACGATTCCGGTGTCGCTCTGCTCGACGTTCATCCTGATGGCGTTCCTCGGCTACTCGATCAACACGCTCACGCTCTTCGGGCTTGTGCTCGCGATCGGCGTGGTGGTGGACGACTGCATCGTGGTGGTCGAGCGCGTGCAGTACCTCATCGAGACGCGCGGGCTCAATTCGAAGGAGGCGGCGATTCAGGCGATGAGCGACGTGACGGGCGCGGTCATCGCGACGACGCTCGTGCTGCTGGGCATCTTCGTGCCGGTCGGCTTCATGAGCGGCATCACGGGGCGCATCTACC
>JBJEWG010000266.1:0-6863 GCA_051884935.1 Kiritimatiellia bacterium | reverse complement strand
GAGATGCAACAGCAGAGAGTACGCATCCGCCTCCAGGCATACGATCACCGTGTGCTGGACCAGGCCGTCGGTGGGATCATCGACACGGCCCGCGGGACGGGTGCGCAGGTGGTGGGACCGATCCCGCTGCCGACGCGCGTCGAGCGTTTCACGGTGAACCGCTCGCCGAACGTGGACAAGAAGTCCATGGACCAGTTCGAGATGCGGACGCACAAGCGTCTGCTCGACATCGTCAACCCGACGGCGAAGACGATCGACGAGCTGAAGAAGCTGAACCTGCCCGCGGGCGTGGACATCACGATCAAGGTCTAAGGAGGATTGTGATGGAAGGTCTGATTGGCAAGAAAGTGGGCATGACCCAGGTGTTCGTGGACGGCAAGCGCCTCTGCGTGACGGTGCTTGAGGTCGGTCCCTGCCCGGTCGTGCAGGTGAAGACGCTTGAGAAGGACGGCTACGTGGCCGCCCAGCTCGGTTTCGGCGAGCAGAAGAAGCAGCGCCTCACGAAGGCGGTGGCGGGCCACCAGGAGAAGACGGGCGGCCTCGTGGACAAGAAGGTGCGCGTGCTCAAGGAGTTCGCGCTCGACGAGGGCGAGACGGTGAAGGCGGGCGACGTTCTGACGGTCTCGAACTTCGACGGCGTGAAGTACGTGGACGTGACGGGCACGACGAAGGGCAAGGGCTTCGCCGGCGTGCTGAAGCGCTACAAGTTCGCGGGCGGCAACCTCACGCACGGCGGCCACTCGAAGCGCCGCACGGGCGGTCTGGCGGCACGCGATCTGCCGGGCTGGATCGAGAAGGGCAAGAAGATGCCCGGCCACATGGGCGACGTCACCCGCACGGCGGTGAACCTCGAAGTGGTGCAGATCCGTCCCGAGGACAACGCGATCCTCATCAAGGGCTCGGTTCCCGGCGCCCGCAACGGCACGGTGCTCATCCGCAAGTCCCTCCTCAACGCGGCTCTCGCGTTCAAGGCGAAGAAGGGGGCCAAGTAATCATGGCTACGATCAAGCAGTATACCTCCGCCGGCGCCGCCGCCGCCGACCTTTCGGTCGATGACGGTCAGCTCGTGCTGGACAAGGGCGCGCAGGCGCTCAAGGACGCGGTGACCGCGATCCGCAACGCGATGCGCGCCGGCACGGCGTGCACGAAGGGCAAGGGTGAAGTCGCCGGCTCGAACAAGAAGCCCTGGAAGCAGAAGGGCACGGGCAACGCCCGCGCCGGCTTCCGCCAGAGCCCGGTGTGGCGCGGTGGCGGCGTGGCGCACGGCCCGAAGCCGCGCGACTACTCCCAGAAGATCAACAAGAAGGTGATGAAGCTCGCGTTCGCGCGCGCAGTCTCCGAGAAGATCGCCGCGGGCGAGATTCTGGTCGTCTCCGAGTTCAAGTTCGAGGCGGCGAAGACGAAGGCGATGGCGACGTTCCTCAAGACGATCGGCGTCGAGCGCAGCGCGCTCGTGATCACGGCCGACATCAACGAGACGATCGACCTCATGGTGCGCAACCTGCCGCGCGTGGATTCCGCGACGGCGATCGAGATCAACCCGTATGCGGTGCTTCTCTTCAAGAACATCGTCTGCGACAAGGCCGGTTTCGACGCGCTCATGGCCCGCGTGGCCGACAACAAGGAGGCCAAGTAATGGCACGTGAAATCATCAAGCGCGTCATTCTCTCCGAGAAGGGCGCCTCTCTCGCGGCTCTCAACCAGTACTTCCTCGAGGTCGACACGGCCGCGTCGAAGCCCGAGATCCGCCAGGCCGTCGAGGCCAAGTTCGGCGTGCACGTCCTCGCGGTGCGCACGGTCAACATGAAGGGCGGTCTTCGGACGATCCGCGGCACGCGGCGCCAGAAGGTGGAGAGCACCTGGAAGCGCGCGATTGTCGAGGTGAAGCCCGGCGAGCGCATCGAGATGATGTAAGGGAGCGAACGAAATGGCACTCAAGACATTCAAGGCCCGTTCTCAGGGCATGCGCTTCCGCGTGGCCTCCACGTTCGAGGAGATCACCGAGAAGAAGCCCGTCAAGGCGCTGACGCGCGCGGTCCGCAAGAACGCCGGCCGCAACAACACGGGCAAGATCACGGTTCGCCACCACGGCGGCGGCGTGAAGCGCCGGTTCCGCATCGTCGATTTCCGCCGCGTCAAGGACGGCGTGGAGGCGACGGTCTCGGCGATCGCGTATGATCCGAACCGCAGCGCGAACCTCGCGCTTCTCGAATACGCGGACGGCACGAAGACGTACATCCTCGCCCCCGAGGGCCTCAAGGTCGGCACGAAGGTGATGTCGGGCGAGAAGGCCGAGGCGACGCTGGGCAACTGTCTGCCCCTCAATCAGATTCCGCTGGGCCTGATGGTCCACTGCGTGGAGCTGATTCCGGGCCAGGGCGCGAAGATCGCGCGCTCCGCCGGCAACAACGCGCAGGTGATGGCTCGTGCGAACGGGACGGTCACGCTGAAGCTCGCGTCGGGCGAAGTCCGCATCTTCGACGGTCGCTGCAAGGCGACGGTCGGCGTGGTCGGCAACAAGGACTGGGGTTCGATCAAGCTGGGCAAGGCCGGCCGCAAGCGCCTGATGGGCATTCGCCCGACGGTTCGCGGCGTCGCCATGAACCCGGTCGACCACCCGATGGGTGGTGGTGAGGGCCGCACGTCCGGCGGCACGAACCCGTGCTCGCCGTGGGGTCAGCTCGCGAAGGGCGGCAAGACCCGCAAGCCGGGCAAGGCGTCCAACAAGGTCATCGTCAAGCGGAGGAAGTAAAACATGGCGCGTTCTCTCAAGAAGGGACCGTACGTGGAGGATTCCCTCCTCCGCAAGGTCGAGAAGATGAAGGCCGCGGGCAAGAAGCAGCCGATCAAGACATGGAGCCGTCGTTCGATGGTTCTGCCGGATTTCGTCGGCCTTACGTTCGCGATCCACAACGGCAAGCAGCACCTGCAGGTGTACATCACCGAGAACATGGTTGGCCATCGTCTCGGCGAGTTCGCGCCCACGCGCACGTTCAAGTCGCACGGCGCGCTCGTGAAGAAGGAAGAGAGGAGGTAGGATCATGGACGTGATTGCACTTACCCGCAATGCGCGCATGTCGGCGGCCAAGGGCCGTCCCCTCGCGCGTGAATGCCAGGGTCTGCCGGTTGCGGCGGCCCTCCAGGTCGTCGAGTTCTCGCCCAAGAAGGCGGCGCAGATTCTCAAGAAGACGATTCTCAGCGCGGCCGCGAACGCGAAGAACAACAACGGCCTCGACGTCGCGACGTTGACGGTCAAGCAGTGCGTGTTCGACGAGTCCGTGCGCATTCGCCGGTTCTGGCCGACCGCCCGCGGTTCGGCGCACCCGATCGCCCGCCGTCTCTGCCACTGCAAAGTCGTCCTGACGGACGGCAAGGAGAGCAAGTAATGGGTCAGAAAGTCAATCCTACAGGCTTTCGTCTGCCGGTCAACCGCGCGTGGCGCAGCCGCTGGTTCGCGTCCAAGAAGACGTTCGGCTCGTTCCTCGTCGAGGACCAGGAGATCCGCGAATACGTGAAGAAGCGTTTCATCGACGCGGCTCTTTCCAAGATCATGATCGAGCGCTACGCCAACCGCGTTCGCGTGTCGCTGTTCAGCGCCCGCCCGGGCGTGATCATCGGTCGCAAGGGGCAGGACGTGGACCGGATTCGCCAGGACCTTGAGAAGATGACCAAGAAGGAAGTCTATCTTGAGATCAAGGAAGTCCGCGACCCCGACTGCGACGCCCAGCTCGTCGCCGAGTCGATCGCGCAGCAGCTCGAAAAGCGCATCGCCCTCAAGCGCGCCATGAAGCGTGCGCAGAAGGTCGCGATGGACATGGGCGTGGACGGCATCAAGGTGCATGCCTCCGGCCGCATCAACGGCGCGGAAATCGCGCGCGTCGAGTGGGGCCGCGAGGGCAAGGTGCCGTTGCACACGCTCCGCGCGAACATCGACTACGGCTTCGCCGAAGCCAACACCACGGCCGGTAAGATCGGCATCAAGGTGTGGATTTGCAAGAAAGAGGATTTCCAGCCTCGTCAGAGCGCGCGCCGCGACCGCGGCGACCGCCGCGAGCGTGGAGACCGCAAGGAAGGTAGGTAAGCCATGCCTTTGATGCCCAAGAGAGTCAAGTACCGTAAGCAGTCGAAGGGCAACCGCGGCGGCTACGCCACGTCCGGCACGGAGCTCGCGTACGGCGAGTTCGGCCTGAAGGCGCTCACCCGCGGGTTCCTCACCGCCACCCAGATCGAAGCCTGCCGCGTCGCGATCAACCGCGAGATGAAGCGCAAGGGCAAGCTCTGGATCCGTATGTTCCCCGACAAGCCGATCACGCGCAAGCCGATTGAAGTCCGTATGGGCGGGGGCAAGGGTAACCCTGAGTTCTGGGTCGCCGTCGTCCTTCCCGGAAAGGTCCTTTTCGAGATCGGCGGCGTTTCGGAGGAGGTCGCCCGCGAATGCCTGCGCCTCGCCGCGACGAAGATCGGCATCCACACGAAACTCGTCACACGTGCCGGAGTGAAAATCTGATGAAGACGAACGAACTGAAGGAACTCGGCGCCGAAGAGCTCGCCGCGAAGATCCGCGAGGCCCGCAAGGAACTCGCCGACCTCAAGCTGAAGCTCGCGTCGAAGGTCGATGTTGAAAAGCCGGGTCGGATTCGCCTCATGCGCCGCGAGATTGCGCGCATGCTGACGGTTCAGAACATGGCGAAGAAGGAGGCCAAGTAACCATGGCGAACGAAGTCAAGCGTGGCGCCCGCAAGCTCCGCAAGGGCAAGGTGGTCTCGAAGATGGGCGTGAAGAGCGTCGTCGTCGAGGTCAGCTACCGCGAGCAGCACCCGATCTACGGCAAGGTCATCATCCGCCGCAAGAAGTATCACGTGCACGACGAGGCCGACACCGCGAAGGTGGGCGACGAGGTCGTTATCATGGAGACGCGCCCGCTCAGTGCGACGAAGCGCTGGCGCATTGTGAAGGAGGAGAAGTAGGCCATGTTGCAGGAACTCTCCAATCTTGTTGTCGCGGACAACACGGGCGCGAAGCGCGCCATGTGCTTCCGCATTCTCAAGCAGCGCAAGGAATACGCGCACCTTGGCGACATCATCCGCGTCTCCATCAAGGAGGCGTCTCCCACGGGGTCGATCCGCAAGGGTCAGGTCGCGACGGCGGTCATCATCCGCACGGGTGCCCAGATCGTCCGCGAGGATGGCCAGCGTGTGCACTTCGACCAGAACGCGTGCGTGCTGGTCGACTCCAAGCTCAACCCGATCGGGTCCCGCGTGTTCGGGCCGGTTCCGCGCGAGCTGCGTGAGAAGAACTACATGAAAATCCTGTCCATGGCCCCGGAAGTGGTCTAAGAGGAGCGAATCATGAGTATCGCACGTATTCGTAAGGGAATCACGGTTGTCGTGATCAACGGCAACGACGCCGGGCGCACCGGCACGGTCAGAAGCGTCGACCGCAAGGCTGGCACCGCGATCGTCGAGGGGCTCAACAAGCACAAGAAGGCCGTGCGCCGCACCGAGCGCACGCAGGGCGGTCTGATCGAGATGGAGTTCCCGATCCGGCTCTGCAAGCTGATGCCGTACGACGCCGAGGCCAAGAAGGGCAGCCGCGTCGCCGCCGCCGACAAGGACGGCAAGAAGGCGCTCAAGCTCAAGGCCTCCGGCAAGACTGTCGACTTCACGTGGACCAAGGGAGCCTGATCATGGCGAAGCTTAGAGAAGAATACAATTCGCGCATCATCGCCGAACTCGAGAAGAAGCTCGGGACGACGAACAAGATGCTCGTCCCCCGTCTTCAGAAGATCGTCCTCAACATGGGCTTCGGCATCGTCTCCAAGGACGAGCAGAAGGCCCTCGTGGACGACCTGACGGCGATTACCGGCCAGAAGCCCATGCTCTGCAAGGCCAAGAAGTCCATCTCGAACTTCAAGCTGCGCGAAGGCATGGTCATCGGCGCGAAGGTCACCCTTCGTGGCGACCGCATGTGGGAGTTCTGCGAGCGCCTCATCAACGTGGCGCTTCCGCGCATCCGCGACTTCCGCGGCATCCCGAACCGTGGCTTTGACGGTCGCGGCAACTACACGCTCGGTCTCAAGGACCAGTCGATCTTCCCGGAAATCGTGGAGGCGGCGGGCCCCAATTCCGGCATGGACGTGACGTTCGTCACGACCGCTCAGGACAACAAGGCGGCCAAGGAGTTCCTCGTGGCTCTCGGCATGCCGTTCGCGGGGAGGAACTAAGCAATGGCCAAGAAATGTCTGATGGAAAAGGCGAACCGCAAGCCGAAGTTTGGCGTGCGCGCCTACAACCGCTGCAAGCTCTGCGGTCGTCGCCACGCCTATATGCGCAAGTTCGGCGTCTGCCGTCTGTGCTTCCGCGAGCTGGCCGTGAATGGTCTCATCCCCGGCGTCACCAAGGCCTCGTGGTAACGGAAAGGAACTGAAGAAATGATCATCGATCCCATTTCCGATATGCTGGTGTCGATTCGCAACGGACTCAAGGCCCGCCTCGTGCAGGTTGCGGTTCCCGCGTCGAACCTCAAGGCCGAGATCGCGAAGGTGATGAAGGCGTCTGGCTACATCCAGGATGCGTTCGTGACCTCCGAGTTCCCGAAGAAGCTCGTCATCACGCTGAAGTACTCCGATAGGGCCGAACCGGCCATCCGCGGTCTTCAGCGCCAGTCCCGGCCTGGCCTCCGCAAGTTCGTCTCCTGCGCTGAGATCCCCGCTGTCCTCGACGGCATGGGCCTCGCGGTGCTCTCCACGTCGAAGGGCGTGATGAGCGGCAGCGACGCGAAGCAGCAGAAGCTCGGCGGCGAACTCATCTGCACCGTTTGGTAAGGAGCAAGGACAATGTCTCGTATCGGTAAAGAACCCGTGG
>JBJEWG010000265.1:0-6896 GCA_051884935.1 Kiritimatiellia bacterium | reverse complement strand
GCTACTTCGAGCCGTCCATCGAGCGCAAGTGCCAGACGATCGGCCAGGCGCTGCCGGGCATCGAGGTGGCGATCATCGACCCCGAGACGGGCGAGATCGCCCCGCTTGGGCAGGACGGCGAGATCTGCTGTCGCGGGTTCAACTGCATGAAGGGCTACTACAAGATGCCCGAGCAGACCGCGAAGTGCATCGACGCGAACGGCTGGCTCCATTCCGGCGACATCGGGCGCATGGACGCGGACGGCTACTACTACATCACGGGCCGCCTGAAGGACCTCATCATCCGCGGCGGCGAGAACATCTCGCCCAAGGAGGTGGAGGACTTCCTCGGCACGATGCCGGGCGTCAAGGACGTGGCGGTCGTCGGCTGCCCCTCCAAGAAGTACGGCGAACAGCCCGCGGCGTTCATCATCCCCGCGGACGGCGCCGACATCAAGGAGGAGGACGTGGCCGACTTCTGCCGCGACAAGATCAGCTGGTTCAAGATTCCGAAGTACGTCCACTTCCTGGACATCTTCCCGATGACCGCCTCGCAGAAGATCCAGAAGTACAAGCTGCGCGAGATGGCGCACGAGCTCTGGCCCAACGCCTAGACGGGTTTCGGGTTCCGAAGCGCCGCCGCCCTCCCCGCCGGGGGGCGGCGGGTTTGTTCTAGTGCCATTCCCCCCTTGCATGGGGTGGAGGCGTGTGTTATCATCCAACCTGATATGTCTGAAGAACTTACACCCATGCAGCGGCAGTACCGCGCGATCAAGAACACGCTGCCGCCGGGATCCATTTTGATGTTTCGCCTCGGTGACTTCTACGAGATGTTCGGGGAGGATGCCGTGGTGGCGTCCCCGATCCTCGGGGCGACGCTCACCCAGAGAAACGGCGCGCCGCTCTGCGGCATTCCCTACCATGCGCTGGACGCCTACCTCGCGAAGCTCATCCGCGCCGGCAAGACCGCCGCCATCTGCGACCAGATGGAGGACCCGCGCCTCGTCAAGAAAGGGCAGGTCGTCCGCCGCGAGGTGACGCGCATCGTCACGCCGGGCACGGTGACGGAGGACGGCCTTCTCGACGAGAACGTCAACACCTACATTGCCGCGACGGCGGGGCTGGGCCTCGCCCTCCTGGACCTCTCCACCGGCGAATTCTCCGTGGAGCCCTTCGCGTCGCAGGAGAAGCTCGATGACGCGCTCGCGCGCTATCATCCCGCGGAGCTTGTCCTGCCGAAGCCGGACGACGAGATGCCGCTGGGCAACGGACGGGACGACGGACTGAACGCCTCCTACGCGGACGCCTGGACCTTCAGCCTCGACGCGGCGCGGGAGGCGCTGCTGCGCCACTTCAACGTGGCGGCCCTCGACGGCTTCGGACTTGAGGGGAAGAACGATCTGATCTGCGCTGCGGGCGCGCTCCTCTACTACGTGCACACGACGCTGCGCCACCCGATCGACCACGTGCGCGGCGTGCGGCTGCGGGAGTCGGCGGACTCCCTCGCGCTGGACGCGGGGACGATTCGCCATCTTGCGCTGCTGCCGGTGGACGGCGTCTCGCGCGAGGCGTCGCTGCTGGACGTGCTCAACGTCGCGCGCACGCCGATGGGGTCGCGTCGCGTGGCGAGCTGGATTCGTCAGCCGCTGCGCCGCCCCGAGGCCATCAACGCGCGCCTCGACGCCGTCGAGACGTTCGTGAAGAACCGGCTTGCGCTCTCGTCGCTGCAGGAACGCCTCGGTGCCGTGCGCGACCTGGAGCGGCTCGTCGCGAAGGTCGATTCCGGCCGCGCCAACGCGCGCGACCTCAAGGCGCTTGCGGCCTCCCTGCGGCCCGTGCCCGGCATCCGGGACGTGCTGGCCGACTCCGCGGCGGTCGATGAGCTCGCCTCCATCTTCACGCGGCTCTCGCCGGAGGTCGCCGTCGTCGATCTGATCGACCGCGCGATCGCGGAGAATCCGAACGTGCTGCTCACCGAGGGCAATCTCATCGCGCCCGGCTACAACGCGGACCTCGACGAACTGCGCAGGATCGCGACGGAGGGCCACCGCTGGATCGCCGAGTACCAGGCGCAGGAGGTCGCGCGCACGGGCATCAAGACGCTGCGGGTGCGCCGCAACAACGTGTTCGGCTTCTACATCGAGATCTCGAAAGCCGCGGCCGTGGACGCGCCGCCCGAATACGAGCGCCGGCAGACCCTCACGAACGCCGAGCGCTTCACCACGCCCGAGCTCAAGGAATACGAGCAGAAGGTGCTGGGCGCGCAGGACCGCAGCTTCGCCCTTGAGCAGGACCTCTTCCGCGACGTGGTGCGGCAGGTCGCCGAACGCACGGCGGCGGTGCAGCAGACGGCGGGCGCGGTGGGCGAGCTGGACGCGATCCTCTCCTTCGCCGATCGGGCGCTGGCCCTCGGCTACGTGCGCCCCGCGATCGACGGGACGGACGCGCTGGAGGTCGTTGACGGGCGCCACCCGATCATCGAGCAGCTGCCGGGGGCGGAGCCGTTCGTGCCGAACTCCGCGAAGCTCAACTGCACGACCGACCAGATCATGCTCATCACGGGGCCCAACATGGCCGGCAAGTCCACCTACATCCGCCAGGTGGCGACGCTCGCGGTGATGGCGCAGGCGGGGAGCTTCGTGCCGGCGGCGCGGATGCACCTCGGCGCGCTCGACCGCGTCTTCACGCGCATCGGCGCGGGCGACGACCTCTCGCGCGGGCGCTCCACCTTCCTCGTCGAGATGCAGGAGTGCGCAAACATCCTCAACAACGCCACGCCGCAGTCCCTCATCGTGCTCGACGAGATCGGGCGGGGCACCTCCACGTTCGACGGCATCTCGATCGCCTGGAGCGTGGCGGAGTATCTGCACGAGAACCCGAGGACGAAGGCGAAGACGCTCTTCGCGACGCACTACCACGAGCTGACCGACCTGGCCGAGAAGTTCCCCGGCATCAGGAACTACACCGTGCGCGTGAAGCAGGACGGCGAGCGGATCGTGTTCCTGCGCCGCATCGCGCCCGGCATCGCCGAGAAGAGCTTCGGCATCCACGTGGCCGCGATGGCCGGGCTGCCGAAGGCGGTCGTGGACCGGGCGGACCAGATCCTCAAGAACCTTGAGGCGAACGACCTCGACGTCGATGCGCCGAAGCTCGTCCGGAAGCCGCGGCGCAAGCTGAGCGACCTGCCCGGGCAGATGACGCTGTTCTGAGGGACCGCGTATGTTCGCTGTCCGCTCCTACATGCTGGACGTCAGCCGGGACAAGGTGCCGACGATGGGCACGCTGCGGCTCATCGTCGATCTGCTCGCGAAGTTCAACTACAACCAGTTCCAGCTCTACACCGAGCACACCTTCGCCTACTCGCGGCACCGGGACGTGTGGGAGAACGCCTCGCCGCTCACCCCCGGGGAGATCCGCGCGCTTGACGCCTACTGCGCGATGAACGGCATCGAGCTCGTGGCGAACCAGAACTCGTTCGGGCACTTCGAGCGCTGGCTCGTGAAGCCCGCGTACAACCATCTGGCCGAGCTCCCGAAGGGCGGGGCGCCGCTGCCGTGGGGCGGGTTCAAGGAGCACCCCACGACGCTGTGCCCGACCGACCCCGCGTCGCTCGCGCTGCTGGACGAGCTCTACGGCGAACTGCTGCCGAACTTCGAGTCGAAGCTCTTCAACATCGGCTGCGACGAGACCTTCGACCTGCTGGGGCGGGGGCGGAGCGCGGCCGAGGTGCGGGAGCGGGGCGAAGGGCGCGTCTACCTCGACTTCCTGAAGAAGGTCGCCGACCTCGCGCGACGGCACGGGAAGCGCCCGATGTTCTGGGGCGACGTCATCCTGCGGCACCCCGAGCTGGTGGACGACCTGCCCAGGGACCTCATCGCGCTCGACTGGGGCTACGAGGGGAACCACCCCTTCATGGACGAGGCGGCGAGGTTCAAGGCCGCGGGGCTTGACTTCTACGTCTGCCCGGGCACGAGCGCCTGGAACTCGCTGGCGGGGCGCGTCGAGAACATGCGCGAGAACATGATCGCCGCCGAGAGGGCGGGGCGGATGCACGGCGCGAAGGGGTTTCTGGTGACGGACTGGGGGGACGGCGGGCACTGGCAGCCGCTCGCGGCCTCCCTGCCCGGCCTCGTCTTCGGCGGCATGCTGGCCTACGAGGGGCCCACCGCCGCGAAGATGGACCTCGAAAGCGCGCTCAACGGCATCATGGGCGTGCCGCTTGGGGGGACGCTGCTGCGGCTCGGGACGCTGTACCTGCGCGGCGGGGCGCTGCGGGCGAACGCGAGCGAGCTCTTCCGCATCCTCGCGAACGACCACGGCTATTCGCGCCATCCGGGGCTGACGGACCACATCCTCGCCGAGATATCGTCCATCGCGGAGGGGTGCCGCCACGCGGCCGCCGCCTACGCGGGGGGCGCCTATCCGAATGCGTGGGCGCAGGAGATCGTCCACATGGCGAACCTCGTGGACGCGGCCTGCAACCGGCGCGACATGCGCCGCCTCCGCTTCCTGCGCGAGGAGCACGATCAGGTGTGGAAACTGCGCAACCGTCTGGGCGGCATGGACGACTCGCGCGAGAAGCTGCCGCGATTCTAAGCGACAAGGAGTGGGCCGATGAAGCGGATTCTGCTGGGGGTCGCATTCGCGTTGACGCTGGGCGCGTGCGCGGACGCGACGGTGCGGGTTGTTGAATCGAAGAACGGCGCGGAGCCGGAGGGCTACGTGCCGGCGATGCTCTCCAACGGGCGGCTGAACGTGTTCATGGACTACCGCCTCGCCGTCGCCGAGGAGAGCAAGGCGCTGAAGAGGTGCCACCTCACGCCGGGCATCTTCTGGGAGGGGCGACGCCTGGGGGACAACGACGGCACGGCGAGCCGCTTCGGCTATTCGCTGCTGCCGCAGGGGGCCTTCTGCACGCGCCTCGTCGTGGACGGCCAGGAGCAGTCCGCGCCGACGAACTGGTGGCAGTCACTTGACCTGCGCCGCGCGCTCATGTCGACCAAAGGTGCCTATGCGGGCGGCGTGACGCTCGCGGGCGAGGCGTTCGTCTCGAAGGCGCGGAACGTGATCGCCGTGCGCCAGACGATCGCGAACACCTCGCGTGAGCCGCGCCGGGTGACGTTCGGCCTCGCCTACGCGGCGCCGCGGCACGAGCGCATCCGTGGCGCGTGGCGCGTGGAGCCCGGGGCGGCGATTTGGGAGATGACGTGCTACGGGCGGTTCGTCACGAAGGAGACGATCACGGTGCGCGGGCTGGGCGGCGATGCCCCCGAGGCGAAGGCGAAGGTCGTCGATGCCTCCGGCGTGGTGCAGCATACGGTGACGCTGGCGCCGGGCGCGAGCCGCGTGGCGGAATGGTTCGTCGCGTTCGACGACGACCTCGCGAAGAAGCTGCCGAAGGTCTCCCCCGCGCCCGCGCCGAAGACGCCGCTCTCGACGTACGCCGCGCTGCGGGCGGAGCACGTCGCGGACTGGGAGGCCTTCGCCGGGGAGAGCGAGATCCGCGTGCCGGAGGCCCGCATCCAGGAGATGTTCGAGATGGCGCGCTACCACCTGCGGTGCGCCTCCACGGAATGGTCCATTCCCGTGGGCGTGATGCAGAGCCACTGGTCGGGCCGCATCTTCGCGTTCGACGAGATGTACGGCGCGCAGGGGCTGATCGCGGCGGGGCACTTCGCGGCGGCGCGCGTGGCGCCCGACTTCCGCGCCGCCACGCTGACGAACGCCTGCATCCGCTGCAACAAGAACCAGGGGAATCCGTTCAACGCCTATGGCGCGCGCTGGGTGTGGGAGGCCGCCGAGGGCAACGACGTCGAGTGCGCGCCGCTGGGGTTCTGGATGGACCACATCTTCCAGCAGGCCGCCGTGGCGCAGACCGTGTGGACCTATTACCGCTACACGGGCGATCGCGGCTATCTGGCGGAGAAGGGGTACGACGTCATCCGCGAGTGCGCGCTCTTCTTCCGCCGGCTGCAGGTGCAGGACATGCCGGACGGCACGTCGTTCGTGGCGAAGTGCACGGACCTTGAGCGCATGGGCTCCGGCCACGAGCGCGCGTTCATGACGACCTGCGGCGTGATCACCACGCTGCGGGCGGCGGCGGATGCGGCGAACCTGCTCGGGCGGGACGCGGATTTGGCGAAGGACTTCCGGGCCTGCGCGGAGCGTCTGGTGGCGAGTCTGCCGGAGCGGGACGGGCGCTACATCGCGTACCCGGGCTGCGCGGAGGAGTCGATGGGCACGCTCGCGGGCTTCTATCCGTTCCGCACGTTCGACCGGTCGAACGCGAAGCAGATGGCGGCCGTGGCGCACTTCCTGGAGAACGGGCAGGCCTTCGGCAACATGTACGAGACGGGCAGGCGGATCTGCCCGTGGTACGCGGCGACGATGGCGATGGCGTCCCTGCGGGCGGGCAACGAGGCGCATCCGCCGATTCGCTGGCTGCGGGAGGCGGCGTGCAGCGGGGGGTGCTGGGGCGAGTTCTGGGAGATCAACGAGCCGGGCGTTTCGGAGTATCGTCCGTGGTTCATGACGGCGGCGGGCAACGTGCTCTACGCGATCTGCCAGCTGTTCGTCGCGGAGATGGAGGGCGGCGTTCAGCTCGGGGCGGGCGTGCCGCCCGACTGGACGGACTACTCCTTCCGTCTGCCCGCGCCGGGTGGTTTCGAGGTTTCGCTGGACGTGAAGGGCGGTGCGGTTGCGAAGTTCGCTGTGAGGCCCCGCCAGCCGAACGCGCCGCGCCCCGCCTTCATCTTCCGCGGTCGCCGCCTCCAAGAGGCCTCATCCCGATGAGCGACCCGAGTTGTGCGGATGACTTGACGGATCGACCGTTCTGAAACTCCGGGCGTTTGCAAAGGGGCGCTTCCAACGAACCGCCTGAGGCTTCGCACGCTTCAACGACTGTTTTTTGACCCAAC
>JBJEWG010000264.1:0-6961 GCA_051884935.1 Kiritimatiellia bacterium | reverse complement strand
TCATCGGCATAACTCGGGTTGGCTCATCGGCATAACTCGGGTCGGCTCATCGGCACAACTCGGGGTCGCTCATCGGCATAACTCGGGGTCGCTCATCGGCACAACTCAGGGTCGGTCATGCCGATGAGGCGGCAATTATTTCCCCGGTTCGTCGGAACCTTCGTGGAACGTGCCGTCGGCATGGAAGTGCCCGGCCGGCGCGGCGTTCCCGGCGGGAAGCACCAACTTCAATTCATAGGCCCCTTCCACGACGACTTCGAGGTCATGCCCCTCCGGAAGGCCCGTCACCGCCGTCCAGCCGCCGGACGATATCCCCGGCACCACGTCCACCGCGCGGAAACGGTCCGCATCGTGTTCGTCCCTCACGAACACCGTCGGCCGCAGACCGATCTGCACGATGGCCCGCGCCGGAACCGCCAGGACCGGCCGCTCCGTCTCGTCGGTCACGCACACCGCCGTGGCGCGTTCGCCCGCCCGCGCCCGCACGTTCCCCTTCGGGAAGACCACGTAGACGGGCACGAGCCCGCGCTCGTCGCCGATGCCGAGGCGCAGTTCCCCCGCCACGCCGTCAACCGTCGCCGTGAGCCCATCGACGAGCTGCGCGATGTCGGACGCCGCCGCGAGCGCCCTGAGCCGCACGGCCTCGGGACGCACCAGCCGGACGACCGGCGCCCCCGTCTCGACCCACGCCCCCGACTCGCTCGAAAACGTCTCGACCCTGCCGTCCGTCGCGGCGCACACCGTCACCACCCCGTCCTTCTCCCGGGCCGTGCCGATCAGCGCCTCGCGCTCGGCCTTCTTCACCGCCAGCTCGCTCTCCAGCTGCGCGTTCGCCGTGCCGATCTTCCGGTAGACCTCCAGGCGCCGCTCCAGAACGGCGATCTCGCGCGCCCGGGCCGAGAGTTCCGGCGCCTCGACGGTGAAGAGCGCCTCCCCCTTCTTCACCCGCGCGAGCGGCTTCACGAGCACGCTCAGCCGACCCGCGACCGGCGTCGCCACCGTGCTGCGCGCGTCCGGCATCAGCTCGAAGCGCCCCGTGAGCGCCACCGTCGAGCGCAGCCGCCGCCGTTCGGGGCGAACCGTTTTGAGGCCCATCACCCGCTGAACCGCCTCCGCCACGTGCACCGCGTGCGCGTGGCCGTGCGCGTGCTCGTCGTGTTCGTGTTCGTCGTGGCCCGCCTTCGGCTCGGCCGCCGCCGCGCACAGGCACAGCGCGCCCGCCACCGCCATCCAGTTCCTCTTCATCGCCGTCTCTCCTCTCAGTTCTCGTCCACGTCGAAGCGCCTCAGCTCCTCGTAGGCCACGCACACCTCGGCGCGCCACTCGGCCTCTTCGAGGTCGAAGTCGCACAGCTCCTCGCGCACGGAAAGATAGTCGAGCGGACCCAGCTCGCCGGCTTCGGCCAGCTTCTCGGCCTGGTCGCGGTCCGAGGCAGGCGCAGGCGGATGGTCGAGCAGCCCCGCGAGGTTCGCCCGCGCCACGGCGAAGTCGTGCACCAGGCCGCGCCACGTGGCGATGGTGTCGCCGCGCGCCGCGTCGCGCGCGCCCCGCGCCTCCGCGATGCCCTTTCGGTTGCGGTTCCAGAGCGGCAACGTCAGCCCCGCGACGATGCCCAGGCGGTCAAGCCCCTCCTCGCGCTCGTAGGCGGGGCCGAACTTGAGGTCCGGGTACTGGCGGCGGATCTCCGCCTCCAGCGCCGCCTCGCCGCCTTCAAGCCGCGCCACCGACTCGCGCACCTTCGGGTGGCGCACGAGCCGAAGCGGATCGACGTCCTGCTCCCGAATCGCAGCGCGGTGCCCCGCGTGCATCTCGGCGGGCGGCACCGTGATCCGCACGCCGGGCAGATAGCCCAGCAGCTTCACGAGCGCGGCCTCCTCCGCCCGCGCCTCGCGCTGGAGGTTCCGCAGCGCGTGGAGGCGCCCGTGCCGGCGGCGGCGCGCCACCGCGAGGTCCCCCGCCGTCACCTCGCCCGCCTCCAATAGCCACTCGGCGTTCTGGAGCGCGCGGCGCAGACGCGCGTCCGCCGTATAGGCTTCGAGAATCGCCACCCGTTCGCGCAGCGAGGCGAGCTTCACCACCGCCTTCCGCGCCTCCACCGCCACATCGCGCTCCGCAGCCCGCACGGCCTCGGCGTCCGCGCCGGCATAGCAGGCCGCGGCCCGCCTCTCGCAGCCCGGCACCCCCGAGAGCGGGATCGTGAACGCGAGCGACGTGCCCATCAGGAAGGGATGGCTCGCGGGGTTGAGAATCCGCAGCGCGTCGAGGTCGATCTCCGGGTCGTCCCACCATCCCGTCTCCGAGGCGACCCGCGCCGCGTTCGCGTGGCGCAGGCGCAGCTGGTTGAGGTCCGGGTTCCCCACGAGGGCGACGACCGCCGCCGCGTCGGGGCTCGCGAAAGCGACCTCGTTCGTCGCGCCCGTCCGCGCCTCCCGCGACCAGTCGATGGACTTCGGCTCGTAGTTCTGGCAGCCGGCCAGCGCCACGAGCATCGTCAGCAGCAGCAGTCTCTTCATCTCACTTCACTCCAAACACCTTCGCCGCCGCCGGCAGCACGACGAGGTTCAGCACCGTCGCCCCGAGCAGCCCGCCGAACTGCACGACCGCGAGCGGCGCCAGCAGTTCGCCCCCCGGCTTCGTGCCCGAGAGGATGATCGGCACAAGCCCGAACACCGTCGTGAGCGACGTCATCAGAATCGGCACCATCCGCTCCATCGACCCCTCGCGGATCGCGGTCTCAAGGTCCGCGCCCTCCGCCAGACGGCTCTGGTAGCGGTTCAGCAGCAGCAGCCCGTTGCGCAGCACGAACCCGATCACCGTCACGAAGCCGACCAGCGAGGAGACGGAGAGCACCGGGTCCGCAAGCGCCACGGCCACCACGGCGCCGATGAGCCCCAGCGGCACGTTCAGGAGCGCGAGCACGGCGCACCGCACGGACTTCAGCGCGAACACGAGGATGACGAACACCACCCCCACCAGCCCCACCCCCAGCGCGGCCAGCCGCCGCCCCGCGCTCGCGCGCGCCTCGTAACTGCCGCCGAACGACACCGTGCACCCCGCCGCCGTCGCGATCGGTTCGAGCCGCGCGCGCAGCGTCTTCACCAGATCGCCTGTGTTGACGCCGTCCGCCGCGTTGCAGGAGATGAGCGCCTTGCGGCGGCCGCCCTCGCGCAGCATGAGGTTGCTGGCCTCCTCGGGCACGACCCGCGCGACGTCGTCCAGCCGCACGCGCCGCCCGCTGCGGCCGGTGAGCAGAAGCCCCTTCACGGCCTCGGCATCCCCCTCCTCGCACCCCGCGAGGCGCACCACCACCGCGCGGCGGCGAATGCCGTCCCGCACCTCGCCGGCCTCCACGCCGTTGAACGCCGCCGCCACCTGCTCGCCCGCCTCGCGCAGGGTGAGGCCCGCTTCGAGAAGCGCGTCCGCGTCGTAGTCGATGCGCAGCGAACGCACCGTCACCTCGCGGTTCGCCCGCACGTCCGAGACCTCGGGGATCGCGTCCAGCGCCGTCTTCATCTTCGCCGCCACGTCGCGCAGCACGTCCACGTCGTCGCCGAACACGTTCACCGCCAGCTCCGCCTCCGTGCCCGAGAGCACCGCGCCGATGCGGTGGGCGATCGGGTAGCCCACGAGCAGCGAACAGCCGGGGATTGACCCCAGCCGCGCGCGGATCGCGGCCTTCACCGCGTCCGTGTCGCCCGCCAGATCGACACGCACCACGTACTCCGAGCTCGACACCGGCTCCGCGTGCTGGTCGCGTTCGGCGCGGCCCGTGCGGCGCGTCACGGAGAGAACGCCCGGGATGGACCGCATCGCCGGCACGCACGCCTCGGCCACGCGCTCCGTCTCGGCGAGGGACGCCCCCGGCGGCAGCGAGAGCGCCACGTTGAAGGCATCCTCGCGGAACGGCGGCAGGAAGCTCGACCCGAAGTCCTTCGCCACCCACACGGCCCCCGCCGCGAGCGCGCACGCGCCCAGCACCACGCTCTTCGGCAGCTTCAGGGCAAGCCACAGGAACGGACGATACGCCGCCTGCATCACGCGCACGCCGAGGCCCGCCTTCGCCCCCTCGCCCTTCGCGCGCGGCCCCTCGCCGAGGCGCAGCAGATGCGCCAGCGACGGCACCGCCGCGCCCGCCGCCACGAGGGACATCGAGAACACGCACAGGTACGCGAGCGCGAGCGGACGGAAGAACCGCCCCTCCAGCCCCGAGAGCATCATCAGCGGCAGGAACACAAGCGCCACGATCGCCGTGGAGAACAGCACCCCCGGCGCCACCGACAGCACCGCCTCCACGATCACGTCCGCCGCCGGCCGCCCCGCGTTCTCGCCCAGCCTGCGCCGCACCACCTCCGTGAAGATGATCGCCGCGTCCACGATGTCGCCCGCCGCCACCGCGAAGCCCCCCAGCGTCATCACGTTCACGCCGATGCCGCAGAGCGGGAAGAGCGCCACCCCCAGCAGAATCGAGAGCGGCATTGTGGCGAGCACCACGAGAATGGTGCGCAGTTCGAGCAGCGTGACGAGCAGAATCGCCACCACCACGATCACCGCGTCGCGCACGACCTCCCCGCCGCCGCGAATCGAGGCCGCGATGAAGTCCGCCTGGCGGTAGGCGTTCGCGTGCACCTCCACGCCCTTCGACGCAACCGTCTTCTGGAAATCGCCGAGCACGCGGTCCAGCTCCTTCGTGAGCGCGGGCGTGTTGCCGCCGGGCGTCTTCTGGACGGAGAGGACGACCGCCTCCCGCCCGTCGAAGGACGCGCTGCCGCGCCGGGGCGCACCCGCCAGCGAGACGTCGGCCACGGTACCGAGGCGCAGGGCGCCGCCGGAGGCGAGGGGAATCGGCGACTGCTTCAGAGCCTCCAGACTATCCGCGCGCGAGACCTGGCGAATCGGAATCTCCTCCCCCGCCACGTCCGGCAGATACCCCGCGCTCAGGTAGGTGCGCGTGTCGCGGGCCGCCTCGACGACGTCCGGGATCGCGAGCGAATGTTCCGCCAGGCGGCGGGGATCGACGGAAACGCGGTACTCGGGCAGCCGCCCGCCGATCACCGCCACCTCGCCGATGCCGGGGATGCCGAGCAGCCGCGTCCGCAGGTCGAACTCCGCGAGTTCGCGAAGTTCGAGCGGCGACGCGCCGCCCTCCTTCGCCGTGAGCGCCACGAGCATGATCTCGCCCGTCACCGAGACGACGGGGGCGATTTCACAGTCCACGCCCGCAGGCAGCGTCTCCCGCACGCGGGCCAGTCGCTCGAAGACGTCGAAGCGCGCGCGTGTGAGATCCACGCTCCAGTCGAAGTCGATCCACACGAAGGAGAGCCCGCCGCTGGAGCTCGACCGGATGGTGGAGACGCCGGGGATGCCGTTCACGGCCGTCTCGACGGGAATGGTGACGAGCTGCTCAACCTCCTCCGCGGTGAGGCCCCCCGCCTCGGTCTGAATCGTGACGCGGGGCACCGAGATGTCGGGGAACACGTCCACCGCGAGCGACCGCCACACGTGGATTCCCAGGGCGGCGGCGGCCAGCACGGCGAGAAGAACTGACTTTGGATATTCTGAAACGACTCTGAAAAACGTCTTCATGACAGCTTCGAATGCCCGCTATGACAGGTCGGCGCAGTATAACAAACCCCTTTTTCGCCCGTCAACGACCGCCCACCCTCATCCCCACAGCATCATTACGTCTTGCTTATGCTGTGTGTGCCGTTATGATGCCTTCAATCAAATGCTATCTCGCCAAGAGAACGGATTGAAATATAATCGCCGTCGCCAAGGACGAGATGGTCGAGGAAGCGAATCTCGGCAATCTTGGCGAGGGCAACAAGTTGCTCGGTGAATCTGAAATCGGCCTTACTGGGCGTGGGGTCTCCCGAAGGATGATTGTGCGCAACCATCACCGCCACCGCGCCCCATTTGAGCGCCTCTTTGAACACATCACGGGCAAACGCCGGCGCGGAATCCGCCGTGCCACGCGAGATGCGCAACGGCTCACAGAGCGGGCAGTTCTTATTGTTGAGAAGAAGCGCGTAGAGATTTTCCTTGTCGTCTCCAGGCGTGAGGACGGTCTTGAAGATGCGGTAGGCGGCTTCCGAGTTGGTCACCTTGTACACCTTTAGTTCATCCGGTGCAAGGCGACTCCAGCGGCGTCCCATCTCAAAGACAGCTGCGAGTTCCAAACAGTCGAAGTTGTCTTCCCAAACCCCTTCGCATTCAACGGTCTGCATTATATCATTTATGCGGAATTATCTCCACAAGAAGTCGGCAAGACAGCATCAAGCGGGACGGAAAAAGCGTCTTATGTGACAGGATGGACATGGAAGCATTTTGCAATTGTCGGATAGGACAATCCGTTCTGCCTCATGACTTTGACGGCATCCTCATGGCCGAAAAGTTTTGTGTGGGCGTTCTTTACACCCTTGGGATGTCCGAGAACGACGCCTTCGGCCCGCTTGCGCGCGAGCGCCTCTTTTGTGCGCTGCGAAATAAGGTTGCGTTCGATTTCCGCAGAAAGCCCGAATGCGAATGCAAGCACCTTCGAGGAGATATCGGAGCCAAGGCGGTAATTGTCCTTAATCGTCCAGACCTGCGCCTCGCGTTTGAGACATTCGTTGAGGATTGACATGATCATCAGAAGGCTGCGACCAAGGCGCGAGAGTTCCGCACAAATGAGGGCATCGCCCTTGTGCATCTTTCTAAGGAACTTGCCGAGCTTTCGTTTTTCCGGTTCCTTCGTACCAGAGATTGTTTCCTCTATCCAGCAGTCAATCTGAATTCTCTCTTTCTCGCAGAAACGGGAAATCTCGAAACGCTGGTTTTCTACCGTTTGCTTGTCGGTGCTGACGCGAATGTATCCGTAGTTCATTTAGTGTCCTTTCCTTATGGGAAACATCCCCATAAAGAAAGCATACAAAAATACGAGCGTTTTTCCGCACAGTCCTATCGACCGCTCCAACTGGAAGCG
>JBJEWG010000263.1:0-6982 GCA_051884935.1 Kiritimatiellia bacterium | reverse complement strand
GAGTTATGCCGATGACCGACCCCGAGTTGTGCCGATGAGCCGACCCGAGTTGTGCCGATGACCGACCCCGAGTTATGCCGATGACCTCTATGCAACATTTTCTACGGGCAGTTCTATCCGACAGGAGAAGTCCCTAAGCCAAGAGCGATGCCATCTGCGCCGGGGTGACCACAAAATTCACCCGCGGATAATGCTTCAGATTACCCGTGACAAGTTTTGCGGCATCACTCTGCCCTGCAAGAGCGACCTCAAAGAACACTCGATCCGTCTCATCCGGCAGGCCATCTGGCCACGGCTCGGCCTCAAGATCAAGGCCATTCAGTTCAATTGCCGCGACAATCTCCGCAATGAGTCTCGCCGAGAAGCCGAACCGGGGGCGGGTGAGAACCTCGCGATATTCAGCGAGGATTGCCGAGTTGTAGAGGGGGACGATTGCACCGTTCATCGCCGCCGCGACAACGACGGCCGTCGCCGAATCGGGATGCTTTGTAAGGAGCGATGAGACGATGACGTTCGTGTCGATTACGGCGAAAATCATCAAATCGGCTCTTTCCGCGAACGTTCCCGACGCATGGCTGCGATCTCGGCGTTGATATCTGCCAGTGACATTTCTTCCTGAGACTCCTGACGCAATGCGTTGAAAGCCTTGATGCCCCGTCTGGCCTGCGCCTCCAATTCAAGGCCCCTCAACTCGCGCTTCACGCGAATCCTCTCGCATAAAGGCGGTTTCGATGCTGAAGGATTCCCCATTCTCTCTCCCGCACGAAGTGGAAAGGGAATCGAACGACTGCGTGCAACTTCCTTGAGAAAGATTGTAATGGCACACGACAAATTGACGCCAATGGCCTCGAACACCTCGTCACATTCCGCTTTGAGTTCATCGTTGATACGCAATGTGGTAGTCATGAAGTATCTCCTGTATGTCAAAACGACACGATTATATCATGACGCGGTCATATGGCACAACTAGAACAATCTAGTTGTTGCCGAGACGGAGGTTGTGCCAGATGGCGGCTTCGCAGAACCAGCCGTTCGGGCGGTTGACAAGTTCGACGAGAACCTCCCGACCCGTCCAAGGCGCCAGCGACACGTTGAACGGACACATCACGGGCCGGACACCCGCATTCGCCTGACAGCCGATATCCGTCGCGAAGAGAGTCTGCCCATCAATGCGCACCTCCAGTCGGAAATCGCCGCCGGGCGCGTTCATCACCTCGAAGTGCAGCCTCGGGTCCCCCGCCGGCACCTTGAAGCGGCGCGACAGGATGGCCGGCTTTCCCCGAGCCGGCGGGTGCGTGAGGATGCAGTGCGCCACACCGCCCTTCGGCGTCTCGACCACGTCCCGGTAGCCTGGCTCCATGTCGGAGGCGTTGGGGGAGGTCTTCCAACCCGGCGCCAGCTCGTCCAGCGCGTTCTGGACACGCGCCGTGGGGTCGGCGACGTGAAGCTTTTCCGGATGCGCGATGCGGAAGCCGTACTTCTGCCGCTTCATCTCCTCGTCCGTGAAGCGGCTGCCCGTAGGCTCGGGGGCCTTCCAGGAGGGGACCCACGGCTCCGGCGTCGGGGTCTGCTCCGGGATGACGAACCACTCGGCGCCGGCGGCGTCCCGCTCGACGCGCCCGCCGTGGCGGACGACGATCTGGCGCGCGAGCTGTTCGCACACGGCGCAGAGCGTCTCGAAGGTGTAGGGCGTGTGGGAGAACGTCTTGCGCGTGTCGAGCGCCGAGGCGTATTTCGCGTCGAGACGGCGGAGGCCGCGGGCGCACATGAGAATGCCGCCGACGTTGGAGGGGTTGCAGTCCGAGTCCCAGCCGCCACGCATGGCGATCTCCATCGAGCGGTCGAAGTCGCCGGCGCCGTAGAGGAGGCCCATCACGATCTGCGCGCCGTTGAGGCGCACGTCGATGCCGCCGTTCGTGTCGCGCATCTCCGGGTTTCGGTCGGCGCGGTAGGTGGCGCGGATCTTCTCCCAGGCCTTCGTCCAGTCGTCGGGGAAGGCGCGGTGCCAGGCGCGCACGTTGCGGACCATCTGCGCGTAGTCCGATTCGGCGGGGATCGCGGCGAGGCCGGCGTCGAGAATCGCGTTCACGTCTTCGGTGAAGTACGCCTTCGCGTACATGGCGCCGACGAACTGGCCCGCCCAGACGCCGTCGCCGTAGTTCATGAGGCGGCCGAATACGCCGCCAAGGCGGATGACCTCCTGCGGGAGGCCGGGGGCGATGATGCCGGAGTAGTCCGCCTCGATCTGGTAGTCGATGTCGTTCGAGCGGCGGTTGAACCGGGGATGCGAGCTGTCCGGCGGCGCGATGCCCTGGCGGAGGTTGGAGCGTCCGGCGAGGTTGGCGCACCAGAGCCGGTAGCCGCTATTGGCGAAGTCAATGCCCGCCTGGCGAATCGAGACGTCGGGGCCGTACTCTTCGAGAGTCCGCAGAAAGGTCATCTCCACGTAGAGGTCGTCGTTGCCGTAGGCGCCGTTGATCATCTCGGGCTTCCAGAGGGGCACCTTCTCGGCCGGGATGATCTGGTCGTTGAACTTGAACTCCGTTGGGGCGCCCCACTCGACGCCGACCATCTGCCCGACCCATGCGCCGCGCATCTTGTCCCGGTAGTCCGCGAGGCTGAGCCGCAGCTCCCCTCCGAACGTGTTCAACGCCAACGCCAGCACGCTCAGCGCGCACCAGCTCGCCCTTGGAACCGTGTTCATACGAACCTCCTTGTTTATGTCTCAGAGCTCGAAATCGACGACCACCGGCGAGTGGTCGGAGACGGAGAGCGCAAGCGGGTCCGCACACACCGCGTGGCGCGTCGCGTGGATCGCGGGGGTGTAGTAGACATGGTCCAGATACGTCGCGTGCGCATCGCCCTTCACGACGCGGTGCCCCTCGTATTTGCCCTCGGCATTCCGCACGGGATCGCCGTGTTCGGTCGGCCGCGCGTCCCGCACATCCGCCTTCTGCGCGGCGTTGAGATACCCCGCCACCTCGAAGACCCGGTGCGGGGCCGCGCCGAACTCGCAGTTCAGATCGCCGCCGCCAATGACCGGCAGATCGCCCCACTTCGCCTTCACACGGTCGATCACCTCCACCAGCCTGCGCGCGTTGAGCTCGCGGTGCGTCTCGCTCTCAAGCCCCTGCTTCCACCAGAAGTGCGTGGCGAAGGCGATGAGGCGGCGCCCGCTCTCGCGGTCCTCGAAGAGGCCCCACGTCACGCTCTTCTCGACCTGGAGGGCGAGGTGGTAGAACTCGACGCCGGAATCCAGCATCGCGAAGCGCGCCGCGTTGTAGAGAAGCGGCTCGTGGTTGCACCAGTTCTTCCTGCCGAGCGTCGCGCCGGTCTTGAGCCCGTCCGGCGCCCCCGCGCGGTAGAGCGCCATGTCCTCGTCGCCCCGCACGAGCGCGTAGCCGGCCGCGGCCGTCTTCTTGAAGAGCCGACTGCCATACCAGGACTGCGTGACCTCCTGGAGCGCGACGAAGTCCGGCCGCTCGCGCACGATGACCTCGGCCACGCCCTCGTCGCGCTCCGCGACGGGATTCTTGAAGTAGTCGCCCCAGATGTTGAAGGTCATGAAGCGCATCGGCGGCGCCTTCGGCGGCGACGCGACCGTGGGGCGCCACGCCGTGCGCCAGTCGATCCAGAGGCGGTCCGCCTCGAATGTCACGGGCAGCCACACGTAGCGGCTCTCCTCGTGGTTCGCCGGATGCCAGATGTCGAACATCGCGATCACCTCGCCCGCGCGGCCCGCGACGGGCAGCAGGAAGCAGGACTGCGCGCCCCAGGTGATGTCGGGCCCCAGCCCCGTCTCGGGGCACGTGCCGCGGCACGGGTTGCCAAGGTTCTCCCACGGTCCCTCCAGCTTCCGCGCGCGGTAGAGGCGCGCCTTGTTCGGGCGCCAGCCCGTGCAGCCCGAGCCGATCAGGTAGTACCACCCGCCCTGCTTGCAGATGGCCTGCGCCTCCGTCGATTCGTCCACCGCCATCCGCCAGCTCTTCCCCGTGTAGTCGAGGCAGTCCTCCGTGAGCTCGTCGATGTGCGTCGTCCTGTTCTCCTCCGAAGCGAAGATGTGGTACGCCTTGCCGTCGTCGTCCACGAAGAGCGTCATGTCGCGGCTCATCGCCCCGTTCGGACGCAGCGAACGCTGGAACGCGAACGGCCCCTCGGGACGCTCCGCCACCGCAATCCCCACCCGCGCCGCCTCGTAGCCCCGCCCCTTCAGTTCGAGGTGGAAGAACATCACGTACCGCCCCGTCTTCGCGCAGCGGATCACCTTCGGGCGCTCGATCACGCAGCCATCCACGATGTCGCTCGCCGGGTCCTCCGAAACGGCCAGCGCCACGCCCCGGTCGTCCCAGTTCATAAGATCCGTCGAGGAATAGACGTGCACGCCCACGTGCGCCTTGTTGCCGGCGCGTCCGTAGACCTTGTGCTCGCCGTACCACCAGTAGACGCCCCTGTCGAACATCACCCCGCACCCATGCGCGTTGATGACGTGCCCCGCCGTGTCGTGCCACACGGCGCCCGGACGTATCTCGGCCTGCCTCGCCCCCAGCGCGCCACACGCGCACGCCACCGCAATTCCAAGCACGAACGTCTTCATCCTCAACCTCACTTCCGTTTACGTTCCTTTAGATAACCTCTCCGCTCGAACTCGACGATGCGGTCGGCGAGCCAGATCGTGAAACTCGTCCCCAACTGGCCGTGTGGGCGGAACGTGCGGATGTCGCCCGCGTAGGGAACGCCCGCCTCCTTCAGCCGCGCGCACAGATCGTGGTAGGAACTTGTGGGCACGCATCCATCGGTCTTCGCGAAGGGATACACCTGGCAGTAGGCGAGAATCGTAGGGACCGACCGCGGCGTCACGAGGCGGATCGGCGAATAGGCCGCCAGCGCCCTGCGCACGCCCGCGCCGTCGCCGGCCTCGATGCACGCGCGCAAGTCATCCTCCACCAGCCACCCCAGCAGCGTGACCAGACGATCGACCGCCCAGGCGTTGAACGTCGAGCCGAAGGGCAGCTTGCGTTCAAGGAGCATCTCGGTGAAATCCTCGCCCGCGAGATCGACGGGGCCGACGATATCCACAACGAAACCCACGCGGAAGTCATGGCGAAGACCGAGGCGCGGCGACGCGGGGTTGTCCTGGTCGTAGGCGTAGAGCGTCGCGAGGTGGGCGCCGGCGGACGTTCCGCCAAGGGCGTACGCCTGCGCCGTCACGCCGACCCGGGGCAGGAAGTCGTTCTTCAGGAACGAGCCGAGGTCGTCGATGTCGCGCAGCATGTCGCGGAAGGCGGCGTTGGGGCGCCGCGTCAGGCGGCGGGTTCCGTCCGTCACGTCGTTCTGCAGCTGGTAGTTGGCGTTGACGACGATGAAGCCGCGATCGACGAGCAGCTTGAAGAACGCGAACGACTCGCCGTCCTTGTCGAAGGGCTGGCACCAGGCACCGCCGTGCAGGTTCACGTAGACGGGGGCGTCCGGGCGGAACCCGGTCTTCGCGGCCACGAACACGTCGAAGCGCTGCCCCGTGCGGTGCGCATGGAAGACGCAGCCATTGGAGTGCCACCGCACGCCTGGGCCGTAGTCAGCCCCCTCGCCCGGCGCGTCGTCGCGCGGGCCATAGGCGAGGTCGTGGTAGATGCCGACGTCGCGCCAAACGACGTCGGGGCGGCGGTCCGGCGAGAACGCCGCAACCGCGTTCGTGGCGGAGGGCGAGGCGAGGGCCGTCAGCGACAGTGCGGAGAACAGCCCTCCCAGAACACCTGCCCTCATGGCCGCCCCTCGCGTGAACTCATTCCCACTCGATCGTCGCCGGCGGCTTGGAGGAGATGTCGTAGACGACCCGGTTAATGCCGCGCACCTCGTTGATGATGCGATTCGACATCGTCGCGAGCGTTTCGTAGGGCAGGCGCGTCCAGTCGGCCGTCATCGCGTCGATCGAGTTCACCGAGCGGATCGCGCAGGTGTACTCGTAGGTGCGCTGGTCGCCCATCACACCGACGGACTTCACGGGCAGCAGCACCGCGAAAGTCTGCCAGATCGTCTTGTAGTCCGGCAGCTTCCGCACCTCTTCCTGCACGCGGAGGTCCGCCTGCTGCAGCAGCCTCACCTTCTCCTCGGTCACTTCGCCGAGGATGCGCACGCCGAGGCCGGGCCCCGGGAACGGCTGGCGGTCCAGCAGCTCGTCCGCCATGCCCATCACGCGGCCGACGGCGCGCACCTCGTCCTTGAAAAGGTCGCGCAGCGGCTCCACGAGCTCGAACTTCAGGTCCGACGGCAACCCACCCACGTTGTGGTGCGACTTGATCGTCTGGGACGGTCCCTTCACCGCATGCGAGCTTTCGATCACGTCGGGGTAGATCGTGCCCTGGCCGAGGAAGCGGCAGTGCCTGAACTTGCGCGCCTCGTCCGCGAAGACGTCGATGAACGTCTTGCCGATCGCCTTGCGCTTCGCCTCGGGCTCGTCGAGCCCCCGAAGCGCGTCGTAGAACTTCTGCGCGGCGCGGGCGACGGTGAGGTCGAGGCCGAGCTTCGCGTGGAACATCTCCTCCACCTGCTCCGCCTCGCGGTGGCGCAGCAGGCCGTTGTCCACGAAGATGCAGTGCAGGCGCGGGCCGATCGCCTTGTGCAGCAGCACGGCCGCCACGGACGAATCGACACCGCCCGAGAGGCCAAGCACCACCTCGTCGTCGCCCACCTGCCGCCGAAGCCGCGCAACCGTGTCCTCGATCCAGGTCGTCAACTGCCAGTCCGCATTCGCCCGGCAGATGTTGAACACGAAGTTCGAGAGTATCTGATTGCCGTGCTGCGTGTGGACGACCTCCGGGTGGAACTGGATGCCGAAGAAGCGCTTCGCCTCGTTGCGGATCGCCGCATACGGGCAGTTCTCGGAAGTCGCGCTGACCTTGAACCCCGCCGGAATCGCCGCAACGCGGTCGCCGTGGCCGTGGCGAAGGACGAGAGAATCGTGGGGCGCGTCTTCGCGGGCATGGAC
>JBJEWG010000262.1:0-6995 GCA_051884935.1 Kiritimatiellia bacterium | reverse complement strand
CGTCGCCTCGTTCCAGTAGCACTTCGTGCCGACGTCGTTGTCCAGTAGCTGCATCGGCCCCTCGCCCTTGTACTCGCCCGAGCCGGTCGTCTCGGCGATCGACCCCTCCGGCCACGGCAGCCGCTCGCCGCCGCGCGTCAGCTGAAGCTCGGAGAGCTGCACGTTGCGCCGCTCCAAACCCGCCGTGTTCTTCAGGGGCGTGAAGCGCACGTACCGTGCGACGACCTCCGCCCCGGAGATCAGCGTGGCGCCCGCGCCGACCGTGGTCGGCCCCGTGTGGTCGCCGCCCGCCCCCGCCGCGATCAGCGTCGTGGCGCCGGAGACGGCGAGGCCCAGCGGCGCCGTGCCGTCGCGCAGCGCCGCGCACGTGAACACCCCGCCCGCGTCGGCGAACGTGAGCGCGCCCGCCACGCCGTCGTTCACGAACGTCGCCCCCGCGCCCGCGCCCGTGATGCCCGGGATCTCCGCCGAGTCGAACGCCAGCGCGACGGGCGCCTCCGCCGAGACCGACCCCGTGAACGTGCTCCCCGCGGCGATCGTCGGCGCCACCCGACCCCGCGCGATCAAACCGCCCGTGCCGGAGAGCGCCCTCAGCACGTCCCCCGCGTTCTCGAACGTCGCCGTCGCGGGCGCCTGCACGTCGAGCGCGTACCCCTCCGGCAAGGCGACGCGGGGCTGCGACCCCGCCACCCCGCAGGCCGGCACGGCCGTGTTGCGCGACGTGGGCACCACATCCTCCTGATCCACCTGCTCGTCCAGCAGCATCCACTCCGTCGTGCCGTCTTCGGCGGTCCCCGTCCCGATCTCCACCTTCCAGCACACGGGGTCGCGCCCGATGGCGTCGTTCGCCGTCACCAGCTGATAGGCGTTGAACTCGACGGGCGTCGGGCACGTGATGGTGAGCGGGCTGTTCACGCCGCCGGCGTAGTACCACTTCGTCGAGACTCTCCCGTCGATCGCCATCGACGCATCCTCCTTCGACCCCGCGGCGGGCCCCGCCGCCGTCGCGGTCGTCCCATCCGGCCAGGGCACCACCGCCCCGTTCCGCAGCAGACGGAACTCCGCGAACTGAATGCCCGAGTTGCCGTGGGTCGGATCGCCGCTCGGCGCGGGACGCGCCTTCGTGGCGGTGAAGCGGATCATCGAGGCACAGGCGTTGGTCGGGGCCGCGAACGCAACCTCCCCGCCCGTCACCCGCATCCCCGTGTTCGCGAGCGTCGCGCGGGAGAAGTCCCACGCGCCCGTCCCCGTCTTGACGAGGGTCAGCGCCCCCGAAATCTCGCCGAACACCTCCTGATCCCTCGATTCTGCGACCGTCAGCGTCACCGGCCTCGCCGCGCCGTTCAGCACGCGGCTGCCCGGCTCCCGCATCTGAAGATCGTTCAGTTCGAGGTCGTGCCCGTTGAGGTCCAGGCACCCGCCGTTCAGATAGATAAAGCTCTTGGACGGCACTGCGCGCTCGGCCTCCACGCGCACCACGCTCCCGCTCTCGCAGCCGACGATGTAGACCGCCACGTCCTCCTTCGCCAGCGCCAGCGTGCCGCCGCGCACGTGCATCATGAACTCGGCCTCCTGCTCGCCCCCGATCCGCAGCGTCCCCTCTCCCCACTTCGAGATGTTCGACCTGTATTCAACGCCGCCCGTGAGCGTCACCACGGCCTCATCCCCCGCCACCTCGATGCCGCCGGAGTTCGCGACCACGGGGTTCGGCACCTCGATGGACTCGCCCGCCACGTTGCCGAAGCGCCCCTCGTGCGTCATGACCGTCGCCGCGCCCAGCGAGCCGCCCGCCGGCAGACGGAACGCGCCGCGCTGAATGTCGATCGTGCAGCCGCTCTCAAGGCTCTGCCCGTTGCCGAGGACCACCTCCCCCGTCCCGCTCGTGCGGATCGTCCCGTACCCGCTCACCGCGCCCGTGAACACCACCTTGCCCGCGCCGTCGAACTCCAGCGTGCCCCCTTGCAGCACCACCGGGTTCGCGTAGGTGCGCACGCCGTCGGCGGGATCGACCAGCGTCCCGTCCGCCGCCACCGTCTGCGTCGAGAAGATCACGCGCCGCCCCGTCGGCACCGTGATCACGCCGTCGCCCAGCCCCTCGGACGTGACGCGCAGGTCGTTCGCCCCCAGCGTCATCCCCTCCGCGAACGCATCGGGATAGTCGTAGGTGAACGTCGTCCCCGGCGCGACGACCGTCCCCTCCGGCAGCGCGCGCCGCAGCCACACGTAGTTCGTCGCCACGAGGCCGCTCGCGCAGGCGATCGGCGCCCCCACCACGGCCGAGGCGGACGGACTCGACCCGCCCACGAACAGCGGCGAGCCCGTCTCCGTCCGCACCGTCAAGGCGTGTGGGGCCGCTTCGTCCGTCGTCAGACTGCCGCCGAAGACGAACGGCTCGGCCGCCGCCGCCACCGTCAGCTCCAGATCCGCCCGCAGGTCGAGCGCGCCCACGAACTCCGAGGCGTAGGTCAGCGCCGAATTCGTCTCGTTGACGCGCGCGACGACCTTCGCCGCGCCGCCCCCGTAGACCAGCCGGCCCGTCTGCGCGAAGGCACCCGCCGCGAAGTCCAGCGCCCCGGAATACACCCCCAGCGTGCCGGCGACGTTCGCCGAATACGCGCTCAGGTCCATGCGCCCCGTCCCGCGCAGCTCCACCGCCGCCCCGGCGAGGATGCGCCCGCGGAAGTCCATGTCCTGCGCGCCGCAGGTCGCGAGCACGCCCCCCGGCGTCGTGCTGCGCACCACGCCGTCGGCGGACGCATTGACCGCGTTCACCGTCTCGCGGTGGCCGTCGAGGTCGATCGGCGCCGTCTTGCGGTTCCTGTCGCCCGTCGGCAGCGGCGCGAGGTTGAGGACGCCCCGCCCTTCGCCGTGCGGAATCACCTCGTCCGCGCCCAGCAGCAGCGAAAACCATTCGCTGCGGATGTCGGGGTCGCACTCGGTCGTCCCCACGTTCGTGTCGCCCCGCCAGTCGTTCGCGGGGCTGCCGAGCCTCACCGGACTATTCTCGTAGGAGATGTTGACGCCGCCGGGGCCCGTCACCGGGCCGAGGATGGTCAGCGCCGAGGGCGACGGATACCCCGCCGTGAACACGCCCCCCTGTTCCGTGAGGGTGATGCCGCGCGTGGCCGCCAGAACCGCCGGTGTGGTGCTGCCGTTCTGGAGGACGCCGCCGTCCAGCGTGATGGCGTCGGGGATCAGCTCGGCCGACGTGGACCCCAGCGACGCATCGCCGGCCACGCGCACCCACCCCTGATTCTCCACACGCAGCTTGCCGCCGATATTCTGCGGCGCGGCGAAGATGGTGCGGCCCCGCCCGCTCACGGTCAAATCCCCCATCGTCGTCACGAGGTTTGCCGCGAACTCGACGCAACCGCCGTCGCGGACGATACGTCCCCCAGGTTCAAACGTGAGGCTTGGGCCCCTGAAACCGACATTCGTCGATGTGCCAAGCGGCAAACCGCTCGAAATGCGCAGTTCGGAGAGCGTTCGCGCGGTCGCCCCCGTCACGACGACGTAGCCTGCCTGATCAGGGAACGCCAGCGTCGCGCGGCCTCCCTCGTCCGGGATCACGCCCCCGACCCAGTTTTCGGCTACATCCCAGTCTCCACCCGCGTTCGTGCTCAGCCAAGTGCCATCCGCCGCCATCACCGCCGCCGCGAAGGAGGCCACACAGGCACTAATCGAAAACTTCAGTTTCATTCATCGCCTCCGTTGAAAACTAGTCCTATGAAACATTACGCCCGCATTATACCCGAAACATCCATCACGGTCAAGCACCCACGGCTCCATCATGGCGAAATCACAGTCGCCCTCTCGACAGGAAGCCGTCCCCCTCGTCAGAACCACCAGCCGCCTCCTGGATAAGGTCACGCGCGCGCGAGGCGACGGGCGACGCGTCCCTAGGCGATTCTGATCTCCACTCGGCAGTGGAAGAAATTTTACTGCCGAGCGGAAGAAATTCCACTGCCCAGTGGAGTGAATTCCACTGCCCAGTAAAATTTCTTCCACTGCCGAGTAGAACTCTTCATCGTCCGCTCGGAGTTTAGAACTGACCACGCGCGATTGGAGTCTCACGCGGGCAGACGTGCGCCAATTCAGCGCACGGCGGCCGCGGCGGCGATGCGCTGGAGGTTGAGGATGGCGGAATAGGGATCGTCGGAGGCGCATACGGCGCGGACGACCGAGAAGTTACGCGCCCCCGCCCTCAGGAGCTCCGGCAGGCGTTCGGGATCGACGCCGCCGATGCACACCGCCGGGAACGGGACGGACCGCGCCATCTGCACCGCCGTCGCAACGCCGAGCGTCGGGTCGGGGATGTCCTTCGTGGGCGTCGCCCAGACGGGCCCCACGCCGATGTAGTCGGGCCGCTGCCCAATCGCCGCGAGCGCCTGGGCGGGATTGTGGGTGGAGAGGCCGACGATCCGCAGCGACGGGAACTTCGCCCGCACCTCGGCGACCGGCATGTCGTCCTGCCCCACGTGCACGCCATCCGCCTCCACCTCCGCGGCGATCGAGGGATCGTCGTTCACGATGAAGCAGGTCCCCGTGCCGCGCGTCACGGCGCGGACGGCCCGCCCCATCGCGACGATCTCCGCGCGCGGGCAGTGCTTCATCCGCAGCTGGATGATCTTCACGCCCGCCTTCACGGCCGCCTCCGCGCACGCGACGTACCCGACCTTCGGGTTCGTCATCACGAGGTAGAAGCCGAAGTCCGTCATCAGAGCCCCTCCGCGAGCTTCTTGATGCGGCGCGACGTGCGCACGGCGCAGAACTGCTTGCCGCACATCGAGCAGTGGTCGTCGCCGTGGGCCTCGTCCATGAAGGCGCGCGTCTTGAGCCAGCGCGCCTTGGCGTGCCGGGGGTCGAGGCAGAGGGCGAACTGGCGGTCCCAGTCGAACTCGGCGCGGGCGTGGGCCATCGCGTCATCGACGTCGCGGGCGTGGGGCAGCCCGCGCGCCACGTCGCCGGCGTGCGCCGCGATCTTGTAGGCGATGCAGCCCTGGTGGACCTCGTCGCCGTCCGGCAGGCCCAGATGCTCGGCGGGGGTCACGTAGCAGAGCAGCGAGGCGCCGTAGGTCGCCGCCGCCGTGGCGCCGATCGCGGAGACGATGTGGTCGTAGCCCGGGGCGATGTCGGTCGTCACCGGACCCAGCACGTAGAACGGCGCCTTCTTGCAGACCCGCTGCTGGCGCTCCATGTTCATCTGGATTTCGTTGAACGGCACGTGGCCCGGCCCCTCGACCATCACCTGCACGCCGCGTGCGCGGCAGCGCTCGACCAGCTCGCCGAGCACGTCCAGCTCGCCGAACTGCGCGACGTCCGAGGCGTCCGCCAGGCAGCCGGGGCGGAGGCCGTCGCCGAGCGACACCGTCACGTCGTGCGCGGCGAGGATTTCCATCACCTCGTCCCAGTGGGTGTAGAGCGGGTTCTCGACCTTGTTCTCCATCATCCACTCGGCCATGATGGCGCCGCCGCGCGAGACGATGCCCATGATGCGCTTCATCGCGTGGGGGATGTGGCGCAGGAGCAGGCCCGCGTGCAGCGTCATGAAATCGACGCCCTGCTCGGCCTGGGCGCGGATGACGTCCAGCAGGAACGTCGGGTCCATCTGCGGGATGTCGCCTTCGAGGCGCGAGATCGTCTCGTAGACCGGCACGGTTCCGAGGGGCTTCGGGCTCGCGTCCAGCATCCCCTGACGGATGGCGGCGAGGTCGTCGGCCCCCACGGAGAGGTCCATCACGAAGTCCGCGCCCGCGTCGAGGGCGATGCGCAGCTTCTCCAGCTCGTCGCCCTTCCCCGAATGGGTCACGCTGCGGCCCAGATTCGCGTTGATCTTCGTGGTGAACATCCGCCCCACGCCGACCGGGCGGCAGTTCGCGTGGTGGATGTTGAGCGGGATCACCGCCTCGCCGGACGCGACCGCCGCGCGCACGGCCTCCGCGTCCAATCCCTCGTCAGCCGCGACGATCTTCATCGCCTCGGTCACAATGCCCTTGCGGGCCGCTTCGAGCTGCGTCATCTCTTTCCTCCGCCGGCATTACCCGGATCAGGTTCATGGGTCTTTTCTCAGCGTCGGCGGACACCTCGTCCGCCGAGCACCCCAAGGGCGGTCAGTATACCATACTTCATGATTCCAACCGCACCTGGCATCTTTAGAAAATTGTACACAATCAACGGGGGCAATCGCGAACGACAACACACGGGTTGCCGTAGGCGATCTTGCCGGACGGGATATCGTGGGTGACGACGCTCCCCGCGCCGATCACCACGTCGTCGCCAATGGTCACCCCCGGGAGGATGATGGCTCCCCCGCCGATCCAGACGTTGCGGCCAATCGTGACTGGGGCCGTAAGCGTCTTGCCGAACGAGAACGATCCATCCGGCAGCGGCGTTCCGAGGCGTTCCGCCGCCCGCGTCGAATGGAATGCCGTGTAGATCTGCACGTTGGGCGCAATGAGCGCGTTGTCGCCAATCGTGATGCGGTTGTCGTCCAGAAAGGTGCAGTTCATGTTCACTTCGCAGTTGTCGCCGAAGTGGATGTTGCACCCGTAGTCCACGAAGAACGGGGGCGTGATCCAGAGCCGTTCCCCACGCCCGCCGAGAAGCTCGGCGAGGATGCGGTCCTTCTCCCGAAGCGCCGCAGAGTCCGTCTGGTTGTAGTCCCGAACGAGGTCCTTAGCCCTGTGCCACCGCGCCATCAGCTCCGGGTCCGTTGGGTCATACGGCATCCCGACCAGCATCTTCTCCTTCTCGGTCATGGAAACTCCGTCGCGATCAGATTCGGTTGTCCCAGTTCTTGTAGACGACTTCCTGCCCGTTCGCCTTGATGGCGGCATAGACCTCGGCCGGGGGACGGCGATCCGTCAGCGTGAACTGCGCGACGTCCGCCGCGTGCTCCTTTTCGAGGACGGCGTAGCCGCCGGGCGTCACGCGGCTGCCCGCGCTCATGTTGTCCGCCGCGTACTGCACGATGTAGTCGCGGAACTTCGGCGCCT
>JBJEWG010000261.1:0-7005 GCA_051884935.1 Kiritimatiellia bacterium | reverse complement strand
GGTCGCCGCCGCGCATCGGATGCCCGCGATGGCAGGCAAGGCACGGCACCGCCGCGCGCCGCCCCTGCTCCGCCCTTCGGAAATACCACATGCGCGGAAACTCCCCAGCCGTCTGCACGCGGGCAAAGCGCCCCTCTGCGGTGACACGCGCGAGAATCGAATCGCAGTCGCCGTCGAGGAACATACCGTGGCAGCGCAGACACTGGTCCGCCGGCTTCCACGCCGCGTTGTGCCGTTCATCAAGCAGGAACTTCGCAACGGGGGATGCATGCCCGCTCCGCTGCCAGCTCGCGTACTCTGTCTGATGGCACTTGCCGCAGGCGGCGCTCATCCGATCGACCTGCCCCTCATCCAGCGGCATGTCGCGGCGCAGGGCGGAACGATCCGTCGCCGTCACGTGCCGCCACGCACGGCGAAGGTTGTCCGTGAAGCCTGCGACGGATGAAAGCGTCCCGCCATGGCACGCCTTGCAGTTCACGTTCGTGTGGCCGCCGCGAGACCATCCCTCCTTCGCACCGCGGATCTCGTGGCAGACGGCGCACGTCCGCTCCGGCGGCGCGAACTCAAACCAGGCAAGCCCCCCCAGGGCGGAACAGAAGGCAAAGATTACGAGGCCCGCCAGAACGGTCAGAAGCGTTTTCATGGGCTACACTCCAAAATCCTTGCGGTGCGTCACGATACCCTGCCCCACGCGGAACCCGAGGGCCATGATCGTGAGGACGGGATTCATTCCGCCGTTGTTGACGTTCAGAGACCCGTCCGCGACGAACAGGTTCGGGAAGTCCCAGACGCGCCCCCAGGCGTCGCACACGCTCTTCGCGGGGTCGCGCCCCATGCGGCAGGACCCGCTCTGGTGCTGGCCACCCAGGTTCCAGCCCTTTCTGGGCTTGGTGCCACCGTTGCCCTGTTGGATCAGCTTCGCGCCACACGCGGCAATCAGGTCCCGCGCACGGTCGCTCATGAAAAGGCGCGCCTTCACGTCGTTCGGGTGCTCGTTCCCCTCCGCCACGACCATCGGGAGCCCCCAGTAGTCCTTGTGGGACGTGTCGAGGCGCAGGCGGTTCTCCCAACGCGGCGTCTGCTGGTGTGGCCCGCACACGCGGATCATCCGGCGGTAGTGCGTGCGGATGAAGTCCTTGTTCGCCTTTCCCCAGCGCGGCACGCCGGGAAAGTTCCCCTGCGCGAAGATCGAGGGCGAGAAGACGAAGTCCGAGTGAAGTACGCCCCCGCAGATGAAGCCGGGGTTGTCGTGGCTGAAATCCATGAACGCGGTGCCCGTGCCGGGCCCCGCCTCCTCGTAGATGTCGTCGTCCGTGAATCCCCGCGCGTCGACATAGGCGTGGCTTGTGATGTTCCGCCCCACCACGTCGTGATTGTTGCCCGCGCCATTGGGAAAGAGGCGGGACGTGGAGGTGAGCAGCAGACGCGCCGTCGCGTTGGAGCCGCCCGCGAGCACGACGATCTTCGCGTCCACCTCGTGGACCTCGTCGTTTTCATCCACATAGGTGACGCCCGCCAGCCGGCCATTGTCGTCCACCCGTAGCCCCGTCACCATCGCGCGGATGCGCAGCTCACAGCACCCGCTCGCGAGCGCGACGGGGATCACCGTGTTCTGGGTGCCGCACTTCGCGTCGATCGGGCACTGATAGCCCACGCACGAACGCTGGTGGATGCAGGCGGGCCGCCCGTTGTACGGCACCGAGTTGCGGAGGAAGGGAGAGTGGAACGGATGCAGGCCCATCTTCTTGCCGGCAGCCCACACGCGCTTCGCCTCCTCGTTCAGCGGGAACGGCGGCATCGGGAACGGACGTCGGCGAGGCGCCGCGAAGGGATTCCCCTCGTTGCTGCCCGCAACGCCGATCTCATACTCCGCCTGGTCGTAGAAAGGCTCAAGGTCGTCGTAGGTGATCGGCCAGTCCTCGATGGAGGAGTCGGGTATCTCGCCGTAGTGGCTCTTGAGCCGGAAGTCCGTTTCGAGGAACCGCCACGCCATCGCGCCGTAGGTCACCGTGCCGGACCCCACGCAGGCCGCGTTCCAGGGGACGACCACGCCGAAGCGCCCGTTGTCGTGGAAATGGCTCCTGTGCGTGCGCGTGCCGAACGGACCCGGTCCCTGCGTCAGCCAGGGGGAACGCTGGCTCGAAAGATCGTCCTCGCCATAGACGTCGCCCTTCGCCCATTCGCCGCGCTCCAGCAGCAGCGTCTGGATACCGGCCACGGCAAGCGTCTTCGCCGCGCATCCCCCGCCTGCGCCCGCGCCGACGACGACAGCATCCACATGTTCACGAATGGCCATCTGTCTTCCCTTTCTCGGTGGACGCCCCGCGCGGCGGAATGTCGCGTCCCGTGCAACCGGGCCCCGCGATCTTCAGCATCCGATAGCTTGCATAGCCGACGTTCCCGCCGTAGCGCGGATTCCCGTAGAACCCCATCTTCACATGGCTCAGCACAAGGTTGAAGAAACGGGGATAGTCCTTCTCCACCTCGGCGGCGGAACGCCCCTTGATGTGTGCGAGATGAGTCCGGTAGAGGTCAAGGTCCCGCGCGAAAGGCGCCTGTGGCGCAAGCTGCCAGTCGATGAACCGCGCGACGTTCGCGTCACGGCCGCCGGGAATGCCCCTCCAGTCGTTTTCGGCGGAGGGCGGGTCCGGCGGAATCAGCTCGTCCGCAAGCGCGGCGAGCGTTTCGGCCTCCTCGGGCGTCAGGACCTTCCAGGGCGCCTCCGGCGGCGCCCCGAGGTATTCAATGAGCCGGGCCCCGAAGAACCCCGCGCCCATCCCCGCCAGCGCGGTGCTCCCCAGGAAGAACGTGCGTCGTGAAACACCCATGGCGGTTCCTTTCAATTCGGCGTCACTCCACAGGGAGCGGAGCGGCGGGCTCTTCGACCGGCGTCTCCCCGGCGGCGGGGGCCGTTGACTCATCGGGTTCGGCGGCGACGACGGAGACGGAGACAAGCTGCTCGCCCTCCGTGAGGCGCACGAGGCGCACGCCCATGCCGCCACGCCCGACAACTGCGATATCCACCACGCGCTGGCGCACCATGAGGCCGTCGGAGGTGATGGAGATGATGGACTCGTCGTCGCGCACGGCGTGCGCGGCCACCACGTGCCCGTTGCGGTCCGCGCCCTTGATCGCGGTCACGCCCATGCCGCCCCTATGCTTCGCGTCGTAGGCGCTGAACTCCGTCCGCTTGCCGTAGCCGTTCTCGGTCGCGACGAGCAGCGTCTTCGAGTCGTCCACGACGTCGAGCGAGCAGACGGCGTCGCCCGCGCGCAGGTTGATGCCCCTCACGCCGCCTGCGGCGCGGCCCATGCGGCGCACCTCGTTCGAGTTGTAGCGCGTACCGATGCCGTTCCGCGTGATCATCACCACGTCCTCGCCCGGCTTCACGAGGCGCACCTCGACGAGCGTGTCGCCCTCGTCGATCGTGATGGCCCTGATGCCGTTGCGGTTGACGTTCTTGAAGTCGCCGAGCAGCGTCTTCTTCACCGTGCCCCGCGCCGTCGCGAACATCACGTCCACGTCGCCCTCGAAGGAGCGGATCGGCAGCAGACGCAGCACCTGCTCGCCCGGCTGGAGGTTGAGGAAGTTGACGAGCGGCTTGCCGAAGCTCGTGCGCGGCGCCTCGGGGATCTCGTAGGCGTCTTTGAGGAAGAGGCGGCCCGTGTTCGTGAAGAACATGAGCGAGTCGTGCGTCTCGGCCACGAAGACGAGGCGCAGGAAGTCCTCCTCCTTCAGCTGGGCGCCCTTGATGCCGCGGCCGCCGCGGTTCTGCTCCTTGTATTCGGTGAGCGGCACGCGCTTGACGTAGCCGCGGTTGGAGAGCGTGATCACGCAGGGCTCGTCCGCGATGAGGTCCTTGAGCGAGACCTCGTTCTCGTCGATCGTGATTTCCGTGCGGCGCCGTCCGTCCGCCTTGCCCGCGAACTTCTCGCGGAGCATCGCGAGGTCGTCCTTGATGATCTGATAGACGCGCCCCGCGTCCGCGAGGATGGCCTGCAGATCGGCGATCGTGGCGACGAGCGCGGCGAGCTCCGCCTCCAGCTTCTCGCGTTCGAGGCCCGTGAGCTGGTAGAGGCGCATGTCGAGGATCGCGTTCACCTGCGGGTCGCTGAACGCATAGGCCTCCTGCAGGCGCGCCTTGGCCTCGTCGCGGTTCTTTGACGCGCGGATGATCCGCACCACGTCGTCGAGGTTGGCGATGGCGATGAGCAGTCCGTCCAGGATGTGCTTGCGCGCGAGGGCCTTGTCGAGCTCGAACTTCGTGCGGCGGGTGATCACCTCGAAGCGGTGGTTCACGTAGCAGCGGAAGAAGTCCTTCAGGTTCATGATCCGCGGGCGGCCCTGGTCGATCGCGAGCATGTTCGCGCCGAAGGTCGTCTGCAGCTCGGTATGCCGATAGAGCTTGTTGAGCACGATCTGCCCCACGGCGTCGCGCTTGAGCTCCACCACCACGCGGATGTCCTCCGCGGACTCGTCGCGGATATCCGAGACGCCCTCGATGACCTTCTCCTTCACGAGCTCGGCCATGTGCTTGATCATCTCGGTCTTGTTGACCATGTAGGGGATCTCGGTGATCACGATCCGCTGGCGGTCGCCCTTCCACTCCTCAATCTCCGCGCGGCCGCGCACGCAGATCTGCCCGCGCCCGAGCTTGTACATCGCGCGGATGCCGTTCATGCCGCAGATCGTCGCGCCGGTCGGGAAGTCGGGCCCCTTCACGAACTGCATCAGGTCGTCGATCGAGCAGTCGCGGTGATCGACGTAGTACGTGATGCCGTCGCAGAGCTCGCCGAGGTTGTGCGGCGGAATGTTCGTCGCCATGCCCACGGCGATGCCCTGCGAGCCGTTCAGCAGCAGATTGGGCAGCTTCGCCGGCAGGACGGTCGGCTCGGTGAGCGTCTCGTCGAAGTTCGGCATCATGTCCACGGTGTTCTTCTCAAGGTCCGCGAGCATCTCCTCCGCGGCCTTCTGCATGCGCACCTCGGTGTAGCGCATGGCGGCGGCGCCGTCGCCGTCGATCGAGCCGAAGTTCCCGTGCCCGTCCACCAGCGGCACGCGCAGAGAGAACGGCTGGGCCATGCGCACGATCGTCTCGTAGATGGACGAGTCGCCGTGCGGGTGGTACTTGCCCATCACCTCGCCGACCACGCGGGCCGACTTCATATGCTTCGAGCCCGAGGTGACGTTCAGCTTGTACATGCCGAACAGCGACCGCCGATGCACGGGCTTGAGACCGTCGCGCGCGTCGGGGAGTGCCCGGCCGATGATCACCGACATGGAATAGTCGATGTAGTCGCGGCTCATCTCCTCGACGATGTTCACATCCTCAAGCAGCCCCCCCGCGGAGGCGGATGGAATGGCGGATTCGGCGGTTTCCTCGGTCTTCTCTTCGTCGCTCATGGCAAATGGAATTAAGGTTTAAAACGCGTCTATTATAGCATATCGCGCGCGCGCACGCGAGGGGAAAGCACGCCCGCCGGGCCCGGTCGGGGCCGACGCGCGGGCCTCAAATCCGCTGCTCGCCGTCAACGAACACGGCGCAGACGTCGAACGTCGCCGGGTCCAGAATCGCGAGGTCGGCCACGTACCCCGCCTCCACCTTGCCGAGGGACTTGCCGAGCCCCAGTTCGATCGCCTGGTTCCAGCTCGTCACGCGGATGAGGTCCTTCAGCGGCAGCCCCGTCACATCGACGAGGTTCTTGAGCCCGCGATTGAGCCAGAGCGTGGACCCCGCGAGGTTGCCCCCCTCCACGAGACGCGCCTCGCCGTTCCGCAGGGCGACCGGCAGCCCCCCCATCTCGAACTCATAGCCGTCCGGACAGTGCGAGCAGCGCAGCGAGTCCGTGATCATCTGGACGTGCGCGAGGTCGCGCTTCCAGAAGACGAGGCGCAGCATGTCGTCGCAGAGGTGGATGCGGTCGCAGATGACCTCGGTGTTGAGGTCGTCCAGCAGGAATCCCGCCCCAACCATGCCGATCTCGCGGTGGTGGAGTTTCGTCATCTGGTTACAGAAGTGCGTCAGATGGCGCAAGCCCGCGTCGTAGGCCGGCAGGAACTGCTCGAACGTCGCGCCCGTGTGCCCGCAGCTCGGTACGATGCCGTTCTCCAGGCAGGCCGCCGCGAAGGCCGCCCCGCCCCGCATCTCCGGCGCGAAGCTCACCATCTTCACGGGCGAGATGGCGGAGATGGCGAGCACCTCCCGAATGTTCGGCCGCCGCACGAACGCGGGATTCTGCGCCCCGCAGTACGCGGGATTGAAGAACGGCCCCTCCAGATGGATGCCCAGCGCCTTCGCGAAGCGCGCGTCCCGGCGGTAGGCCGCCACGGCCCGCGCCACCGCCTTCAGCGTCCGCCCCGCCACCGTGAGCGTCGTCGGCAGAAAGCTCGTGCACCCCTCCGCGAGCTTTGCGGAGGCGATCGTCTCAATCGCCTCCGGCGTCGCGTCGCACACGTCGCACCCGCACGCGCCGTGCAGATGGACGTCGATGAAGCCCGGCACAAGGTACTTCCCGCGGGCGTCCACCACGGTGTCGAACCCCGCCTTCGGGACCGTTCCCGCCGTGACGGACCTGATCTTCCCCTTCTCGACGATGACGGACGCCTTCTTCAGATCGACGCCCGGGCTAATCACGTGCGCATTGCGGATGAGAGTTTTCATGATGCCCTCCAGTATAACACAAAAACCGCCTGCGTTTCCGCAGACGGTTCCCGTGTCTCATTCCGTCGCCGCTCAGCCGCGCAGGGCGGCCTGGGCCGCCGCAAGGCGCGCGATCGGCACGCGGAACGGCGAGCAGCTCACGTAGTTGAGGCCGATCCGGTGGCAGAACTCCACCGAGGTCGGGTCGCCGCCGTGTTCGCCGCAGATGCCGCAGTGGATCTTCGGGCGGGTCGCCTTGCCGTCGGTGACGGCCATCTTCATGAGCTTGCCCACGCCCGTCTGGTCGAGCTTCGCGAACGGGTCGTTCTCGTAGATCTTCTTGTCGTAGTACGAGCCGAGGAACT
>JBJEWG010000260.1:0-7072 GCA_051884935.1 Kiritimatiellia bacterium | reverse complement strand
AGCTCGAAGCGGAGCTTGTAGGTGCCGTTCATGCACCAGTCCTCCACGTTCTTGAACGTGAGCTCCACCTTCTTGCCGTCTGCGGAGAGCGTGGCCGCGTCGAGCACCGGCGCGTCGCACTTGAGCCCCTTGAAGCCGTAGAGGCGGTTCAGCGCGAGCGCGGCGAGGCGCGTGCCCACCGTGCGCTTGTCGCCGGGGTGGATGTTGTCGATCTCGCCCACGTCGGAGAGCACCGCGAGGCCCACGTTCGGGGCGTGGTCAAGGGCGAAGCGCTCCATCTCCTCGCGGATCTGCGTCTTTCCGTCGTCGTGCTCCTCGGTCGTGTAGCCGAAGGGCGTGATCTGGCAGATGAAGAGCGGCATCTCGGGGCACTCGAACTTCGCGCCCCACCCCGCCCGCAGCGTTTCGAGCATCTCGTAGTACTCCTTCCACTTGCCGCGGTTCGTGCAGCCCTGATACCAGATCGCGCCGCGAATGCCATACGGCGCGAGCGGATGGATCATCGCGTTCCAGCAGGCGCGCGGCTGCTGGTGGAGGCTCGGGCCGTGCCCCGTCTTCTTCTGGTGCGCAAGCTCCGCCTCGGTCGGCTGCGTGCGGATGGGCCGCGTGGCGAGGGCCTTGAAGCTCTTCGACGCGGCATAGGCCTCCGGCGGAATCCACGTCTCGATGCACGACCCGCCCCAGGCGCTCTCGATCACGCCCACGGGGACCCGCAGGGCGCGGTAGAGGCGCATGGCGTAGTGCCACGCGGCGCCGGAGAAGTCGCCGCCGTTGCCGGGCGTGAACGCGAACCAGTTCAGCCGCGCATGGTCCTTCGGCTCGGCGCCCCAGCACTGGGGCATCCGCACGCCGCGCACGTCCGGCTCGTTCGTGAGCATGATGTCGTAGTAGCCGTTCCGCTCGCGGCCGGCGTGCTGCCCCATGTTGGGCCGCGGCCACATCGCGAAGGTCATGTTGGACTGCCCGCCGCACAGCCACACCTCGCCCACGACGGCGTTGGTGTAGACGAGCGCGTCGCCCGCCGAGCTGGCGATCTTCATCTCGCGCGGCGTCGCGTCCGCCTTCATCGCGGGCAGATCCACGCGCCACGCGCCGTCCGCGCCGGCCTTCGCCGTCGCCGACGCTCCCGCGAACGACACGGTGACGGCCGCCCCGGCGTCCGCGCGGCCCCACACCGCGATCTTCCTGTCGCGCTGGAGCACCATGTTGTGGTTGAAGAGAGGCGCCGGCACGAGCTCGGCGAACACGGGGGCCGCGGCAATCGCCGCAAGGCCGAGGAGGGTGTGTTTCGTTTTCATGCGCGCAGTATACCACACCCTCGTCCCGTTGGCGCGCATACTTGCGCGCTCCCCTCACTTCGCGCGGACCGCGCGGTGCAGGCGCATCGTCACACACAGCGGCGAGCGCCCGCGCGCCTCGTACCGCCGGGAGAAGCCGTTGCGGTTACCGTACATCCGGCCCATATCCACCATCTCGCCACTCGTCGTCGCGTGGCTCGTCCAGCCGCCGAAGGTCACGTCGAGGGCGTCCGTCGCCGCATGGATCTCCGTATGCGTCTCGCCGTCGAACGCGAACGCCGGGAGCGTGAGCGCCAGCTCCTCCCCGTGCGCGCCCGTCACCGTCATCGCAAGCCCGTCCGCGGAGAGGTCAATCTCCCAGCGCAGTGCCGGCCGCCCCGCGCGCGGGCACGCCAACTCAACGCGCGCACGGTCCTCCACGACTCTCGCCTCGCGCACGGCGTAGGGCCCATCGTAGGCATACGCCCACGCTCCCTCCGCCTTCCAGCCCGGCAGGATCGCGAGCGGTGTCGCGTTCGTGAAGCCCGTCTCGTAGTTGGGCCGCCTCGCCGCGCCGCAGGGGAACGGCACGGAGATCGCCAGCATCGGGGGCGCGCCCCGGCGCTGGACGCGCCCGACGCCGTTCGCGTCGTAGGGCGCATCGCAGGCCGTGTCGATCTCGGCCCCGTAGTCGCCGGCCTGAAGGCAGATGCGGTGGAAGTCGTCCGACATCCGGAACACCGTCGCCACCGGCGACTCGTCGGCGGCGGGGATGGACTCGTCCGCGAAGAGGGCCCCCAGGCACGCCCAGGACCCCATCGTAACCATGTACTTGTCGAAGTAGCCGTATCCCTCGCACCCCTGGCGTGTCTCCAGCGGAAAGCGGTTCTTGATGTGGCGGTAGTTCGGCTGGTCGAGCCAGTAGGCAAGCGACTCCACCGCCCGCTTAGCCGCGCGGCGGAACCGCGCCGCCGTCTTCAGATCGCCCTTCGCCTTGAACCAGCCCGCATACCATTCGCAGACCGCCGCGTAGAAGGTCTCGCAGTGGAGGAACTGGTTGCTGCGCCCACCGTAGGGGATCTCGCCCGTGACGGACTGCATCAGCAGCGTGGGCTCGGCGGACTTGAGGAGGTTCGCCTCCAGCGCGGCGCGGGAGGGCCCGCTGTAGCCGTAGGCCATCGCCAGCATGAACTGCAGGCGCGTCACGAGGTCATACACCATCGGCTGGTGCGGGTCCTTGTACATGCCGTTCGCGTCGAAGAAGCGCAGCTGGTCCGAGAAGTGGCGCTCCGTGTAGGCGGCGCTGCCCCCCAGCCCCGCAAACGCGCGCAGCTGTTCACTGGCCGCCCCGAAGACAGCCCAGTTGTGGGCCACCGGGTCGCCGGGACGCGGCTGGCAGTTGTAGGCCGTCTCGGGGACGACGCGGCGGATATCCGCCCGCCAGCCCTCCGTCACCTCCCGGGGGAAGACCCGCGCCTTCTCAAGCGCCAGCAGGCACAGCACGATCTCCTTCACCGTGAAGTCGTTGCCCACGCCGACGTAGCGGCCCGCGTTCCGCCGCTGCGCCACCTCAAGCGCCGTCGCCATCTGCCCGCAGCAGGTCGTCATCATCTCGCGGACGAGCCCCGCATCCCCCATGCGGCGGCCGTTCGCCACCAGCGTGCCGAGGTTCGCGGCCAGGCGCGGGAACCCGTGTTCGCGGATGCCCTCCTTCTTCACGCGCGCGTGATAGGCGCGCATATGCTCCGGCGTGTACGCCCCAACCGCCGCCTCCACGAGATCGAGGTAGGCGGCCTTCGAGACGCCCGGCGCCGTCCACCCCGCCAGTGCCCAACAGGCCGCCGCGAGCGAAACGACTGTACGCAAACTCATCGCTAGCGCAGGATCATGAGCGTGCCGCCGCCCAGCGTCACAGTACCGGAGGCCACCCACCCCGCCGTCTCGGACGTGAAGACGCCCGTGCCGACGTCCGCGCCGTCCACGATGACGTGCCGCAGCGAGAGCGGCCGTCCCGCCGGCGCGGCCACCTTCGCGCCGCCCGTGAGCACGAGGTCGCTGTTCTTCAGCGTGCGCGCCTCGACCTGCGCCGCGGAGACCGCGAGCGTCGCGCCCTCCACCCGCACCGTCTCCAGCGCGCCCGCGAGCGTCTCCGGCGCGACCACCGTCTTGGCGTCGCCCCTCAGCATACCACCCTCGCCCAGCGTGAGCGTGCCCATCGCGAGCGTCGCGGGCCGGTCGCAGGACTCCGCCGTCAGCGCCCTGCCCGCCGCCAGCGCCACCGCGTCCGCGAGGCGGAACGTGCCCCCGGCCTTCGCCGTGTCGAGCCGCACCGCCGCGTCGCCCGTCACGTCCACGGAGGCGAGGTAGCTCTCATTGGCCAGCGGGTCGGAATCGTCCAACCGCTCGAACCTGAAGTTCGTGATGCGCGGCGTGGCCGTTGAACCGCCGCAGCCTACGCCGAAGCCGAGCCAGGCGTATGCGCCCTTCACGGACCCGGCCACGTCGAAGTCGGCGAACGTGTTCTCCACGCTTGTCTCGCCCTGCGTCATCACGCTCGTGAGCGTCTTTGTCTCGGCGTTGTACGTAAGCACGACGTCCGTCGTCTTGCCCTGTAGCTTGATGGGTTCATGCTTCTGGGCCTGCCCCCAGCTCAAGGTCCCTCCGTTGCGCGCGACCGTCATCGTGTTGGGATAATCCTTGTTGCCCGGATAGAAGTACCAGCCCACGGCGACACTGTTCTGGATGCCGTAGAAGCCGGCGTTCCCCGTGTTCCCGCCTACGCACTGGTTGCCGCGCGGATCGTTGTGGAGGAAGAACGAGACGGCGTCAGCCGGGCTTCCGTCGTTGACCCACAGCGAGAACGAGCAGCGCCAGTCACCGTCCACGCGCAGTCGGTGGCGCGTCTGGGCGGTGGACCTGTGATCCTGGACGCGCTCACCGATCTGGATGCCGTTCGGGTAGATGTAGCGCCCGCTCGCGTGTGAGAAGCTCCAGCCCCCGGGGACGTTGAGCGCAAAGTCCTCCAGCGGCTCGCGGCGAAGGCGCAGCCCGCCCTCCACGAGGCGCAACGCGACGTGCCCGTTCCGCGTATCGACGAGCCCGAGGTCGCCCGTGCCCGTCTTCACGAGCGTGCCGTCACCCTCCAGATTCTCGAAGCCGAAGAAGCCGCGCACGGGCTTCCGCGTCTGGCTCTGCGCCAGGCGCGCGTCGTGCAGGTCGGACCGGAACGTGAAGTCGCGCACGACGTTCTCCGTGTAGAGCCCGCCCACATAGCCGTAAAGCCGAATCTTCGCGGCGGTACCGTTCTTCATCACCGCCGCCATATCGACGTCCGTGAAGACCACGCAGTTGGAGCGCGCGCCGTCCTGCTGCGTAATGGAGACGGCGAAGGTGTGCGCCGCGTCGTCGTAGGCCAGATTGACCCGCGCGGGGCCGTACTTCACGACGTCGATCGGGTCGAAGTCCGCAACCGACGCCGGATGGCGCACGCCGCGCGTGGTGAACTTGATCTGAGTCTTGCGCGTGTTGTACTTGTTGGTGACAACAGTCACGTCGTCAGGCTCGGTGGCGCCTTCGATCTTGTTGGTGATGATCTCGGTGATGTCCTCGTAGTAGCGGATCTGCATGTCGAGATTGTTGCCCGGGCCGAGCAGCGAGAACTGGAACGCATCCGCCGGATTGCTGTCGTGTGCGCCCAGCTCGAAGGTGAACGAACTCTCCCAGTTGCCGCCCACGGGGTAGTACACGGTGGTGGTCGCGTTGCCACCCGTCTTCTTGTCGCCCAGCAGCCGCGAAGTCGCCAGCGAGCCATCCTCGCGCCAGTAGGCGCCGCCACTAAGTTGCCAAAGGGACTGGTCGGCCGTCGTCAGCGGCGGCGGCAGCACGGCGAGGCCCGTGACGGCGCTGTCGTCCTCCACGTTCAGCGTCGCGCCGTCCGCGTAGTCGAGGCGCCCCATCAGGAAGCCGTTCTGCGCCTCGCTCGGATGCGTCTTTGCAGTGAACGTCTCGCCCGTCGCCAGCGTCTTCACGCCGCCCACGCGCACGTGGGTGGCGGGAGCCCCCGTCTCCACGAAGCGGATGTTGGCGAAGCTGAAGGCCGCGTTGGAACCGCCCGTGCCGCCGGCGAGGCCCAGATACGCCTCGTTCGCGCCGACCAGCGCCGCAATGTCCACGTCGTGCGACCAGCTCGCCTCCTGACCGTCCGCCCGACGCATCTTCAGCGTCACGCGGTGGGCCTCCGCATCGTAGATGACGCGGCAGCGGCGGCGGTCCGCCCAGTTGCCGTAGAGCCCCATCGCGCCCTTCATGTCGCACTCCCGGGGGAATTTCCCGTTCTCACCCCAGCGGATGCGATCTTGATAGACATCGACCACCACGCCGAAGGAATTGGGCAGAGTGTGGTAGCCGGTGTTGCCGTTGCCGACCGTCGTGGTGCTCGTGTTCTGGAAATAGACCGTCCAGGCATCCGCGGGCTTGCTCGTCGTTGAATAGAGGAAGGTGTCGAAGGCCAGCTCGAAGGACCGGTCCAGCGGCACCTTGGCGTCGAGAATGGCCGCCGAGCCCACATCGTTTCCGATGGTCGCATTGGCCTGGACGACGCCGTCCGGGCGCCAGTTCGCGTGCCGGTTGCACACCCAGTTCCGGTCACGCTCGATCCCCGATGCGTCGAACGTCGCCGCGTCCGCCTCGACCCGCATCGCGCCGAGCGCCATGTCGCCCGAGACTTCGAGCGCCGCACCCTCCGCCACCGCGATCGCGCCGATGAGGTCGTTCGTCCACGCCTTCGGCGGCACGCTCATGCGCAGCGTGCCCTCCTGCACCGTCACCGGCACGTCGGACGCGTACATCGTGAGCACGCCCTTGCCGGTCTTCGTGATCGCCGCGCCCGCCACCATGCCCGCGGGCTGCATCCCGAGATGCGTGAACGCGGGCGCGTCGAGCGTCGCGCCGCCCGCGCCGACGCCGAAGGTGCCCGTCGAGCCGTTGAACCAGTCGGACATGATGCCCGAGTAGGCCGTCGTCCACGGCGCGAATGTGCCGCCGTCCACGAGCACGTCGCCGTTGCTTTCGTTCCCCCGAACGGCGGTCGGCAGCGTGCGGTCCATGTGGACGACGCCACCGTTCTTCACCGTCAGCCTGCTGCCGGCCCGCACGTAGCCAAGGCGGTAGTAGAGGTCGCCCCCGTCCACGGTCACGTCGGCCTTGACCGACCCCGACCGCCCGATCTGAAAACCATGTGCAGAGTCAAGCCCCGCATTGTTACTCGCCGTTTCTCCCTGGTTCGATTTCAACGTGGCGTTCGACCCCACGCGGATGCGGGCCTCGCCGGTGCCCTCGCCGACAAAAACAGCATTGCCAATCGTCACCGCCGCGTCCTCGATGTCCAGCAGTGAGCGGCCATAATAGCCGTCCTGGCCGTTGCCGTTGTTGAGGCACAGCTGGGAGAGGGAGACGTCCGCGCCGCCCGAGACGTACAGGCTCGCCGTCACGTCGTTGTCCGCCGTGCCCGCGCCGCGCGAGATGCAGAACCAGTTGCTCTTGTGCATATGCCGCCCACCGACGATGTCGAGGCGAGTTGACTTCTGCGTCCGCGAACCCACCCAGGCAATGCCGTCCGTGATGTTCGTCACGCCGAGGCCGCCCATGACCACGCGGCCCTCGTTGACAGTGAACACCGCATAGCCCTTGTCGCCGCCCTTCAGAAGCCCCGTTTCCTCGTCCCATTCAAGGTCATAGCCGTCTGCGTGCTCGTCGGCGCGGTTCCGGCCGACCACGTTGGTGAGGCCGCCGAACAC
>JBJEWG010000259.1:0-7084 GCA_051884935.1 Kiritimatiellia bacterium | reverse complement strand
CATCTCCTTGCAGATGAGCGTGTAGCCCAAGAGGCAGCCATACATCGACATCGCCGTGTGGAGCGGGTTGAGGCACGTGGTGACCTTCATCTTCTCGGTCATGTTCACCGTCTCGCGGTCGCAGAAGTAGACGCCCGCCTTCTCAAGCGCGGGACGGCCGTTCGGGAACTTGTCTTCGATCACCAGATACTGCGGCTTCTCCGCGTTGACGAACGGCGCGATGAAGGTCTTCTTCGAGGTGACGATCGGCGCCATGCCCTCGATGCCGTCCTTCGCAAGCGACTCCTCCACCATCGGGTGGGGACGCGGCGTGATCTTGTCGATCATCGACCACGGAAACGCGATCGTCGATTCATCCGCGAGGTAGGCGAGGAACGCATCGTCCACGAAGCCGTTCGCCCGCCAGGCCTTCGCGATTTCGAGCACCGAACCCATGAGCTTCTCGCCGTTGTGCGAGCAGTTGTCCATCGAGACGACAGCCATCGGCAGCCGTCCCGCCTTGAAGCGTTCGAGCAGCAGCGCGCAGACGATCGCCATCGCGTGGCGGGCGGCGGCGGGGCCCTCCTTCATGTCCGCCTCCACAACCGGCAGGTACGCGCCGTCCGGCTTCCGCAGCGCATAGCCCTTCTCCGTGATCGTGAAGGAGAGCATCTGGAGGGAGGGCGCGCGGAATATCTCCACGAGGCGGGCCTTGGTGGCCGGGTCGGCGAAGTTCGCCTTCACGCCCTCGGCCACGCCCGCGAGCACCTCGCGCGTCGTCGTGCCGTCCGGGTTCAGCAGCACGTTGAGCGTGAGGCAGTCCTGCGCCGTGTAGATCTGGTCGATGATGTCGTAGTCGAACGTGTCGCACGCGATGATGCCCGTCTTCGCCTCGCCCGCGTTCAGCAGCCGCTGGTTCAGCGAGCCGATGAAGCCGCGGAAGATGTTGCCCGCGCCGAAGTGCACCCACTCGGGCGTCGCCTTCGTCTGCGCCCGCATGGCGGCGACGTCGAACTTCGGCAGCGCCACCCGCGCGGCCGCCCAGGCCTCCGCCTGCGTCGAAATGGAATCAAGGCTCAGTTTCATTCTCTTCTCTCTCCTTCTTTCGTGTATGCAAGTTCAGTCGCCCGCCTGAAGCGCGGGGTTGACGTCGATGTTGAGCGCATCGCCCCCCACGATGTTCCGGCGGTAGTAGCCAAGGCCCGCGATCATCGCCGCGTTGTCGCCGCAGTACTTGGGCTGCGCGAGGAAGAGCGGCACGCGCGCCTCCGCCGCGACCTCGGCCAGCCAGGCGCGAAGGCGCCCGTTGAGCGAGACGCCGCCGCCCACGATCAGCGCCTTGTAGTCGCGCCGCCTCAGCGCGATGCGCGTGCGATCCACAAGCGTGCCGACGATCGCCTCCTGATAGGCGGCGACGAGCGCCGCCCGTTCGTGGTCGTCCTTCGGGGGATTCCGCTTCACGTAGTAGAGCAGCGAGGTCTTGAGCCCCGAGAAGGAGACGCACAGCTCGGCGTCGAGACCGGCCAGCGCCGCCGTGCCCGCGCGGGGATGTCCCTTGGGGAAACGCGGCATCGGGTCCTGCACCCGGATTGCCGCCGGATAGACCAGCGCCTTCAGCGCCGCGGCGTCGGAGAAGTCGGTCACGCCGTTCCAGTATCCCTTCGCCCAGCGGTCGATGACGGGCCCTCCCGGATAGCCCAGCCCCAGCAGCTTTGCGGCCTTGTCGAAGGCCTCTCCCGCCGCATCGTCCAGCGTCTGCCCAATGATCGTGTACGCGCCGTAGGCTGGCATATCCACCCATGTGGTATGCCCCCCCGAGACGGCCAACCCCAGGGCCGGCATCATCGTCTCGGGCGCAGGGGCGAGAGGCTCGGCGCCGGAGTCGAAGAGGAACGGCGTGTGGAGGTGGGCCTCGATGTGGTTCACGCCGATCAGCGGCACGCCGAGGGCCATCGCAAGCCCCTTGGCCGCGTTGAGGCCGACGAGCAGGGAGCTCGCAAGCCCCGGACCATAGGTCACCGCGACGGCGTCGATCGACGCGCCGCCCTTCATCGCCTCGGCGACAACCCCGTGGATCTTCTCGATGTGGGCGCGGCTCGCCACCTCGGGCACCACACCGCCATAGGGCTGATGCAGCGGAATCTGCGTGTAGACGACCGAGCTGAGCACCTCGCGCCCATCCCGCACCACCGCGCACGCGGTCTCGTCGCAGCTGCTCTCAATGCCTAGAATGTTCATGTTCCGAATCTTCCATCCTCGTATCCATCCGGCACCTATCCGTCCCGCGCGCTGAGCTTACCAGAACTTCCACCAGGCCTTCTTCACGGCCTCGACGCCGCCGGATTCCCGGTAGATTTCCTTCACGCGCTCCGCGCCCGCGACCTCCGGGTCCATCATCACCTCGTGCTCGTGGAACTCGAAGACGCTCGGCAGGCTCCAGAACTCGGTGCGGATGAACGAATCCTGCGTCGCGCGGTGCAGCGTGACGACTTCGCCCGTGGGCAGCACCGAGACCTTCGGGCGCGTCACGCGGAGGAACGGCCCCAGATCCGCCGTCGCCCAGCGACGCGTCGAATCCCCCTGGTCCCGCGCCTTGAGGAAGAGGTGCTCCACGCGGTTGCGCCCCCAGTGGACGAGCTCGAACTCGCGCTTGAGTCCATCGTGCCCCTCGAACATCTGCAGCGCCCCACCGCACTTCATACCCGGCACCACGTCGAATGTCCGCAGCGGGCTCTCGAAGCGCATCCCGCCGTGGACGAGCACCGCCCGCGCGAAGTAGCGCGTGGGTTTGTGGAACGGGAAGTGGTCGCCAAGGAACGCCTCCAGCTTCTGCCCCTCCCCGGAGAGCAGCGCGAACCCGGCGGTGAACGGTTTGTCGGAGGCCTTGTCGAACTGATGCCGGTCGCTCGCCCGGTAGAGTTCGAGCGAAAGCGCGTCCGGCGAACCGGGCCCGCGGCAGTCGATCACGTCCGGCGAGGCGTTGGCGATGTCCACGATCACGCGGATACGCTCGCCCTCGATGTAGACGTCCTGCACCGGCTTGAGCGTCACGGTGATCTCGCTCGGCAAGGCCGCCCAGACCGCGCCGCAGCATGCGAAGGCCATTCCCAGGAACATACGTTTCGTCATATTCACCTCGTCTTTCATCCCACCCCTCATGCGTTTCGCGCGGTCAGATCCTCACCGTCAGCCCATCATAGGCAAGATGGACGCCGCGCGGCAGCAGCTTCGAGAACTCCGCGTGCTTCACGTCGTGGCTCATGTGGGTCAGAAACCCGCGCCCCGGGCCGATCTCCCGCATCGCGGCGAGGGCCCGCTCAAGGTTCATGTGCGTGGGGTGCGCCCGCTCCCGCAGGCAGTCCAGCACCATCACATCGACGCCGCGAACCTTCTCCAGCGTCCGCTTCGGAATCGAGATGCAGTCCGAGACGTAGGCGGCGCGCCGCCCCCCGGTCTCGAACAGATACCCGTTCGTGCGCGGCCCCCCGTGTTCGACCGGCAGCGGCGTCACCTTCACCTCGCCGATTCTGAAGGCCCGCGTCACGGGCTTGAAGGCGATCATCGGACGGTAGAGCCCGATCGGATTCGCCTTCGTCGTGATGTAGGGGAAGAGCTGGTGCAGGGCCGCGATCGTCTCCGGCGCCGCGTAGCAGTTCAGCACGGACTTCCCGTTCAGCGTGTTGAACCGCCGGACGTCGTCGAACCCCGCCACGTGGTCCATGTGCGCGTGCGTGACGACCACGGCGTCCACCTTCGTGATGTTCAGCTCAAGGCACGCCTCCCGGAACTCGGGCGGCGTATCCACCACGAACGCCGTCCGCCCCGCCCGCACGTAAAGACCCGACCGGCGCCGCCTATCGCGCGCGTCGGTCGAGGTGCAGGTCGCGCACCGGCAGCCGATCTGGGGAACCCCCACGCTCGTGCCGGTGCCGAGGAACTGGAGCGTCAGGCTCACTTCTCATCGTTGTAGAGCTGGAACGCGTCCTTGGGCGTGAGGCCGTTGTGGACGACGCCGGCGATCGCCTTCATCATCGCGAGCGGCTTCGCGCTCTGGAACACGTTGCGGCCCATGTCGACGCCCGCCGCGCCGGCCTGGATGGCCTTGTACGCGAGCGCGAGCGCCTGCTCCTCGGGCAGCTTCTTGCCGCCGGCGATCACGATCGGCACCGGGCACTGCGCCACCACCTTCTCGAACCCCTCCTCCGTGTAGTAGGTCTTCACGAAGGACGCCCCGTTCTCCGCGCAGACGCGCGTCGCAAGCCCGAAGTAGCGCGCGTCGCGCGCCATGTCCTTGCCCACCGCCGTCACGCCGAGCACCGGGATGCCCAGCTTCTCGCCCATGTCCACCGTGTGCACGAGGTTCTGCGTCGTGGTCTGCTCGGAGGCCTTGTCGCCGCAGGCCACCATCACCGCCATCGCGCTCGCGTTCACGCGCACCACGTCCTCCACGTCGTAGACGCGGTTGAGGTTGAGATCCGTGAGGATCGTCGTGCCGCCGTCGGCGCGCAGGCAGACCGGCTTCGACATCGTGGGGGGGATCACGCTGCGGAGAATCCCGCGCGTGCACATCAGGCAGTCCGCATACTCGATCAGCGGGTTGATCGTGAGGTCCACGCGCTCAAGGCCGCTCGTCGGCCCCATGATGAAGCCGTGGTCGCACGCCAGCATCACCGTGTGGCCGCTCTTCGGGTTGAAGATGCGCGCGAGGCGGTTCTTCACGCCCCAGCCGCGGTTTTCGTTGCCCTTGAGGAAGAACGCCTCGTTCGTCTGCGGCCGGTCGAAACCGTACGCCGAGGCTTCCCTGAATCCGTCCATGTCTGCCATGTCTGCTCTCCTTTGAATTGAAAATCCGCTCGCCTCAGTCCGCCGCGAAGCACGCCCAGATGTCGGCGTTGCTCGCCGAACCGGCGTCGATCGGGCCGATCGAGCGCGCGCCCAGGTTCTTCGCGCGGCCATACTTGGCCTGCATCTGCGCCGTCGCCTCGCTTCCCGCCTTCGCGGCGGCCGCCGCGGCGGCGAACATCGCCCCCTCGCCCTCGGCGGCGTGGGCCTTCAGGGCCTCGATGGCCGGGATCAGCGCGTCCATGAACGTCTTGTCGCCCACCTTCGCCTTCGTCGCGAAGCCCAGCTCCTCAAGCCCGGCGGCGAACACTTCGGCGACCTCCTCGGCGGAAAGCTCGGTCACGCCGGCCTCGACCGCGTCGGCCATGCCCTCGAAGAGCGTGCCGTAGAGGGAACTCGTGGAGCCGGAGACGTCGCGTTCAAGATGCGCCACCATGTCCTCCAACAGGCTCTTGAAGTCCACCCCCTCGGCCGCCGCCAGCGCCTTCGTCGCCGCGACGATCGCCTCGCCGTGGTCGCCGTCGCCACCGGCCGCCGCGTCAAGCGCGGAGTAGTCCTGCTCACGGACGGCCGTCTTCGCCGCCGCCTTCGTCCAAACCTGCCTGAACTGTTCAAGTGTCATCGTGGCTCCTTGTTGAGAAACGACGTGGATTATACCACAAAACCAGCCGCCACGGGGGACGGCTCAGCGGCCCCGCGCGCGGAGCTCGGCCACGATCTCCACCCCGGCGCTCGCGCCGATGCGCGTCGCCCCCGCGCGGACCATCTCAAGCGCCGTCGCGAGCGTGCGGATGCCCCCTGCTGCCTTCACGCCCATCCCAGGGCCGACCATCCGGCGCATCAGCGCCACGTCGGCCGCCGTCGCGCCGCCCGTCCCGAACCCCGTGGACGTCTTCACGAAATCCACGCCCGCCTCGCACGCGAACTTGCAGGAAAGCACCTTCTGCTCCTCCGTGAGGTAGCAGGTCTCGAAGATCACCTTCGAGACGGCGCCCACGTCGCGGCAGATCCGCGCGAACTGCGTGAGCTCGTCCAGCACGAGCTTCCAGTTCCCGCTCTGAAGCGCGCGCACGTTCTGGACGATGTCCACCTCGCCCGCCCCCTTCGCGATCACGTCGCGCACCTCGAAGAGCTTCGCCTCCGGCGTCATCTGCCCCAGCGGGAACCCCGCCACCGCAGTCACCTTCACGCCCGTTCCCCTCAGCGCCGCCGCGCAGCGCGCGACCTCGCAGCCGTTCACCGCGACACTCGCGAAGCGGTTCTCCGCCGCCTCGGCGCAGAGCCTGTCGATCGCCTCCGCCCCGCCATGGGCCTTCAGATAGGTGTGGTCGATAATCCCCGCCATCTCGGCGGCCGTAATCGTGTCAGGATTGTACATATCAATCAGATGCGTGTATGTCTCAGCGGATGTAGAGCAGCGTGCCGCCGGGCGAGACGTTCCAGGCGAAGCGCGTGCCGGTCGCCTTGAGGTTGAACTTCCAGCCGCGCGGGATCGCCTCGTGCGGCAGCGCCGATACGAAGAGGGCCCGCGTCGCGTCGTCCGCCGCCCCGCACGTGAAGGCCACGCCGCGCACGGCGCCCCCCGCGAAGCCCGTCCCCAGCGTGGGCCGCCCCACCAGCGTCAGCGTGCCGCCCACGGCGAGGGAGGCCGCGTAGACGCCGCCCGCCGAAGTCACCGTGAGGTCGCCGTCCACCGTGGCCGCGCCCGCGAGCGTACCGCCCTTCAGGACGATGTTCGTAATCCCCTTGAGCATCGCGCCCTCCAGGTTCAGCACGCCCTGCTCGACGACCAGTGTACCCGTCAACGTGACCGTGCCGGAGAGCGCCTGCGCGCCCGCACCCGTCTTCGTCAGCGTCCCCACGCCTTCGACGCTTCCCGCGAACACGGCATCCGCCACCGCGTTGATCCGCGCCGTGCCGCCGCCCCGGATGTTCAGCACGCCCGCGCCCGCAAGCGGTCCGAACGTCTCGTCCACGCGCGAGACGACGCCCGTCGCCCCCGCCGCGAGCGTCACGGGCGAAACGTCCGAGAGCGCGTCAACGGCCTCCCCGCCGCCGCAGGTGAACGTGTAGGCCAGCGTCCGGATCTGATCCGTCGTCGCGCGGTCGTGCTGCTCGTCGATCAGGCTCCACGTCTTGCCGTCCAGCGAACACTCGAAGGTCCAGGAGACGGGGTTGCGCGTCTCCATGCTGTCGTTCCCCGTGTACCACCGATAGCCGTCGAAGACAACGGCCTCCGGCATCGTCACGACCCCGGGGGCCG
>JBJEWG010000258.1:4218-7096 GCA_051884935.1 Kiritimatiellia bacterium | reverse complement strand
ATCGTCTGCTCGATCGAGAACCTCGACCCGATGGGCATCCACACGGGCGACTCGATCACCGTGGCGCCGATCCAGACCCTCACGGACCGCGAGTACCAGGCGATGCGCGACGACTCGCTCGCCGTGCTGGACGCGATCGGCATCTCGACGGGCGGCTCGAACGTGCAGTGGGCGGTGAACCCGCGGACCGGGCGGCGCATCATCATCGAGATGAACCCCCGCGTCTCGCGCTCGTCGGCGCTCGCCTCGAAGGCGACGGGCTTCCCGATCGCGAAGATCGCGGCGCTGCTCGCCGTGGGCTACACGCTCGACGAGCTGCGGAACGACATCACGCGCGAGACGCCGAGCTGCTTCGAGCCGGCGCTCGACTACGTGGTGGTGAAGGTGCCGCGATTCACGTTCGAGAAGTTCCCGGCGGCGGACCCGCACCTCGGCACGCAGATGAAGTCCGTGGGCGAGGCGATGGCCATCGGCCGCACCTTCGAGGAGGCCTTCCAGAAGGCGCTCCGCTCGCTGGAGACGAAGCACATGGGCTTCGGGGCGGACGAGAAGAGCGAGATGTTCCTCCCCGCGCCCGACCACGCGACGTGGGACGCGGTGCGGACGCGGGAGTGGAACGACGCGGAGCTCGCCGAGGCGCTCGCCCACCCGGGCGCCGAGCGCATCTTCCAGCTGTACGAGGCGCTTCGGCGCGGCTGGACGGTCGAGCGGCTCTTCGCGCTCACGGCGATCGACCGCTGGTTCCTGCGGCACCTGGACGAGCTTCAGAAGTTCGGGGAACATCTGCGGGCGAACCTCCGTCTCGACGACGCGGGGCGGTTCAACAGCCCCGCGCTGCTCGCCCAGGCGAAGGCGAAGGGGTTCAGCGACGCGCAGATCGCCTACCTGCTCCGGGCGCGGGAGGACGACGTGCGCGCGGCGCGGCGCGCGGCGGGGGTGCGGCCCCGCTTCGGCGCGGTCGATACCTGCGCCGGCGAGTTCAGGGCCGTGACGCCCTACTACTATTCGACGAACCAGGCGACGGAGGCCCCGGCGGCGGCGTGCGCGGCGGGCGACGGACGGCGGAGGATCATGGTGCTGGGCGGCGGACCGAACCGCATCGGCCAGGGAATCGAGTTCGACTACTGCTGCTGCCACGCGGCGTTCGCGCTGCGGGCGCGCGGCTGCGAGGTGATCATGGTGAACTCGAACCCCGAGACGGTCTCGACGGACTACGACACCTCGGACAGGCTCTACTTCGAGCCGCTCACGCTTGAAGACGTGATGGAGATCTACGACCGCGAGCGGTGCGACGGCGTGATCGTGCAGTTCGGGGGGCAGACGCCGCTCAACCTCGCGCAGCGGCTGCGCGCGGCGGGCGCGCGCGTGATCGGCACCTCGCCGGACGACATCGACCGCGCGGAGGACCGCGACTTCTTCAAGGCGCTCGTCGAAGAGGTGGGGATGCACCAGCCGCCGAGCGGCATCGCCCACACCGTCGCGGAGGCCGTGCGCGTGGCGAACGACATCGGCTACCCCGTGCTGGTGCGCCCGAGCTTCGTGCTGGGCGGGCGCGGCATGGCGATCGTCTACAGGGAGGACTACCTCGTGCGCTACGTGGAGGAGGCCGTACGCGCGGCGGAGGGGAAGCCGATCCTCATCGACAAGTTCCTCGAACACGCGGTGGAGCTCGACGTGGACTGCATCTCGGACGGCGAGACGACGGTGGTGGGGGCCATCCTCGAACACGTCGAGCCGGCGGGGTGCCACTCGGGCGACTCGGCCTCCGTGACGCCGCCGCGCACGCTTTCCGCCGCGACGCTGGCCGAGGTGCGGCGGCTGGCGCTGGAGTTCGCCCGCCGCCTGCGCGTCTGCGGCCTCATGAACCTGCAGCTCGCCGTCACGCGCGCGGCGGACCGTCCGCAGGACGAGACGATCTGGATGATCGAGGTCAACCCGCGCGCCTCCCGCACGATCCCGTTCGTCTCGAAGGCGATCGGCGTGCCGCTCGCGGGCTACGCGGCGCGGTGCATGGCGGGCGAGAAGCTGGCGGAGATCGGGTTCACGGAGGAGGTGCGCCTGCCGTACACCTGCGTGAAGGAGGCGGTGTTCCCGTTCGTCAAGTTCCCGGGCGTGGACGTCACGCTCACGCCGGAGATGAAGTCCACGGGCGAGGTGATGGCGATCGACGCCGACCCGCACATCGCGTTCTTCAAGAGCCAGCTGGCGGCGGGCAGCCGCATCCCCCAGACGGGCAGCCTGTTCCTCGCCGTGAAGGACGAGGACAAGGACGCCGTGGTGCCGCTCGCGCGGAGGCTCGACGGGATGGGGTATGCGATCTACGCGACGCGCGGCACCTCCACGAAGCTCTGGGAGAACGGCATCAAGTCCAACGCCATCTACCGCATCAGCCGGGGACGGCCGAACGTGCTGGACCTGATGCGGGAGAAGCGGGTGGACTGGATCGTCTCGACCTCCGAGCCCGGCGCCGAGGCGATGGTGGACGACATCCGCATGCGGTCCTCGGCGGTGGTCCACGGCGTGCCGATTTCGACGACCGTGGCCGGGTTCGAGGCGGCCGTCAAGGGGCTTGAGGACTTCACGCGGTTCGGCGAGCTCGCCGTCTGCACTCTTCAGGAGTACCACGCGAAGCTGAAACGCCGTCAATAGCCGATGAATCGTCGATTATTGACGATTCGACGGGGTGTCAGCGACATTTGACGGCGAGTGAAGGGGAATCCCTCGCCGACTCCCGTCGTTCCGTCGCCCGACAGAATGACTTCTGTTGCGCAACCAAATAAATTCACTTGCGCAACCAAATAAATTCTGTTGCGCAACCAAATAAATTCTCTTGCGCAAGTGAAATCATTCTGTTGCGCAAGAGAATCTGTTTTGTCGG
>JBJEWG010000258.1:0-4118 GCA_051884935.1 Kiritimatiellia bacterium | reverse complement strand
AATCCCCGATCTCGGCGTTGGATTGCCCCGCCGTCCCCGACGAAGGTTCGGGCTCACCGCCGCTCTCCGGCCCCTCATCCCGGCTCAAACCCGGCCCCCCGCCGACGCTCCGATCCGACGCGGGCGCGAAATAGAGGCGTCGCGTTCAGAAAATGCGTGCAATGCGGCGGTTTTTTTGAGATAATCTCCCCGTCGTTTCGCGATAGAAGGAAAGAACCGTCCATGCCGAGTACGCCCACGATGAAGGATCACCGGTCGTTGTTCCGCCAGCTCTTGCTGGGGATGTACGACGCGGTGCTGATTACGGACCCGAGCGGCCATCTTCTTGAGCTCAATCCGCGCGCGAAGGAGTTCTTTCGGTATGAGATCGACGAGGTGATGGATAGTCCCGTGGGGAAGTTCATCCCGGGCGTGACGCCCGAAATCGTCGAGCGCATCCGGTCCGGGCTGGAACAGGCCCGGCACATGATGCTGGACGCGAACTGCCTGCGCAAGGACGGGACCTCGTTCCCCGCCGAGGTGACGGTGAGCCTGATCGACCTGCTGGACCCGGGCGACCTGGTGTTCACGATCCGCAACGTCGAGCGGCGGCGGCGGCAGCTGGCGATTCTCAGGACGCGCCAGAACGCCTACGAGATCGCGCAGGCCGCGCTCTTCGCGTGCGCGCCGGACGGTCGCTTCCGGGGGGCGAACGCCGCCTGCCTCGAAATGTTCGGGTACGAGTCGGAGGAGGAGATTCAGAAGCTGTCGTTCGCGGACCTGATGGACGACGCGCCGATGGCCGACCTCTTCGCCTGCGCGCTGGCGGGCGAGACGAACACCGTGCGCATCACCGCCCAGGAGGACGACGCCGACGCGAAGGACGTCGAGATTCAACTTGCCCCAGACCGCCAAGGAAAGAAGATCGTGGGCGTCGTGGGGTCCATCATCAGGGTTTGACATGAGAGCCGCACCTAAGTTCACCGCAAACGTCGAGATTCTAACCGTCAACCGCCCCGATGCCGGGAAGTCGCTTCAGGACTTCCTCGCGTCGCGTCTGGGGCTCTCCCGCCGGGCCGCGAAGGCCGTGATCGACGGACGCAGCGTGTGGGTGAACCGGCGGTGCGTGTGGATCGCGCACCACGCGCTGAAGACCGGCGACGGGGTGGAGATCCCGCGGGCGGTGGTGGCGGCGGCGCGCAGCCAGGCCGGCAGCGCGCGGGCGGCCGTGGCACCGGAGGAGCGGCGGCACGTGCGCGTACTGGTGGAGACGCCGGACTACGTGGTGGCGGACAAGCCGGCGGGCCTGCTCTCGAACGGCGACCCGAAGTCCGTGGAGGCGATTCTGCGCGCGCAGCTCCAGCAGCCGAACCTTCAGGCCGTGCACCGCCTCGACCGCGACACGACGGGGTGCCTGCTCTTCGCGAAGACCTACGCGGCCTACGTCGCCGCGGTGGAGGTGTTCAAGACGCGCCGCGTCTCCAAGACCTACGCGGCCATCGTGGTGGGGGGCTTCCCCTATTCGCACCAGAAGATCGACGCGCCGCTCGACGACCAGCCCGCCGTGTCGCTGGTGACGCGCGAGGCCACGAGCGCCGACGCCTCCTTCCTGCGCGTGCGCATCGAGACGGGGCGCACGAACCAGATCCGCCGCCATCTCGCGGGGGTGCGCTACCCGATCGTGGGGGACCGCACGTTCGGGCTCAAGTCCGCCCGCGACCCGCGGCTGATGACCGTGCCGCGCCAGATGCTGCACGCGACGGCGCTCGCGCTGCCGGACCCCGTGCGCAAGGGCGAGGAGATCAAGGCGCATTCGCCGCTGCCGGCCGACTTCCGCGCCGCGTTGAAGCTCTTCGGCATGGGCCGCAGGAAGTAAACACCTACATAGTAATAAGGATAAGAGGAGGGACGACGATGAAGAAGCTGTTGTTGATGGCGTGCGTGGCGGGCTGCGCGGTGGTCGCGGAGGCGGCGAAGGCCGCCCCCGGCGCGGCGCAGGGGCCGGTGGAGTGCAGGAGCGTGGCGAAGATGGAGTCGCGCAACGCCACGCCGGGGCGCGGGGACGGGCCCTTCGGCGACTACTGGTGGGCGAACCGCTTTCTGAGCCGCATCGAGCAGGCGAGGGCCTTCAAGGGGCAGACGGTGGACCTGGTGCTGGTGGGCGACTCGATCATGCACTTCTGGGAGTGGCGCCACCCGCAGAGCTGGGCGAAGTTCACGGCCGGGCGCAAGGTGCTCAACTGCGGCTACGGCGGCGACCGCACGCAGAACGTGATCTGGCGCATCGACCACGGCGAGCTGGACGGCTACGAGGCGAAGAACGTGGTGCTGATGATCGGCACGAACAACAACTCCTCGAAGACCACGAAGCCCGAGAACGTGGCGAAGGGCGTGGAGACGATCATCGCCCGGATCAGGGCACGCCAGCCAAAGGCGCGGATCATCCTGCATCCGATCTTCCCGCGCGGCGTCTCCGCGCAGTCCCGCCACGCCGAGGCGAGGGGCCGCAACGACCAGACGAACGCGCTGCTGAAGAAGTATGTGGAGGCGCATCCGGAGATCGTGTGGGTGGACTTCAACGAGAAGCTCGTGGATGCGTCCGGCTGGGTGCCGCGCGCGATGATGGCCGACGAGATTCACCCCACGGACGCGGGGTACGAGGTGTGGATGGAGGCGCTGGCCCCCGTTCTCGCGAAGTGAGTCGGCATGAGGCTCTCCGCGTGTGTGGGGCTGGCCTTCGCGCTGGCGTGGTGCGGCGTCCATGCGGCGCAGAGGGAGGTGACGGTGCCGGGCGACTGGGAGCGCCTGCCGCCCGCAGACGTCGATCCCGCGCTGGCGGATACGCCGGACCCGCGGACGCGCGCGTGGAGCGGGCAGAAGGCGTCCCTGCGCTTCGCGCGGATATTCGCGGGGGAGGGAAGCGTCCGCATCGACTGGACGGCCGCCCAGGGCGCGACCAACGCGCCCACGCTGCGGGGCGACACGCTCAGCCTCTGGAAGGGGCGCGCCGCCGACAAGCCCGCCATCACCGAGCCGCGTCTCTTCTGGATCGTCCGCGACCTGCGGCTCTTTCGCGGGGCGGCGCCGGACCCGGCGGAGCTGCTGCCCGTGTGCGTGGTGGAAGACGGCAACCCCGAGGACGGTTTCGGGGGCTACGTGATCGGGCTGGGCGCGCGCGTGCGGGAGATCGCGCGGGAGGCGCACGGGATTTCGCTGACGGGCGACGGGGCGCCGCTCGCGTGGCGGTTCGACGGCAACTGGATCGCCGGGCTTCAGGCGGTCGCGCGGCAGCGGCCCGCCTGGTTCGCGGCGCCGGACGGCATGGACGCGGACCTCTGGATCTCCGTGGTCGCGGAGTGGGTGCAGGATGAAGGGAAGTGGGGCTGCGCGGCCGAGGGCTGGCCGGCGTTTCTCGCGGCCCGCCGCGCGCGGCGCGAGGCCCTGCTGGCCGACCCGCGCCTGAAGGAGACGCTGGCGCGGGGCCTCACGTTCATCACGCGCCGCCAGCCGACGTGGAACCACGAGGTGGCGCAGTACTTCGGCTGGCGCCAGGACCCGGGCGGGTCGGTGCTCGTGCTGGAGCGTCCGGGGCGTTCGCTCAGGACGCGCGACCTGATCGCGGGGCGCCTCCCGAAGGGGAGCTTCCTCCAGCCGCGCCTCTCCTACGACGCGAGGAAGCTGCTCTTCTCGTTCGTCGCGACGGACGGCGCGCAGGACCCGTATTCCGTCATCAAGGTCAACGAGGAGGACGGCGACCACCACTACTACCACCTGTGGGAGGTCAACATCGACGGCACGGGGCTGAGGCAGATCACGCGGGGCGTCTACGAGGACTTCATGCCGGAGTTCCTGCCGGACGGCGACATCGTCTTCATGAGCTCGCGGCGGCGGTCGCAGAGCCGCTGCTTCTGGTACGGCTACTCGAACCGCTGGCAGGCCTACACGATGTTCCGGATGCGGCCCGACGGCACGGAGATGCAGCAGCTCTCGTGGAACGACGTCGCGGAGTGGTTCCCCACGATGGGCAACGACGGCGAGATCCTCTTCGCGCTGTGGGACTACATCGACCGCGACGCCGTGCGCCACCAGAACCTCTGGAGCATGCGGCCCGACGGCACGAACCCGAAGGCCCTGTGGGG
>JBJEWG010000257.1:0-32905 GCA_051884935.1 Kiritimatiellia bacterium | reverse complement strand
GCCTCACGAAGACGAGCCACACGCTCAACCTCGTGGACTGCTTCTACGTGGCGAACGACGCCGCGGGCGTGCGCCTCACGCCCCTCGCGAAGCTCTCCGCGATCGCGCCGACCGCGCTGCAGCTGCTCGGCATCCCGGTGCCGCCGGAGATGACGACGCCGTCGCTGCTCGCGGGCAAGGAGCCCTGGTCGAAGACGTCGCTCGCGATCTGACGATCGCGGGATATCGGGCACGAGATGGAAAATGGAAGATGAGAAGCGACCATGCGCGGCCATCTTCCATTTTTCATTCTGCCCGTTAGGCATTGTCTCCTGCTGCTGCTGGCCCTGTTCGCGCTGCGGGCGCCGGCGGCGCTGGTGCTGAAGGACGACTACCGCTCCCCGCGCAACAAGGAGCGTCCCTTCCGCAAATCGACGCGCCTCATCGTGCTGCACACGACCGAGGCCCACGCGAAGAGCGCGCTGAACAAGCTCAGCGAGCGCGGCGAGGCGCACTACTGCGTGACGGAGGCGGGCGAGGCGTATCGCATCATCGACCGGGACCGCGAGGCGTTCCACGCGGGGCGATCGATGTGGAACGCCAAGGAGGACTGCGACGAGTTCTCCGTGGGCATCGAGGTCGTGGGCTACCACAACCAGACAATGCCGCTGAAGCAGCTGGAGGCGCTGAAGGAGCTCGTCGGCCGTCTGAAGAAGATCTACGGCATCCCCGACGCGCGGGTGGTGTGCCATTCCCACGTCGCCTATGGCTCGCCCAACACCTGGCACAAGCAGAAGCACCGGGGGCGCAAGCGGTGCGGCATGCTGTTCGCCATGCCGAGCGTGCGGGCCAAGCTGGGCCTCAAGGCGCGTCCGGCGTATGACCCCGACGTGAAGGCGAAGCGGCTCACACAGGCCGATTCCTATCTGAACAGCGTTCTCTACGGGGGCGTTGACACCATGGCCGTGTTCTACGGGAAGCCGTTGCGCCCGCAGATCGCCGCCGCGCCGAAGAAGCCCGCGCCGGCGAAGCCGTCCGCGTCCCGCGCGGTCGCCGCCCAGAAGCCGGCGAAGCCGTCCGCCGCGAAGCCGCGTCAGTCCCCGCCCGCCCGGAAGCCGCAGGAGGAGGCCCCGAAGCCCGCTCCCGCGGAGGAGGAGAGCGACTGGATGACGGCGATCGGCCTCAAGGGGGGATACTTCAAGAAGAAGGCGAAGCTCGTGCTGGCGGCGTCGGCCGTCGAGACGAACGCGCCGCCCCTCCCGCTCCCGAAGGGGCTCCACATCGCCAAGATGGGGGACGACGTGAAGGACCTGGCGGCGCTTGCGAAGCTGCCCGGCTACGCGCGCGGCGGCCCCGTGAGCGCGTCGCTCTCGCCCTTCAAGATCGCGGGGACGGCCTGGAAGGCGCCCACCACCTACTACTACAGCCCGGGCGGCAAGATCACCACGGGGGACAAGATCGACGAAAAGGCCATCGAGGCCGGCACCTTCGTCTTCTACCGGAAATGAGTCCAGCCAATGACGTTTACACCTGAGAAGATGATCGTGATCACGGGCGCGGGCGCGTACCCGCGGCTCGTGGTGGAGGGGGCCCGCGCGGCGGGCGTGCGCATCGTGGACGTGCTGGCGGTGAGGGGATCGACGGAACGGGCGACGTGCCGCGCGGCGGACCATGTGCACACGATCGGCATCGGCGAGATCGCGGCGGGGCTGCGCTGGGTGGCGGCCCAGGGATACGAGGGGGCGGTGTTCGCGGGGCAGATCAGCCCGCTCTCGCTCTTCCGCAGCCGCTTCGACGCGGAGACGAAGGCGTGGCTCGCCTCGCTCCCCTGCAAGACGGCGCACACCGTCTACGGGAAGCTGGCCTTCGAGTTCGAGGCGGCCGGCGTGCCGGTCTTCCCCGCCTCCTCGTTCATGGAGCGGCACCTGCCGGGGGCCGGGCTCCTGACCGCCCGCGACTTCACGGACCGGGAACGCCGCGACGCCGCGCACGGGGCCGTGGTCATGCGCGACATGGGCCGGCACGACGTGGGGCAGACCGTGCTCGTGAAGGACGGCATGGTGCTGGCCGTGGAGGCCTTCGAGGGGACCAACGCGGCCATCAAGCGCGGCGGGAAGTTGGGCGGGAAGGGCGCGGTGCTGGTGAAGGGCGCGCGCGAGGGGCACGACATGCGCTTCGACATCCCGGTCGTGGGGCTGAAGACGCTCAAGGTGATGAAGGCCGCCGGCGTTTCCGCGCTCGCCTTTCAGGCCGGACGGCTTCTGCTGCTGGATCGGGAGGCGGTCATCGCCTACGCGAACCGCAAGGGGATTGCGCTGATGGGGTTCGAGACGGACCTTCCGCCCGCCCCGACGCGCCCGTCGCGGCGCGCGTGATCGACCCTGAGTTATGTGGACGACTTGACCCCTCGACCGATTTGAAACTCCGAGCGTTTGCAAAGGGCTCCGCTGGCGCTTCGCCTGAGGCTTCGCGACGCCTCAACGACTGTTTGCTGACTCAATGGGGGACTGGCCTTTATCAAAAAGCGCACGACAAGAAGTCAAGTTTCGGTCCCGTGGCAGGGGCATCCGCCCCTGCCAACCTCTATTCCTTATATATAGGCAAGTGGCATAGGTTTATATAGTTAGGTCAATGGGTGGTCGCTTCGACGTTGCTCAGCGACCGGGAGAAAGAGACTCGCGATTGGCGGGAACCTCTCATTTTCTTAATAATGACCGGATTTTCTTTAACTGGACGGATTGCCCTCGCAATCCGATGAAGAGAAGCCGTTGAACGGCGCGAAGCCTCAGGCGAAGCGTCAGCGGAGCCCTTTGCCAACGTTCGGAGTTTCTTAAAACCGGGCGGCGGGCTGGCGGATGTGGCGGGGTGGGATGAGGGGAACGTCTAGGCGGGCGCGCGCTTTCGTCTAGGAGGCTGCGGGTTTTACCGCGCAGTGGAGCAAATTCCACTCGGCAGTAGAATTTCTTCCACTGGGCAGTAGAATAAATTCTGCTGGGCAGTGGAATTCAGAATCGCCTAGGAGGTCGCGCCGTCCGTCGGCTCTGGAATGACGGGACGTCGGCGGGAGGTGGGCAACCTCTCGGTGGCGTCCGCGCCAGTCTTGCGGAGATATCGATCTGCGCCCGTTGGGCCTCGTCCCGCGCCCGAGGCCGATGCCTCGCCCCCTGTCATCGGGACGAGCGCCCCCGAGTTGTGCCGATGATAGGCCCCCGTATGTCCAGCTGACTTGTATCCGCGTCCTCAGTCACCCGTATACATAAGGTCACGCGCGCGCGAGGCTCGGAGGGGCCTCTGTCCGGCGGTTATCCGGTTCAAGCGGGGGTGTCTAGCAAAAAAGATGTTTATTTAGCGAAAATAGCGCCAAAGGGACTTGCGCGCGGCGCGGTGAGATGTTAAACTATGCCGCCTTTTGGAGAAGGAGGACGCGGATGTATCTGAAGAACATAGTCGGCTTATGCTGCTTGTTCGCCGCAGGGGCGGTGATGGGCGCGACGACGGTTGTCTCGCAGCCGTTCGCCGAGAAAACAGATGATTTAACGAAGATTGTCGGCGATCGGTCCGGCACATGGTCGGGCTCGGGCGCGGTTGTGTCCGGCGACGGCGCGGCGTACACGCTGTCGGCGGGGCTGCCGATTTCCGGGGGGACGGCCCTTGAAAACGTGCTGCGCGTTGACAGTTCCGTGATGTGCGCCGTCGGCGCGACGGCGAGCAAGAAGCCGGTGACGCTTGAGATGATGCTTCAGGTCGCGAAGTCGGGCGAGAGTCTGCCGGCTTCGCCCGATCAGGCCGAAGGGAGCACGGCCGGCGAAGACGCATCCGCAGACAACATCCAGATCGCGGTCGGCATCGACGCGGATGGTTCCCTGAAGGCCTACTGCACGGACAAGTCGGGCAAGGTCGGCTGGTGTAGGCTGTGCGAGGGGCTGGAGGAGGGCTCCTGGCATCGCATGGGCTTCACGTTCGACTATGCGAGCGGCCTGTGCCAGATCAGCCTCGACGGCGTGGCGCTCGTGACGGAGAACGGCTATATCTCGACGAATCCGGGCGCGGAGCAGGCCGAACTCGCCGGTTCGTGGTACAAGCTGAAGGTGGGCGACACGCTGGCCACGGTTGAGGTCGTGGGCTCGACCTCGATCGACGAGGTGGTGGTGCAGTCCGGCGACGCCGTCGCCGACGTTCTGCCGGCGCCGGGCGGCGAGGTGGACGGTGTTTCACAGGCCTGGCTGCTGGCGCAGGGCGTGAAGGATGCGACGGCGGTCGCGCCGGATGGCTCGAAGATGACGGTCGCCCAGAAGTATCGGGCCGGTTTGCAGGTGCTGGACGGCGAGGCCTACAAGATCAAGGGAATGGCGATGTCGGGCGACGCGGGTCGCGTGAAGGCGACGCTCGCGGTGCCGAAGATGACGCCGCCGGCGGGGTACAGGAACGTCGTCAAGTTCGACACGGACCCGGGCAGGCTAGACACGACGGCGAATCGCGTCGAGGTCAAACCGGGCGCGGAGGCCGTCGAGCTTGACGTCCCCGGGGCCGGGGCCACGTCCGGCGAGGGCGCGGTCAGGCCCGTGACGAAGGTCTACTACAAGATGGTGAGCGAGCCGGTGACGGCGAGCGCCGAGTGAGCATTTGTTCATCGAATAAATCGAATCTAAGATTGAGAAGGAAAGCCTAGAAATGAAGAAGCTGATGATGGGTAGTATCGCGGGGCTGGCGCTGGCGGCGTGCGCGGCGGTGAACGACACGCTGATTTCGTTCTCCACGCCGGGGACGGATACGTATATCGACGGCACGCCGGTGCAGGACGGCGAGTGCTACGCGCTCGTGTGGTCCGCCGATGGCGTCTTCGAGGGCATTCGGGACGACGGCACGGCGGTTGACGAAAACGACGCGGTGGTGCTGGTGGCGCCGGTCGCGAAGGGCGGCCGCTGCCCGAGCCTCGTTTACCAGGTCGATGCCGCGGTCGCCGCCGAGCTGGAGGGGGGGCGCTACGGCGTCTACCTGCTCGACACGCGCCGCACGGTGGCGGGCAAGACGGTGGTGGGCCTGAACGCCGATGGCAAGCTCGACTACGTGAAGAGCTACGCGACGGCGACGGAGACGATCGACGCCTCTGCGAACGGGATGATTCTGGCGGCGGCGGCGACGAAGGCCGTGGACGGCGCGGCGGTGGCCGAGTACGTGGAGGTGCCGAAGCCGGTGGTGGCGATCGAGGTGAAGGCCGCCACGGTCAAGCTCATGGTCTCGGGGATGTCGCCGGTCGCGGACTACTGGGTCGAGAAGGGCACGCGGATCGAGAACGTCTCCGAGAAGATCGCCGATGTGCCGGCGGACGGCGTGGTGGAGGTCGAGAAGACCGACGCGGCGGCGTTCTTCCGGGTGAAGGGCGGCATCAAGAAGTAGGTCCTGGCTGAAAGGAGCCCAACCATGAAGCTCTGTTCGTTGATTGGAGTCTGCGCGCTGGCGACTGCGGCGTTCGGCGGGGAGGTCGCCGGCCTTGAGTCGAACGTCTGCGGCCTGATGAACGTGCCGAGCGAGGCGACGGTGACGATGATCGCCGTGCCGTGGGTGGGCGTCGGTTCCGGCGAGGCGGTGCAGGTCGCCAACCTGGTGAAGACCGATACGCTGAGCGCGGGCGACGAGCTCTACTACTACGCGGCCCCCAACTACTACCGCTGGGTGCTGACCGACGACAAGACGTGGGAGCCGTCCGCGGTGTCGAACGGCTCCGGCACGTTTGTCGCGCCCGGCGAGGACTACACGATTCCGCGCGGCAAGGGGCTGTTCATCGTGCGCAAGGATACGTCGCGCGAGATCTGGCTCTACGGCCAGCACGATGCGAACGCCGTCGCGGTGACGATCGAGGCCCCGGCTGACGGCGTTCCGGTCGCCTACAACATGATCGCGAACCCCAACACGGAGGGCTACGACCTGAACGCGAAGGGGGTCGAGGGCGCGGCGGGCGACCAGATCATTCTGGCCGACGGGGCGATCTACAACTACAATGGCACGGACTGGACGAAGACCGTTCTCGTGGAGGAGGAGATTGGCGGACAGAAGATCTCGGTCAAGGTGCCGACGACGGAGGGCGTTGTGATTCCGGCGGGGCAGGGCGCGTGGTATTGCAGCAAGGGCGGCAAGCCGACGATTACGTGGTAGTTCTTGAAAGGGTGGGAACATTGACATGGAGGCATTTCAAAGATTGGCCATCGTCGCGGCGGCTCTCGCGATTGCGGGGAGTGCGCGGGCGGATATGCTTTACTGGATGGTCGATTCGACTGCGGACGACGCGGTCTACAAGGTCGATTATTCCTACGCGGCTCTGTTCGTTTCCGATGGAAACGGAGGCGGAACGCAGTTGGATAACTACTACAAGGCCGAGAATGGCAAGGTCGACCCGACCTTGTCCGATTTGGATAAATATGGTTCCAACGGCTCAACCTATTCGTTCTATGTTGAGCTTTACAACGCCTCGAATGCGGCCGTCCACAGGTCCGAGACGGTGTCGTACAACGATTTGGTCACCTCCGGGTACATCTGGCCGGGTGGCACGACGCTGCCGATGGTCGTGGGCAGACCCGGCTTCAACGGCGCGTCGGGGCGCGCGGTGCCGGAGCCGACGAGCGGGCTGTTGGCGTTGATTGGCGGCGCGCTGTTGGCGTTGCGTCGCCGACGCGGAGTTTGATTCTGGATTGACCGAAGACAGATCGGGCGGATCGAAGTCGGTTCGCCCCGTTTCATTGAAGGGGCTGGAAGATGCGGAAATACTACGACGAGGATGATGAGGATTACGGGCAGGAGACGCGGCTGGAGCGGCGGTTGGCGCTATTGCCGATGGAGAGCCTTCTGCCGGGTGACTGGCTGATCGCGCTTGTGCTGGGGGCGGGCGTCTTCCTGGCGCTGACGCTGTTCCCGTTCCCGGGGCTCGCGCCCGATGTCTGGAACGATGCGTCCGTCGCGGCGGGGCTGCGTCCGCCGGCGACGCTCTTCCCCGGTCTGTGGCGGGTGATAGCGCGGGGAATCTATCTGGCGGGGGGCTTCTCGGGCGGGACCGCGGGGCTTCTGTGGGCGGGGCGCGTCTGCGCGGCCCTGACGGCGGCCGGGGCCTATCTGCTGCTGCGCTCGGTTCTCGCCCTGCTGGTGCGGCGGGTGCTGCGCTACGCCGTGCGCCGGATTGTCGTTCAGCGCGTGGCGGCGGGTCTGGGCGCGCTCTTCTTCGCGTGCGGGGATTCCGTGTGGCGGGCGGGGCAGACGTTCACGTTCAGCGGGCTGCTCATGCTGCTCACGGTCGTTCAGCTGTGTTTGTTCGCCCGGTTCCTGCTCAACGGCCAGATGCTCTCCGGCCTGGGGGCCGTGTTCTTGCTGGGGGTGATCGTGGCCGAGACGCCGGTGGGCATGGGGCTGCTGGTGGGGTGCGGCGCGGTGTATCTGCTTGCCCTGCGGCGGGGGGCGCTGTGCGCGAACATGCCGCTGCTCGACCCGGTCTTCCGGGCCTCCGCGATGTGGCGCCTCACACTTGTGGGGACGCTCGGGCTGATCGCGGGGGTCGCGCTGAACTGCACGTCGTTCATCGAGATGGGGGGGCTGGTCGCCGCCGGCAAGGCGGGCGAGGACATGCCGCTCATGTATCTGCTGCGCTGGTGGAACATGCTGACGCAGGCGGAGAGCCCGATGGGCTGGGCGCTGGGGCTGGGGGTGTGCGTGCTGCCGATGCTGGTCGCCATGGTGCTGCTGCCGCGCGCGGTGGACGAGGAGCAGTTCCTGCCGTATCACGTGGGGGGCGTGTTCTTCTTCACGGGGATGCTGGCGTTCACCCAGCTCTGCATGCTGCCGCCGCTCTGGTTCTGGACCTGGTCCAGCGCGGTGACGCTGGGCTCGGCGTACCTTCAGCAGCTGCTGATGCTGAGCGCCGCGGCCACGGTCACGTTCGCCCTCACGAGCCTGGGCGTGGACGTGTGCTGCCGCAACCATGCGCGCCTCGCGGCGCAGCACTTCGCCGAGCTGCACGAGGGCGACGCGGGGGGAGCCTCGCCGGCGCCGGGCCTGCGGCGCGGCGGACGCAGCGGACTGGTCTTCTTCTTCGTGGTGTGCGCGCTGCTCGTGGTGGGGGTGCTGCCGGGGCGGAGGCTGCTGCGCACGCGCGTGATGCTGGGAATCGTGGAGGACTACGTGAAGGAGGTCGTCGCGGAGTGCGGCCCCGTGCGGTGGATCTTCACGGATGGGTCCTTCGACGCGCGGCTGGAGCTTGAGGCCGCCAGCCAGGGGCGGAAGCTCTCGGCGCTTTCGATGATGGCCGACAACGCGCCGTACCAGCAGTACCTGCGGAAGCGGGGGGTGACGGACGCCGAGGACCTGATGTCCCTCTCGATGGGGGCGCCGATGGTGCTGCGCAGCTGGATGCGCGACAAGTCGGATCGCCAGAAGGAGATGGCGGTTCAGCTGGGGTTCGAGCTGTGGAAGCGCGAGGGGCGCGAGCTGCCCGCGTGCTCCGGCGTGCTGGCGCGCCCCGCCGGCATGGACGCCGCGGCGTGCGACGCCGGCGTGGAGCGGACGCGGCAGCTGGCGGACCGGATTCTCGACCTCTACGTGGCGGGGGGGCTGGAGAGGGCCTCCGGGCGCACCATCCGGGAGCTCTTCCTCTTCGTGCAGTGGCGGATCGCCCGTCTGGCCCGCATGCGCGCGGAGCGGGCCGACCGCGCGGGCGACGTGAAGCTGGCGATGCGGGACGTGAAGCTCTCCGACCAGCTGGACGGCGTCAACGAGTCCCTGCAGCGGATTCTCGCCTCGGCGGAGAAGGCCAAGGCGACCACGCTCAAGCAGGTGACGCCGCGCGAGGGTCTGCAGCTCGCGCTCACCCGCGCCGACTTCGTGCTGGCGCGGCGGTACGGGGAGGTGATCCTCGAAGCGGACCCCGACGACCCGAACGCGAACTTCGGCGTGGGCATGAGCTACTACTCGCAGGGGCAGTGGACGCGGGCGGAGGAGTATCTCAGGCGGTGCCTCACGCGCAAGCCGAAGGAGCCGGCGGTGTGGAACAACCTCGCGATGATCTGCCTGCACGAGAACCGCTTCGACGAGGCCGAGCGGCACGCGCGGAAGGCGCTGGAGATCATTCCGGAGTCCGCCGAGGTGAAGGACACGCTCAAGCGGATCGCCGACGCGCGGGAGAGCGCGGCGGCCGAACGGAAGGACGCCGGGAGGAAACCGACCGCAAAGTGAGGCGTCGGCCTCGTGCGGAAACGCCCGAGAGGGGGCTTGCCCCTTCTTCGGGCGTTTAGTATACTAGCCACAGTCAAAAACCCGAACAAGCAGGCGAGGCCTAGACCTATGGCGAAATTTCAGTACATCGCGCTCGATGGCGCGGGTCAGGAACAGCGAGGAACAATCGAAGCGGGGGACCGTGCGTCCGCAATCGCGGCGATTCGCGCGAACGGGCTCTTCCCGTCCGCGATCGGCGAGGTGAAGGGCGCGCCCGCGGCTCCGGCGAAGAAAACCGCGAAGCCGGCCAAGGGCGCGAAGCCCGCGGCGAAGGGCGGCGTGGGCTCCAAGCAGATCAACATCAAGATGCCCAAGTTCCTGATGGGGCGCGTGAAGGCCAAGGACCTGACGGGGTTCACGCGGCAGCTGGCGACGCTGGTGAACGCGGGCCTGCCGCTGATGCGGTGCATCGAGGTGCTGAAGAAGCAGAAGATGGCGCCGGCGATGATGGACTGCCTGAACGGGATCAGCGAGGGCATCGCGGGCGGCGCGACATTCTCCGAGTCGCTCACGGCGTACCCGAAGGTGTTCGACAACCTCTACGTCAACATGGTGAAGGCGGGCGAGGCGGGCGGCGTGCTCGAAGTGGTGCTGAACCGTCTGGCCGAGTTCGCCGAGAAGGCGCAGAAGATCAAGAACAAGGTGAAGGGCGCGATGATCTACCCGTCGGTGGTGCTCTTCGCGGCCATCGGCATCACGGCCTTCCTGCTCGTGACGGTGATTCCGAAGTTCCAGCAGGTGTTCAACGACATTCTCGGCGGACAGTCCCTGCCGGCGATCACGGAGTTCGTGATGGGCCTCTCGGAGTTCGTGCAGCACAACGGCCTGCAGATCTTCGTGGCGGTGGCGGTGTTCGTGGTGCTGTACAAGATGTTCGGCAAGACGAAGTTCGGCGCCTACCAGCTGGACCGGCTGCGCATCTCGGTGCCGATTACGGGCACGCTCGTGCGGCGCACGGCGATCTCGCAGTTCTCGCGCACGCTGGGCACGCTGCTCTCCTCCGGCGTGCCGATCCTCCAGGCGCTGGTGATCGTGCGCGACACGACGGCGAACCGCGTCGTGCGTAACGCCATCCAGTCCGTGCACGACGCGGTGAAGGAGGGCGAGTCGATGACCGATCCGCTCGCCTCCTCCGGCGTGTTCCCGCCGATGGTGGTCTCGATGGTGCAGGTGGGCGAGGAGACGGGCCAGCTGCCCGATATGCTCACGCGCATCGCCAACACGTACGACGACGAGGTGGACAACGCGGTGGCTGGCATGACGGCCGCCATCGAGCCGGCGCTGATCATCTTCCTCGCCGTGGTGGTGGGCACGATCGTCATCGCCATGTTCCTGCCGATGATCAAGATCATCTCCTCCGTCTCCGGCGGCGGCGCCTGATGCGGGCGGAGCCCAACGCGAGCTGTGGAAGCCTCAACGCGGAACGCATGACATGAGACGAGAAACCAGAAGAAGCGGCTTTACGCTGATCGAGCTCCTGATCGTGACGGTGGTGATCGTCACGCTCATGGGCATCGTGTTCCGCCTGGCGGGCACGGGCAGCGACAGCCGGGCGAAGGCGATCACGATCGACCGCCTGCAGCGCCTCGAAAACGCCCTCTCCGGTTACTACGCGGCCTATGGGTCCTATCCGCCCGTGCCGCTGCAGGGCCGCAGCCGCAGTATCTACAAGGCCGTGGACGGCTATGGCCTGCAGGAAAGCGGGGACGACGAAACCGGCAGCACGGATATCCAGCAGACGAAGACGATGGAGCAGATTCTCGCGGCCTGCCGCGCGCAGCCGCTCTCTGTCTCCTGGCCGGCGGCGGTTGACGACGAGATGCAGGATATGCTGCAGGAGCTCTCCTCGGGGTGCTCCGAGTCGGGCCGTGGCGTCTACGGCTCGGGGTTCCAGACTCTGAGGGGCGTCGGCTCGCTGAACCTCGACGAGATCGACTGGCGCGGCACGGGGCGGAACGGGCAGGGCGTCCAGCTCTTCGAGTTCGGGCTGCTCTCGTTCCTCTTCCCGCGGTATCTGTTCATGCTTGAAGGCAAGATGAACAACTTTTACGACAACAAGAAGAACGGGCGGCTGCACAGCCAGTGGGCGGCCAACAACCAGCTGCCCTGTCGTTTGGATACGGGCGATCCCTTCAACAGCTGGCAGGAGATCCGCACGATTCTGGGCGAGGGAACCTCCGGCGGACAGAATGGGCGGAGGGAGGCGGGGATGATCTCCAACCTCACGAGTCAGGCCGTGTGCGCGCGCTGGATGCCGAACTTCAAGGGCATCGTCTCGACGATTCCGCTGCCGAAGTACCGTTTCTTCTACGGTGTGGACGTGGCCGACGACGAGCGCCCCTACCTGAGCGTCCCCTATACGTTCGATCCGCAGTGCGGCCTCAAGGGGGGCGGCGTGGATCTTTGGACGCGGCGCCTGCGTGTGTTCAGCACCAGCGGCTTCTCCGGCAGCGGCGGTGGCGGCGGGTCGGGCTACATCCTGCTCAGCATGACGGTGCGCGACGGCTGGGACAACGAGTTCTTCTACTATTCGGAGCCGCCTTACCAGAGCTACCGGCTTTGGTCCGCGGGGCCGAACAGGGTCACGTTCCCGCCGTGGTATGATCTGGACCAGTTCAGCGGTGACGACCTCACCTACATCCAGCGGTTCATCGAGGACGACATCGTCCATCTCAGCAACTGAGGCTTGATAGAGGCTTGATATGAGAATGCGGAAAAACAGGACGGGTTTCACGCTGATCGAGATGCTCGTGGTGCTCGGCATCATCGCGGTGCTCTCAAGTGCGCTGCTGGTGGGCTTCGGCCGCATCACGAAGACGGCGCAGCGCGCGCGCGCCCAGGAGACCGTCTCCAACGTGGCGACGGCGCTTGGCATCATGCTGCAGAAGAAGGGCGTGTGGCCGACGGACCACAAGAACGCCCTCAAGACCTATGGCGGCCAGGACGGCGAGGGTCGCGGCTGTGTGGAGGACGTGGCGAAGGTGTTCGTGAAGTATGGCCTGATGGGCATCTCCTACACGGGATCGACCTACGAGCCGCAGCTCAAGGGGTCGGACCGCTGCGGCATTGTGGACCCGTGGGCGGTCGCCGTGCTGAAGCGCAGTCCGAGCAACAACCACTCGACGAAGGTCCCTTCCGGCGGCACGGTGCGCTCGCACATCATCTACTACGCGATCGACGAGGACCTCGACGGCATCACCGAGGCGAAGGTCTGCGGCGAGGAGATCAAGGTGCGCGCCTCGGCGATCGCCTGGGGCGCGGGCGGCGACGGCGAGCTTGGCGACTCCTATTCCAAGCGCTCGAAGAAGAACGCCGACAACGTCTATAGCTGGCGGAAGAACCAGGAGGTGCGCTGATGACGCGGATGCGCAGGCAGGGCTTCACCATCGTCGAGATGCTGATGGTGATCGGCGTGTTGGCGATTCTCATGGGCATCGTCACGACGGCCTCGTCGGCGGCGATTCGCCAGGCGCGGAGCCGCCGCATGACGGCGGTGAAGAACGTCATCCAGGCCGGCATCGCGACATATCGGTCGCAGCGCGACGCCTGGCCGCCGGAAAACGGGCAGCTGGACAAGTGGTCGCGCGACGGGATCTCCGGCGACCAGGTCAACGGCGTCCGTTCCGGGCGGCACCTCGCGTTCCTCTCCGCGGAGCAGTACGACGACATGATGTACGAGCTCGCGAAGGTGTCCGTGGGGCAGACGGGGGCGTCTCCCGTGTTGGATGTGACGGGCATCCACGTCGCGCGCAAGTCCGCCGCCAACTCGAAGGCCGGTCGCGGCATGGAGTTCCGCGAGGCGATCAAGAAGAACAAGAAGCACGGCGCCACCTATAGCCTGAAGGACATGTCGTTTGGCTATCAGGACGCCGACACGGGCTATTTCCGCCGGTTCATCGTGCAGTACAATGCGGACTCGGACAACATCACGGTGATGACGCAGAGCGAATACAGCTCGTGGTGGGGGTCGATGAATCCCAACAAGAGCATCCAATGGCCTTCGGGGTATACGTTCCAATGAGACGAAATCAGAACAACGGACGTCGCGGCTTCACGCTCGTCGAGCTGATTGTGGTGGTTGGCTTGATGGGGTTGTTGGCGACGATCTCGGTTGGCGGCTATTTCGCCGCCTCGCGCGGCATGGCGGCCCGCGGCGTGGTGCAGGATACGACGTCGCTGATTCGCCAGGCCATGCAGACGTGCCTGATCGACCAGGTCCCCACGGCCGTTCTCTTCCTCAACCGGCGGACGAACACGCGGGCCGAGGGGGGCGAGGCGTTCGGCACGGCGATTGCGATCAAGATGGCGGGGCGGATCTCCTATGTTGCCAGTGGCGGCGGCAAGACGTCTCAGGGAACGGCCATCTCGGTGGGCGGCGGCGCGTTGCTGATCGATGAGTTTGCGGACTGGAACCAGTCCTATTCCGTCGATGCGTCCGACAAGCAGGAGCAGCGCAGCGTGCGCCTCTACCGTATGTTCAGCGGCAGGGACGGCGTTGAATCCCTCGGCAAGGGGCTCAAGAGTTGTAGTTCGCTCATGTGCTCGTGGGTCGGATACAAGGAGTTTGACCAGGACTACATGATCACGGACGGCCGCAAGGTCGTTGACTGGTGCGCCGCCAACAGGAAGGAGTATCAAGACAACTCGACCTTCTCGGGGATTGGCTACCGCAACGCGAACAGTTTTCGGTGGGGATTGCCGTTCCATCCCGATAACGGGCCCTTTCTGCAGCCCTCCGAATGGCGCATCGGCGACGCCTACGGCATCGAGATCGCCTCGCTGGAACTGCCGAAGAACTACATCTTCGGAACATCCGTGCCATCCGATGCGGAGCTGGAGCCCGCGAGTTCGCCCGCCAAGGGCGTGCTGGTCTTCATGCCGGGAATGGTCCAGAACGCGAACCAGTATCGGTTCAACTCCGGGGTGCGGGTTGAAATCTGCGCGCTGAACAATCTTGAGGGCACGGACCGCACGACGATCGGCGTCATCAACGACTCGCTGCTGGAGGATCAGGACTGATGAACGGCATCAAACAGAAGATTCGGAAGCTCGGCTTCACCTTGATGGAGGTCAATCTCGCGATCTTCATCATGGCGACGGGCGTGCTGGCGATGGTCTCGCTCTATCCTCTCGGCTATCGCGAGAACCAGCAGAGCCGCGACGACGTGTGGGCGGCCTCGGAGGCGGATCGCATCTTCAACCAGCTGCACGCGGCGCTTTCCGAGCGCAGCATCAAGTGGAATGACTGGCTGAGTGCCGTTCGAAGCCTGAAGAACTCCGCTGGGAACTGGGAACTCTACTGTGACGCGAACAACGGCTACGTGCCGAAGAACAAGAGCCAGATCAACTCGCTCGCGCGCGCGGCGCTGAGCGGCGTGGCGGGAATCGCCCGGCAGAGGCCTTCGGACCTCAACTTGGATTCCAAGCGGGCGTATGCGGTCGTCGTCCAGCCGGGGCGCATCACCCATAACGGACAGACCGTAGAGGACTACTCCCGCGTCGCCATCAGTATGCGCATCGCGCGCAACGCGGGGGCGCTGTTCGCGCAGCCGGTCTACTTCACCGAGATTCACTTCCAGGGCGACCAGGAGAGGCAGTGATGACGCGGACTCCTTCGAAATCGGGCTTCACGCTCCTTGAAATGCTTGTGGCATCCCTTCTGCTGGGGATGCTCGTCTCCATTCTCACGATGGTGTTCAATTCGTCCTCCATCGCCTGGCGCACGGGCAAGGCGGGCGTCGCGCAGCTCTCCCTGCTGCGGCGTCAGCTTTCGTTTGCCCAGTACCGCGCGGATAGCCTGCTTCCGCGCACCTCCGTTGACAGCCCGAACCAGATTGGCTTCGTCGTGTCGCCGTGGTGCACGCAGAGGCAGAACGGCGAGTTTCTGCGCACGCGCGCGGTGCAGAACGTCACCAGCAGCGATCTTGGGTTCCCGAAGCCGAACTTCAGCGATCTGCGGAGCGACGAGGCGTCGCTCAGCGTGCTGCCCTGGCAGCAGATGACGGGGCTCGGGTCCCTGAGGCTGGGTTCGGCGAAGTCCTTCACCGTGGGCGTGCTCTCCTACGGCCCCGACGGGAAGCGGGATACGGACGATGACATCAGCACATGGCCGGACAAGGTGGAGTGACAATGACAGCTAGAATGGGAAAACAGGGCTTTACGCTTGTCGAGCTGATTGTCGTGATCGGCATGCTCATGCTCCTCGCGGGCGCGGTTACGTCGTCCGTCTCGGGTGCGCACCGCCGGGCGAAGATCCAGCAGGCGACTGTCGAGGCGCAGGAGATGACCAAGGCCATTCTCGCGTATGAGAACTACGGCAAGGGCTTCTCCCTTGACGCGCACGTGATGGAAGACCAGCAGGCGACCGAACAGAGCCTCGGCTTCATCCTCGGCAAGGAGAACATGCAGAACCAGGGGCAGAGCGGCAAGATGCCGGTTCTCTTCAACGCCTCGATCACCCGCAGCGGCAAGATCCTCGATCCGTGGGGCAACCCCTACTACGTGACGATCAAGAAGGACTCCGTGAGCCAGCAGGACAACAACAGGATGACGTTCAACTCGTATGTGGCCTTCCCGAACTACAATCGTCGTCCGGCCGATGATCTGAAGGAGAGGACGAAGTGATGAGACCGAACAAACAAGGCAGCGCGCTGCTGATCGTGCTCGGCTTTCTTTCGTTCATGGTGGTTTCCGCCGTGGCGTTCGCGATCTACATGCGCGCCGAGCGCATGCCGTCGTCGGCGCTTCGCCGCGCCATCGCCACGCGCCATCTCGTGAAGGCCGCTTTGGCCGAGGCCATCAGCCGTGTTGACGATGCCATCCGCGACGATCCCTTCCCTGGTTTCTGCGCCACGAACAGCAATGGCACGGTGATGGACCCGTCGAGGTTCTACTACTTCCGGAGCGGCGAGGGCGGGAATCAGGCCATTGACGTGTGGGACGGCCGTGTGTTCATGCCGCCGGACCCGCAGGGTGGCACCATCGACGCCGAGACGCGCTATGCGCCCGTGACCGAGACCGTCAGCGTGCTGACGCTGGAGGGGCTTGGGTATCTGCCGCCGCCGCTGGTGAACGACGTCCGCTTCCTCTCCCGTTCCTCCTGGGCGGCCTCGTGGCAGCAGCTGCCCTTCGACTCGGGGCGTTTCGCCTACTGCGCCGTGAACGTGAGCGATTATCTGGACATCAACTGCATCCCGGCCAACAAGCCGCGCACGGCCGAGCCGCAGTGCCGTCTCTCCCTCGCTCATCTTTTTGACCGCAACTTCGACCCGAACGACCTCGGCGGAGGTAACACCTACAACGGAAGCAGCGTGGAGAATCCTGATGTCGCCGCCGCGAACATCTTCGATGATTTCACGGGCAAGCGGAGCGGGAGCCTCTATACGGGTTATGTCGCCGGCGATAGCGTTGGAGGGGCTTACGAGAAGTGGGATCCAATCGGCGGCTCGTCGCCGTATGTCTCCATGCTCGACTACAACCTTGCCTTCGCGTCCGCAGGGCCGAACTCCTTCATGAAGCCGTTGTACTACAACTGGCTCACGGATCGGCGTCGGGATCAGTCCTACTATATTCAGTCCTCCAGCCGGTCGTCCGAGATGTACGACGCGCTGCGTCAGCCGTTCGTCACGGACTCCTGGTCGACGAACGAGACGTGGGACGTGGACATCTCGACGACGGACGGTCAGCCGTTCCGCGGCATGCAGGGGCAGCTGAAGCGCACGAACGGCAGCACGACGCCCTCCGAGGTGGCGCATCTGGCGGCGGCCAACACCTTCTTCGACAAGATGGAATCGCAGGCCCAGCTCGTGGGGCTGGCCGACTATTTGACGCTGTACGACTATCTCGACCATGATGATATCCCGCTCTCGCTGGCATTCCCCTGCGTGGAGCGTGTGCCGATGATCGCGGGGCTTACGCCCCCGCAGTTCACGATGACGAAGTTCAATTCGTCCGGGGACGACGAGAACAAGGTCTGGAACTTCGACCCTCGCCAGTGGTTCGACGACAGCAAGGAGATGCACGTGGTCATCCCCTTCCCGTTCAAGCGTGGCGAGGCGCGTGGCAGTTCCTCCTTCTCCGCTCAGGCGCTGGTGCGTATGGTGCTGGCGCCGGCCGGCGCGGATAAGTCGGCGCTTGCGAAGGTGGTCCGTCCGAAGAAGGAGACCTGGCAGACCCCGGGTCGCACGATGGATGGCGGTGCATTCTCCTTCACCTGTCTCTCGAACCCGAAGCAGTTCACGGTTCCGGACGACGTGGTGGAGGATTCCGAGGCCCATGCCTCGGGGAATGGAGTCCTGAGCTTTACGTTTGGTGACTTCCCGAACAATCTCTCTTCGGTCGATGTTCTCAAGAAGGAGACGATCGCGGCAGGTGGAGAGGGTGACACGCAGAAGAAGAAGACCGTCTACACGGTTTTCGTGAGCCCGCTCGACGATAATGGCGCGCCCGCCTTTCAGGTCGGGACGCAGCTCGACGAGGGTGACTTCGACGGGAGGGCGAATATCGAGTATGTGCCGCATGTCTTCGTGTGGGTGCGTATTCTCAATTCGAATCAGAAGACCGTTGACCTTGTCCCTGCAGGACTCTACGACGATCAGGACCTGGAGAATCGTGCCGTTGGCCCGGATCTCGCGGAGATAGCCGGTCTTACGGGCGAGGCCTCGGCGGACGCGAAGCCGGTTTTTGAGTTCATCAGCACCGATCAGGCGACGTCGCTTTCGTTCGCGAAGATGCGGGACGGTTCCTTCGGTGGTGGCGACGCCGTCTGGAACGTGAAGGGCATCTATGCCGTCGATCCGCGTTTCAACTATGCGCCCGAACACTGGTACGACGCGAATACGGAGAACATCACGTTTGACGACTGGCTGCAGAAGACGAAGAGCGCGCTTCAGGCTTTGACCGATCGCGACCCCGACATCTTTATGTTCACGTCGAACCAAGGCGTTCTCCAGTCGATTGGCGAATTCGGCTTTCTGCCGTATCTCCACGAGCCAGGTACGTCAAGTTCTTTCAGCTTCACCGAGATCAACCGCATGGGCCTTGGGAGTTTTGGTGCCGATGCCCGCACGGTTATGACGACTTTCGGGTATTTGTGGCGGACCTACGACCCGCGTGATTTCTATACGCGGTCGGCGCAGTTCAGGATTGGCCGTTCCCACCAGAAGGATTCCCTCGTCAATCCCCATACGGACAATCTGGGCGTGATGATGGCGGCGCTCGCGAATACGCCGTACGATTACTGGGCTGCGGCGGCTGGCGTCGACAAGGCGACGAGCCAACTTTATAACGACCTTGGGAATTCGTCTTCGGAAGAATTCACCAAGTTCGCGGACGCGAAGGATTTTGCCTTCAATGGCGCGAACAGCGGCGCAAAGATTCAGTACAAGGAACTTGTTCAGATCGCGAAGACGATTATGGGGGCGATGGGGGGCGCCAGTTTGAAATCTGACGATGCGGCCCTCCAGATCATTCAAAGTGTTTTCAGCGGTGTGCAGGCGCAGAGTCTCCGCGTGGACATCGCGAAGTTGCTGAAGGAGCGTATTCGAAATGGAAACGGGGCGATTCGTCCGTCGAATACCTGGCAGCTCATTTGGGATGAACTGTGGGGGGCTCTTGCGTTCGATTCCGTTGAGCCTACGAACTCTGGATCGTTCGAGGAGTTGCTGGGGGTTCGGTTGAGTGAGCCGCTCCACTACGTTGACCGTAAGTTCCTCTATTCCTACTGGCGGGACTGCTTTGCGAATAACCAGCAGCTATTCCTGATCTTTGTGCGTGCCGAGTCCAGTGCGCTGGGAGGTCCGGGTGAGGGCACGCCCGCCCAGCTGGGTGGCCGTGCCGTTGCGCTGGTCTGGCGCGATCCGGATTGGTCCGAGGGGAATGGCGACAGTGGCCGCGATCGGGATATCGAGACTCAGAACAACGGCAACGTCAATAGGATGCGTCCCCATCGCACGCGAGTGTTGTTCTACCACCAGTTCGACTAATTGTAGGTGACGAGCGATGTTAACTGAAGAGCAGAAGGCGGAAGTCGCCGCATGGTTTGCGGCCGGGGCTTCGTTGGATGAAATCCAGAAACGGATGAAGCACGAGTTCAACGTGCATATGACTTATCTCGATCTGCGCCTGATGGTGGCCGAGTTCCCGCAGCCTGCTGAGGTGGAGCCCGAGCCGCAGCGGCAGGATACGCCTGCGGAGAAGCAGACGCCGCAGGACGGACCGCTCCCATCCGAAGAAGGCGAGAAGGTGGAGCCACCCAAGCGCTACGATCTTGATGCCCCAGACGCCGACGAGGGCAAACCGTCTGCGGACGTCGTCGTCGAGATGGATGCGCTGACGATCCCCGGTACCTATGCGAGCGGAGACGTCACCTTCTCCGACGGCACGAAGGCGAAGTGGTATTTGGACCAGCAGGGGCGTCTCGGCTTGGGCAATGCCCCCGAAGGATTCCGTCCGTCGCCGAGCGACGCGGCGCTCTTCCAGACGCGGCTGATGGAGCTACTCCGTGCGCGCGGTCTGGCGTGAGTCAGGCTCCGAGTTCGGCGGAACGAGTGGCGGCGGCCTTCAGGGTTGCCGCCACGATTGTCTTGAAATCAGAGGCGCGAAGCACATCCATACCCGCGGCCGTGGTTCCGCCCGGCGTCGCGACGCCGGAGATGAAGGTTTCGAGATCGGCGCCGCTCTGGCGGAGGTAGGCGGCCGTGCCGAGCATCGTCTGCTCGGCGAGACGGCGGGCGGCGTCTGCGGGAAGTCCGAGCGCGCGTCCACCTTCAGTCATGGCCTGTTCCATGTAGGCGAAGAAGGCGGGGCCGCTGCCTGAAAGGGCGGTGACGGTATCGAAGTGCTTCTCGGCGAGGACGACGGTCTGCCCGGCGCCATTGAGAATCTTCGCGACCTTCCGTACGTCTGCGGGTGTTGCGTTCCGCGCGGGGCAGATGGCGCACATGCCCTCCTTCGCCCGAAGGGCGAGATTCGGCATCACGCGCACGAGGCGGACTTCTCGACCGAGGACCTTTCTCAGGGTGGCGAGGGACTTGCCTGCGGCGATGGAGACGACGAGCGTCTTCTTCGTGAGAAGGGACTTCACGTCTGCGGCCAGGGCCGCGAGGTCCTGCGGACGGACCGCGAGGAAGATGAGAGGGGCGGATTTCGCGACGTCTTTCGCGTCGGCGGTTGTCCGCACGCCGTACTTCGTTTCGAGTTCGCGTGCGCGGGCGGGGACCTTCTCGGCCATCAACACGGATTGCGGATCGAAGTCCGCTGCGAGCGACGCGGCGGCGAGGATGCCCTCGGCCATCTTACCGGCGCCGAAAAAACCAAGCTTTGTCTTCATGCGGGTATTATAGCATAGTCGTGTTTTACGGGAATATGCTAAACTATCGGCATGGAAAAGTGGTACGTCAGAAATGCCGCAGGGAAGGTGTTTGGCCCCATCGACCTGGAGACGTTGAAGTCCTGGGTCAAGGATGGACGCGTCGAGCCGTTGGCTGGAGTCTCGACGGATTTGGTGAACTGGGTTCTCGCGCCGATGAAGCCGGAGCTGGAGATGAACTGGGTCGTGGAGAACAACCCCGGCCAGTTCTACGGGCCGACGCATCGAACGGTTGTGGACGATCTTGTGAAGACGGGATCGATCTCCCGCGAGGCGCGCTTCTATCAGGACGACCGCGGCGCGACATTCGAGCGCATACGCGCGCTGGAGGCTCTTGTGGCGGCGAAGGAGGCCGAAGTGGCCCGTCGCGACGTCGCGCTCGCGGAGGCGCAGAAGCAGGCCGCGAAACGGGATCTTGCCCTCGCGGCGGCGCAGCGGGCCGTGGCGCAGCGGGATGACCGCATCGCCGAGTCGGTCGCCGCGCTCGCGCAGCGAGATGGCCAGATCGACACGCTCGCCAAGACGCTCAAGACGAAGGAGGGCGACTTGGTTCGCGCGGCGGGCGATTTGGCGCGGCGTGGGGCGGAAATTTCACGCCTTCAGGAGGAGCTTCAGAGGAAGGAAGAGGAGATCGCCGAACTCCGAGACCAGATGGCGGCAAAGGATGCTGTGCACGAACGCGAATGGAAAACGGATGTCGTCGTGCCGGAAGTCGTCGTCGATGAGATGCCGCCGCCAACGGCGCGGAATGCCTTTGGATTTGGAATGACGACGGGTTCCACGCCGGCGCGGAGCGCAGCGCCGTCGTCGCTGGCCGACCTTGAACGCCGGGCGCAGGAGGAACTGGCGCGGATGGGCGCCAGCGGGGCGAAGAGGTTCTTCAATTTCAAGAAGTGACGAAGTCGGGGGAGACGGAACCGATGGGCAATCAGTGGTGGCTGCGCACGCCGGACGAGGTGTTCGGCCCCGTCACGCGGGAGAGTCTGCTTGAATGGGCGCGGATGGGCCGCATCCAGCCGGGGCAGGACGTCTCGGAGGATGGCGAGACCTGGATGCCCGCGACGGACGTTCCCTTCCTTGACATGCGCTGGTCGATCGACATCGGCGACGGCACGCCGCGTGGGCCTTTCAACAAGCAGGCCGCGCAGGCGCTCTTGGCAAGTGGGCGTCTTCCGCAGGGTAGCCGGTTGGTGGAGATTATGCCGCCTTCTTCGGATATGCCCGGCCCGGATGAGCCTTTCGACGATGCGCCTGTCGCGGAGACTCCCGCCCCCGTGGAGGCTCCTGCGGATTCTGCTCCCGCCTCGGCCGAACTCGAAGATTTGAGGCGTCAGCTGGAAACCCTCCAGACGGGTCTGCGCGCCGCAGAGGCTCGGGCGGCTGAGGCCGAACGCCGCGTGGCGGAGGCGCAACGCGAGGCAAAGGCCGCCGTTAAGGCCGCTGACGTCGCGGAGGCGCGGCTTGCCGCCGTGCAGTCCGCCGCGGCGCAACGAGAGGCGGACATCACGGCTGCGGCGCGGGCCGAAAAGGACAACGCCGTGGCGGAGAAGGAGTCGGCCCTCAAGGCGAAGGATGCGGCGTTGGAGGCGGCGAAGCAGGAGGTCACGGAGGCCAAATCGATGGCGAAGGCCGCGGAGTCCGACCTCGCGGAACTTGTCTCGACGACCCAGGCGAATGAAGCGGCCTATGAGGTGCGGATCAAGTCGCTTTCGGATGAGATCAAGCGTCTGCCGTCGACGGCGCAGCTTGCGGCCGATGCGCAGGCCGCGGTCTATGCGCTGATGCGCGAGGAGGCGGATGAACTCGCGGCGGCGTTGGAGGCGGAGGACAAGGAGGCGGAGGCGTTGCGCCGCTACCGGCGCCAGCGCACGGAGCGTCTTCTTGCGCGGCGACAGGAGATTCTGCGCCGGATCGGCACGGATGCGGAGGATATGACCCGCCGTGCGCTGAAGGCCCATCCCGAAGACCCGCGTACAGTCCGTATGCGCCAGGAGTTGGATGCCCTGCGGATTCTGCAGGAGCGGTCCGCGCTGGAGTCCGAGCGAAAGATCCGCGACCTCTCGGCGAAACTGCGGGACAGCATGGGCGAGGCGAAGCGCCTTCGCGAACAGGCGGCCGACGCCACGGTCATCTACCGCCAGCTGCAGGACGCACGCGAGAAGCTGATGACGCGCGAGAAGGAGCTGATGGAGGAGCGTCAGAAGGCGGAGGCCGAACGGCAGCAGCATGCCGCCGCGCAGCAGGCCCTTCTGACGCGGCTCTCCTCGCTGGAGCTGGGGATGCCCGGCGCCACGCACCAGTCCCGCGAGGCGCATACCGTGCGCCTTGCGCCATGGATGGGGCTGCGGCAGTAATGGAAGGCCTGCGAAAAGGGTAAGCCTGGTCGTGCGGACGCTATCGCTCGTTGTGCCGGTTTACAATGCGCCCGATCTTGCGCGGACGCTACTGGGGCATATACCAGAGCTGGCTCAAACCGCCCGAGCCTGTGGGTTCGAGCTGGTTGAGACGATTCTCGTTGATGATGGCTCTGAGCCGCCACTTGAACTCGCGGCGGGAACTCCTCCTGTGACGCTTCTTCGGAACGCGCGAAACAGGGGAAAGGGGTTTGCCGTGCGCTGCGGGGTATTGGCGGCGAAGGGGGGCTGGGCGCTGATGAGCGACGTCGATCTCTCGGCCCCATTGACGGAGTTCGCGAAACTCGCCGAAGGCGCGGATGCATGGATGGTCTGCGGCAGCCGTTCCGGCAGACTTGGTATGCCGCTCCGGCGGCGGTTCCTGTCGTGGCTGTTTCACGTGTTCGTGCGGCTGATCGGCGTGAGGGGCGTCCACGATACACAGTGTGGCTTCAAGTTATTCCGAATGGATGTGATGCGTGCGGTGTTCATGGCGCAGCGGATCGAACGGTTTGCGTTCGACGTCGAGCTCATCCGCCGCGTTCTCCGCGCAGGGGGAACCATCAGGGAGGTTCCCATTCTCTGGCGCGGCGGGATGAGAAGCTCGTTGCGCGTGCTGCGAGACGCGCCGCGTATGCTATGGGACCTGCTGCGAATCCGCGACGCGACATAGCGCGCATCTTCTCGGTTTAGGCATCATTTGGGGCATTAGATCAGCGACCGTACCCGATGACTGCTTTTCCGTCGCCGACAGGCGGCCCTTGGGTCGCGCGACGGAAGGCCTTTGGGTTGCGCGACCCCCACCCCTTCTGTCGCCGACAGAATTTATTTGGTTGCGCAACTGAATTTGGTCCGTCGGGCGAGGGAATGGAACCTTCGGGCGATGGCAAGGGTGCATGGTGCCGCAGTCGCCGTTAAAAGCCCTCTATCTTGGATAGGAGGGAGCCGCGTCCGCCTATGGTGTGACGAGGTAATAACCGCCGCTTTTTTTGCTGCCGCGGTGCTCGATTTGCGGAATAGTGGCAATCGCGCGACCGATCGTCCGCACATCAACCGACAAGCGCTGCCGCAATTTCGGCAATCAACGAAACTGCGCGCTCGCTCAGTGTGTAAAGAGGGCGATAGGCCATTAGAATCTGGCCAGGTCGAGCATCGAGCCGGGGCCGAAGGCGCGGAGGTAGATGAAGAAGCAGATGCGGTTGTCGCAACGCTCCTTTGAACCATCCACGCGGCGGTAGGCCGTCTCGTGTGCGCACATGATGCGGTAGCCCAGACAATCCGTGAGGAGGTCGAACCAGGCGCCGACCTCATCCACCTCGTCACGGCGGCAGTCGTGGCGGATGTAGGGCGACCAGGCGAAGACGTCGCAGACATCGTGCGTGAAGCCAAGCTGGAGGATGTTCGAATGCTCATAGTTCCAACGGTCGTAGGCGCTGGGGAGATAGGTCCAGAGACGCTGATCACGGCCGATGTAGCCGATGTTGTAGGAGAAGGTCTCCGCGAGGCGCTGCCGGAAGATGATGTCCGAGTAGGCGGCCTTCGAGTTCTGGCAGTCGTACTCCGCACGGGCGAGGAAGGAGATGTCGCGCGAGGGATTCCAGCGGATGCGGGTGCCGGGGACGACCTGGTGGCGGCCGCTGCGGTTGTAGTTCCCGTCCTCGTCGTTGTCGGGATAGCCGGCGAGAAGGGTGCCCCTGCCGTAGGGCATCATCGTCTCGAACGGCACGGCCGCGTAGACGTCCCAGTCAAGAATGGTGCGGAGGATGCCCTTGTCGTCCATTTCCTGGAAGGTGTTGCGGATGCCGGGGCGGATGCCGTGCCAGTTGTACGGCAGGCCGCGCCCCTCGAACCCGAACTGGTCCAGCCAGTCGATGGAGCGGTCGTAGCTGTCGAACGCATAGTACCGATTGCCGCGTCCCTCGGAGAGATCGACGGCCTGATAGGAGTAGTCGAGATAGGGCTCGACGGTGTGGCGCCAGTTCCCGTACCAGCCGGACCCGCGGGCGGAGAGGGTGAGGCCGATTTCGCAGATGTGGCGGAAGACGCCATCGCCGGAGGCCTTCAGGTACGCGGCATCGAGGTCGCCGCTGTCGCTCCAGTAGGTGCCGCGATAACCGGCGCGCGGCACAACGGAGAGAACGTCCCAGAGCTTGAAGGGAATGGTCACGCGGTGCGCGGTATCCATGCGGAACGCCTGATAGTCCGCGCCGCGTCCATTGGCGCCGATGTAGGGGACGTAGCGGAACATCGGGTCGCTGGACCCATAGCGGGCGTAGTCGTGGTTGAGATAGCCGGCGCGCGTCTGTGATTCGTAGTTGACGGGAAGGTCCCAGATTGGCTGGGGCTCGACGGCGAACCAGCCTTCAGGCAGGCGGGCCGTGCCGCCGTAGAAGTCGTTGACCGGGCCCGAGACGGTTGCGCCGGCGGCCCACGAGAGCTCGCGGTGTTCGTACCAGACGTCGTTGACGGGAATCGATTCGAGGCGGTCGTTCTTCTCGAAGAAGTCCCGGTTCATATGTGAGTCGGAGAAATAGGTCGCCTGCGCGTTGAAGGTGTCGCGCTCCGTGAAGTCGGCGGTGTGCTCGAAGGTCACGCGGTAGCGGCGCCGCTCGACGTCGCTGCCCCAGTTCTGGTAGTTGCGGTGGTGGCTGCTCCAGTTCCGCCGCATATAGCGGTCGTAGTCCTCATCCCAGGCGTTGTAGACCTTGACCTTCCCGCGGCCAAGCCCCTCGCGGGAGAGATCGGCGCCGCCGTCCGAACCGGTGCTCTCCTTCTGCCCCCAGCGGAGCGTCTGCCCCAGCGCGAAGCCGTTCTTCGTGCGGTAGTCCGCATAGGTCGAGGCGCCGAGATAGAAGGTGTGCGGCTCACGGTCCTCGATGAGGGAATAGTTGTACTTCGTCAGGACGAAGCCGCCCCAGCGCGAACGATAGCCGGGCACGACGCGCAGGCCGTAGTCCGTGTTGAGCGGCTGGTACCAGATGGGCAGCCAGGCGACGGGGAGGCCCCAGTGGTAGAGCCAGACGTCCTTTGCGAGGATCGCCTGGTCCTGAATATAGGTGAAGTCGCCCTTCAGGCCCCAGTGGAGGTCCTCGACGTCATTCGTGCAGGTGGTGGCGAACGCATCCGCGCCGAACGAGTAGATGCCGTCCGCCGTGCGGGCCACGCGCTGAGAGCGGAAGCTGTACGGCCTGGAGACGGCCGTGACGTGGCCCGTCGCGAGAAGCTCCCCCGTGTTGCGGTTCGCGCTCATGTAGTCGCCCGAGACGCGCAGTTCGCCGGAATCGCGAACGGCCGCCTCCCTGGGCTTCACCTCGGCGGGATGGAGATATTCCAGATACTGCGCGTGCGCTGCCGCCGCGGCGAGCGCGGAAAGCAGAACTAGACGGAGCTTCATACTGTTCTTTCCCGTAACTTGTTTCGGATTCTGGTTCGCACGACGGACCGGACAGACCGACGTCACACCGTCGGGCGGCCGGCACCCGAAGAGTATAGCACGCGGCCGCTTTCCGCGTCTAGGATGGAATAGGTCTCGGGGTGGCGGTGCAGCTCCGAGACGAAGGTGAGCTTCGTGTTGTGGCGGGCCTGCAGCTCGGCGAGGATCTGCGCGTCCTCCGTGCGGAGGCGCTGCATGACGGCGGGGGCGATGACGATCTTCGGGACGATCGGCCGCTTCTCGGCGTCGGCCTTGCGGAGGATGGACGTGAGCTGGCGCTGGAGCTCGATGGAGACGGCGAGCGGACTCTTGACGACGCCGTGCCCGCCGCAGCACGGGCAGGTGCTCGACAGCATGGAGAGGATCGACTCCTCGTGGCGCTGGCGGCTCATTTCGAGAAGGCCGAGCTCGCTGATCTCCAGCACGTTCGTGCGGGCGCGGTCGCGCTTGAGGGCCTCCTTGAGCGCGCGGTAGACCTGCTTCTGGTGCTTGCGGCTCTTCATGTCGATGAGGTCGAGCACGACGAGGCCGCCGATGTTGCGCAGGCGCAGCTGGCGGGCGACCTCCTCCACGGCCTCTAGGTTGACTTCGAGAATCGCGTCCTCCTGCGATCCCTTGCCCTTGTGGTGGCCGGTGTTCACGTCCACGGCGATGAGCGCCTCGGTCTCGTCGATGACGAGGTAGCCGCCGGACTTGAGCTTCACCTGGCGGTTGAAGGCGTCGTGCAGCTGGCGCTCCACGCCAAGGCGCTCGAAGACGTTCTCCGCGCCCTCGTAGCGGCGGACCTTGCCCTTGGCGCGGCGCGAGATGCGGCTCGTGACGTCGCGGAGCTTCTCGAAGGTCTTCTCGTCGTCAACGAGAACGCTGTCGATGTCCTCCGTGAGCCAGTCGCGCACGACGCGCTCGACGAGGTCCGGCTCCTGCCAGATGCAGCAGGGCGTGCGGAGGTTCTTGACGTTGCCCTGAAGCTCGTGCCAGCTTTCGAGGAGGTTCCGCATGTCGCGCACGAACGAGGTGCCCTTGGCGCCGACGCCGGCGGTGCGCACGATGAGGCCCACGTCCTCGGGCAGCAGCAGCCTGTCGAGAATCTTCTTGAGGCGCTTTCGCTCCGCGGCGTCGCCGATCTTGCGGCTCACGCCGCGCGTCTTCGTGCCGGGCATCATCACGAGGTAGCGCCCGGGAATGGAGAGGTTCGTGGTGACGCGCGGCCCCTTCGTGGAGATCGGCCCCTTGGTGACCTGGACGATGATCTCGGAGCCGGGCTTGAACTTCTCGTGGATTTCCTCGGTGGTGAGGCGCGGGGCCTTTCCGCGACGGCGGCCGCCGTTCTTGCCGCCCTTGCCGTTCCGGCCGCCCTTGCCGCCGTTCTTCTGTTCGCCGGACTCCTCGTCGACGCTGTCGATCTCGTCGAGGAAGGCGTCCACGTCGGGCTGCATGTCCCAGTAGTGGAGGAAGGCGTTCTTCTTGAGGCCGATATCGACGAAGGCGGCCTGCAGGTCGTCCTGCAGGTTCTGGATGCGCCCCTTGAAGACGCAGCCCACGAGCCGCTCGTCCTCGGGGTGCTCGACCATATACTCTTCGAGCCGCCCGTTCTCCAATACCGCGACGCGCGTTTCGAGCTTTTCGACGTTTACGATGATCTCGCGTTTCAGCTTGTTTCGCTTGAGCCAGTTCTTGACCGTGCTCACGACTGTTTCGATGACCGACATGATGTATTCTCCTTGGAATCTGTTTGGATTAAGTTGGTGTTGGGTTAAGTTGATTGCATGGCTGCGTGATGACGACAGATGGTTCAGTCCTCCGCCTTCCTGTGCACGTTGACGCTCTGCACGATCCCGAGCGCCATGAGCAGGACGACGAGGAAGGTGCGGCCCGCGCTGATGAACGGCAACGGCAGGCCGGTGATGGGCATGAGGCCGATCGACATCGCGACGTTGACGTAGAGGTGGCAGAAGATGAGCATGGTGACGCCGACCACGAGCAGCCGCCCGCGGTCGTTGCCCGAACGGAAGGCGATCTTCACGCCCGAGAGCAGCACGCCGAGGAAGAGCGCGAGCATCGCGAGGGCCCCCATGAAGCCGGCCTCCTCCGCGAGCACGGCGAAGATGAAGTCGTTCATCGAGACGGAGGGCGGCAGGTAGCCGAGCGTCTTCTGCGAACCCTTCTTGAGGCCCTTGCCCCACAGGGACCCCGAGCCGATCGAGATCTGCGCCTGCCGCAGGTTGTAGCCAGCGCCCTGAATGTCGCGGTCGGGGAAGAGGAACACGCGCAGCCGCTTGAGCTGGTGCTCGCGCAGGGGCAGGTGGGCGTAGATGCGGGCCTTGCGGGCCGCGTCCGTCTGGTGCTCGGCAACGTAGACGGTGCCGAGCACGGCGCCCACGGCCAGCAGTCCCGCGAGGAGCAGCGTCACGAGGCCCCTCGTCCAGACGCGCGCCGCGAGCAGCATCGCGATGACCGCCGGCACGAGCACGAGCGCGGTGCCGAGGTCCGGCTCCGCGAGGATGAGCAGGGCCGGCGTCCCGAGGGCGAGCACGCCCGCGGCGAACCAGCGGAAGCTCCCCCGCCCCGGGCGGCCGAAGAGATGCGCCACGAACAGCAGCACCGCGAGCTTCGCGAGTTCGCTGGGCTGGAAGAACCAGAGCCAGCGGCGACCGCCGTAGACCTTCGCGCCGAAGACGAGCACGGCCACCAGCAGCGCCAGCGAGACGACGTAGCAGGGCGTGGCCGCCCAGTCCAGCAGCTTGCGGTAGTCGATGGACGCTAAGGCGAAGTAGAGCAGCACGCCAAAGCCCGCGGTGTAGGCGTGGGTGATCCAGATCGACTGCAACGCGACGGACTGGCGGGCGCTGCCCGCGCTCCAGATGAAGACCGTCCCCAGGACGATGAGCGCCAGCACGCAGAGCGTCAGCGTCCAGTCCATCCGCCGGAACTTGGAGAGGAAGTCCTTCATGCCGTCAGTCCCCTCCCCTGTAGTCCGTGCGCGCGGCGGCGCGGCCGGACACGATTTCCGTTTCCCCGAAGATCGCCGCGAGCACGTTGTGGACGCGGGGGGCGACGGTCTTGCCGCCGGACTCGCCGCGCTCGACGATCATCGCGATGGCGACGGTGGGGTTCTCGAACGGCGCGAAGGCGATGATCCAGGTGTTCTTGCGCTTGGTGGCGCCGCGGCCGATTTCGGCGGTGCCGGTCTTGCCGCCACAGTCCACGTTCAGGCGGTGGCGCCGCCAGCGTCCGCCCGTCAGGCTGGGTTCGGTCCGCACGAGGATGTTGCGCCCCGTGCCGGTCTCGACGACGTCCTTCATGCCCCCGCGCACGAGGTCGAAGTATTCGGCGGGGTAGTGCGCCACCCACGCCGGCTCGGGCGCGCGCGTGCCGGCGGCGCGTGCGTGCAGGTAGGGGCGATAGGCACGACCGCCCGTCGCGAGGGCGCCCGCCACCACGGCCATCTGGAGCGGGGTCACGAGCAGCATTCCCTGGCCGATGCACATCTGGCAGGTGTCGCCGGGATACCAGCGGTCGCCGTAGTGCTGCACCTTCCAGGCGTCGTCCGGCACCACGCCGGGCGTCTCGCCCGTCAGGTCGATTCCCGTTACGCGGCCGAGCCCGAAGGCGCGCGCGGCGGTGATGACGGCGTTCGAGCCGACGGCGGTTCCGAGGTTGCAGAAGAAGGTGTTGCAGCTGTGTTCGAGCGCCTGGCGCATGTTGACGGGGCCGTGCCCGTAGCGGTCCCAGCAGTGGAGGCGCAGGTTCCCGAGGCGGTAGACGCCCAGGCAGTCGTATTCGTCCTCCGGCATCCAGGCGGTCGCGAGGCCGGCCAGCGCGGTGATGGGCTTGAAGGTGGAGCCGGGGGCATACGCCTCGGAGATGGCCCGGTTCTGCCCCCGCTTCGCGGGCGCGTTCGTGAGGGAGGCGTAGACGGCGGGCGTAAGGCGCGGCACGCAGTCGTTCGGGTTGAACGTGGGGGCGCTGGCCATGGCGAGCACCGCGCCGTCGCGGGGGTCGAGCACCACGGCGGCGCCCGTCACGCCCTCAAGCTCGCGTTCGACGGCGCGCTGGATCGAGATGTCGAGTGTGAGCGTGAGGTCCAGCCCGTCGACCGGGGCGACGTCGCCGTTGGCCGTCTCCGCCGAGATGAGGGCCCGGTTCGCCTTCGAGATGCTGAACCCGCGCGCATCGACGAAGACGCGCCGCTCGCCGGAGACGCTCGCGAGGAAGCTGTTGTAGAACCCCTCCACGCCCTCGCGCCCGCGCAGTTCCTTCTCGCTGTAGTAGACGGGTCCGTCGCCCTCGCCCTCGGGGTCGCCGCGCCCCGTGAAGCCGAGCACGTGCGCGGCGAGTTCGCCGTTGGGGTAGGCGCGTTCGGACTCGATGAAGTCCTCGAAGCCGGGGAAGTCGTGGGCGCGCTCGCAGAAGCGGGCGAAGGTTGTCTCGTCAAGGTCCTGCCACACCGTGAGGGGCACGGCGCTGGCCGTCTGGACATGACGGGCGATCTGCGCCGTCGAGACCTGGCGCGGGCTCTCCAGCATCGCCGCGAGGCGGTCGAGCGCCGCATCGACCGCGGCGACGGTGTTGCTCGCGGCGCCGCGGCGCTGGAAGCGTTCCAGGTCGCAGCGGATGCAGCGGCTCGGGCGGCACTCGGCGAGCACGTCCCCGTTTCGGTCGAGAATCCGCCCCCGCAGACCCGGCACGCGCACGCGCCGCGTGGTCTGGATGGTCTGCTCTTCCTTGAAGTCCGCCACGTTCAGCACCTGCAGGCGGAAGAGCGAGACGGCCAGCACGAACTCCCCGAAGACGAAGAGCGCCGCGAGCGCCAGCACGAACCAGGGCGAGGTCTTCATGCGATCCTCCCCTCCGCGTCGGGTCCGTTGAAGCCTACGTGCCGTTCGACGAACGGCAGCGCGAGAAAGACGAGCGCGCCGGTCGGCGCGGCCGGGAGGGTGCTGGCGAAGAATCGGATGACGAGGCCCGGATCGTCCCCGGCGACGCCCCACACGGCGAGCCACACTTCATGGAGAGGCGCCGCGGCCATCGTCGCGATGAGTCCCAGCGTGGCGGGGTGCAGCCCGTCCGCCTCGGTGCGCAGCAGGCGCGCGGCGACGCCCGCGAGCAGCAGAAAGCCCGTCGCGCAGCCGACCGGGAACTCGCTGAGTGCGTCCTCGCAGGCTCCGGCGAGCAAGGCGGCGAAGGCCCACCTCACGGCGAAGGGCGAGGTCTGCTCCGCCGTCCGGTCGCGCGCGTCGGGGAGCTCTTCGGTAAAGGCCCAGTGGAGGGTGAGGGCGAGCAGCAGGGGGGGCTTCACGCCGCCGAAGGCGGGCAGCATGTCCTGCAGCGCGGCCGTGAGAACCGTGCAGAGCAGAATGAACAGGCACTGGACGACCCTAGTCTTCACGGCGGATGAACACGTTCTCCAGCGCGGGGAAATCGACGGCCGGCACCACGTCCCCCTCGCGTTCAAGTACGGTTTCGTCCTCGTCCTGTCCATCGATCAGGAAGCCGACCGTCAGCCCGCGCGGGTAGACCCTGCCCAGACCGTTCGTGATGACGCGCGCGCGCGCGGGCAGCCGGGGCCGCCGTCTCAGATGTCGCACGCGGAGCGGTTCGATGACGTAGAGGATGGAGGCGCCGGATTCCGCGCGCACCGGGCGCGCGCCGCCGCCTTCGAGAATGCCACGCACGGCGCCGAACGCCGCGTCTTCGGTCTCCACGTCGCAGGAGACCTTTACGGAGGGATCCGTGATCAGGCGGATGTCGGCCGTGCGGCGCGAGACCTGCTCGACGCGCCCCACGAGCCCGTCTGGCACCGCCACCGCGGCATTCGTCGTCACGCCGTCCGCGCTGCCGCGTCCCACGCGGATGAGACTGCGCACGCCGCCCACGCCGTTCTGGCTCAGCACGGGCGCGCAGAGCCAGCGGTTGGTGGGGAAGGGGTTGTGCGGCGCGTCGAGGCCCAGCATGGCGCGCAGGCGCGCGTTTTCGTCCGCCAGCTGAAGGACGTCCGTCCGAAGCATGCGCAGGGCGTCGTTCTCGATCTTGAGGCGGCTGTTCTCCACGGCGACGCCGCCCCGGCCGAGGAAGCCCTTCAGCCAGGTTCCCGCCGTGCGGGCGAACGCCACCCGCCCGTTCTCGACGGGGTACACGGCCTCCTTGACGACGCTTCGCCCGCACACGAGCCAGAGCCCGAGGGCGACAACCGCGCCGCAGGCGGCGATCAATCCTGTTCTACCTGTCAAATCCTTCTCCTATTCCGTGGCTGGGGAGAAGGACCGCCCACACGCTAGGCCTTCTTGTTCTTTGAGAGGAAGTCCAACTCGCTCATCACAACGCCCGCCCCCTCGGCCACCGCCGACAGGGGATCGTCCGCCAAAGTCACGGGCAGACCCGTTTCCTGCGCGATCAGCCTGTCGAGGCCCCGCAGCAGCGAACTACCGCCGGAGAGCACGATGCCGCGGTCGACCAGGTCGGCCGCCAGTTCCGGTTCGC
>JBJEWG010000256.1:0-7230 GCA_051884935.1 Kiritimatiellia bacterium | reverse complement strand
CACCGCCACCAACATGTCTCCACAGGCAGGAACCAGGTCCGCCAGCGCCCGCTCGGCGGAATCCAGCAGATACGACTGGTAGAAGAGATCCGCGCAGGTATAGCCCGTCAGACACAACTCGGGGAAGACGACAGCCTGAGCGCACTCCGCAGCGGCATCGCGTAAAAGACCGCGGATGGACTCCAGATTCGCGCCGACATCCGCAGGCCGGACCAGCGGAACCGCGGCGGCAACACGGACAAACTCTCTTTGCAATCTGCACATGATAAATCCCAGATCGTCTTTATACTGGCGGAGTTCACAAAACAGGGATGCCGTCCCGGTTTCCCGGAACGGCGCTCCCGTCTCTTTCACGCGCCGAGGTTCGCGTTCTGCCTCTTACATGTTCGAGAAGAACTGGAAGGAGGCGTAGGCGTCCTGACCGTGTTCGGCCACGTCGAGGCCCTTGAGCTCGGTCTTCGGGTTGACGCGGAGGATGCCGAGTTTCTTCAGGATGAAGAAGATCACCATGCCGCAGCCGAAGGCCCAGGCGCCAACCGCCGCGATGCCGACGAGCTGCACGAGGGTGCTGTGCAAGCCACCACCGTAGAAGAGTCCGGTCGAGGCGTCGCCGATGCCGAGGGTCTTCTCCGCCGCGAAGAGGCCGCACGCGATCGTGCCCCACACACCGTTGACCAGGTGGACCGAAACCGCACCGACGGGATCATCCACGTGGAGCTTGTCCCAGAAGTACACCGAGAGGACCGCGAGCACGCCGCCAATGATGCCGATGATCAGCGAGGCGCCGGGGGTGACGATGTCGCACGGAGCGGTGATGGCCACGAGACCCGCGAGGGAGCCATTGAGGGCCATGGTCAGGTCGGGCTTGCCAGTGATGATCCACGCGGTCGCCAGAGCGGCGCAGGTCGCGGAGCAGGCAGCCAGGTTGGTGGTCATCGCCACGCGGCTGATGTCGCCAATACCCTGGGTGTAGCTGCCGGGGTTGAAGCCGAACCAGCCGATCCACAGAAGGAACACGCCGAGGGTGCCCATCACGAGGTTGTGGCCCGGAATCGGATTCGCCCTGCCGTCATGCCGGTACTTGCCGATGCGCGGCCCCAGCATGATGGCGCCCGCGAGGCCGATCCAGCCGCCGACCGAGTGGACGACCGTGGAGCCGGCGAAGTCGTGGAACCCCAGCTTCGAGAGCCAGCCGGCGGAACCATCGCCCATGAGCGAGCCCCAGGCCCAGTGCCCCGAGATCGGGTAGACGAGCGCCGAGACGAGTATCGAGTAGATTAGATAGCTCTTGAACTCGATTCGCTCCGCCACGCAGCCCGAGACGATCGTGGCCGCCGTGGCGGCGAACATGGTCTGGAAGATCATCATCGTCCAGTTCCAGCACCCCGGGCCGCCCTGGAAGACGTCCATCAGGAACCCGCTCTTCCCGAAGAGCCCGCAGGCGTCGGCGCCGAACATCAGCGCGGACCCGACCAGCCAGAAGGCGATCGAGCCGGCGGAGAAGTCCATCAGGTTCTTCATCATGATGTTCGCCGCGTTCTTCGCCCGCGTGAAGCCCGTCTCGACGAGCGCGAAGCCCGCCTGCATCGTGAACACGAGAATGCCCGCGACGAGGGTCCACACGATGTCCAGATTGTCCTGGACCTGCTGCGCGTTCCTGACCTCCACGCCCGCGGCGTTCGCCGCCCCGACAAGCCCCGCGGCCACAGCGCCGGCCATCAGCATCTTCTTCATCTTAATCTCCTCTCACGTTTGATGATTGCAGTTCGTTTATCCGATCGCCGCCGGACCCTTCTCGCCCGTGCGGATGCGGATGCACTCGGCCATCGGGAGGACGAATATCTTTCCGTCGCCGATGTCGCCCGTCCGCGCGCCCGCGATGATTCCCTCGACCGTCTTCTCGACGTAGTCGTCGTTCACGGCGATCGCGAGGCGAAGCTTCTTCAGCAGCGTCACCTCCTCGATCGCGCCGCGGTACTGGTGCAGATATCCCTTCTGCTGTCCGCAGCCCAGCGCGTTCGAGACGGACATCTTGTAGACCTCGCGTTCGTACAGAGCCTGCTTCACGGCGTTGAGCCGTTCGGGTTGAATGTAGGCGATGATGAGTTTCATGTGTTTGTTCCTTTCACTGCCTTCCCTTTAGCAGAGGCCGTGCCAGCGCGGGAACGGCGCCCGTCGCCCCGATTTCGTTACACGGCCCGTAAAGCCGTGCGGAATCCGTTTCATCCCGTGAAGTCGCGGGGCTAGTAGGAGCGGCCCTCGCGGCGGTCCAGGAAGTTCGCGAGGGAGCGGCGCAGCACGCGCTCCCCGCCGGGCGTCGGATAGCGGCCCGTGAAGTACCAGTCGCCCGTTGTGTCCGGGCAGGCGGCCCGCAGCGCCTCGACGCTCTGGAACACCACGTCCACCTTCGCCCGCATCCCCGCCGGCGTGATGAGGCGGGCCACCTCGGCCGAGAGGTCCGCGAGGGGGAACCGCGCCGCGAGCTCGCGCAGGTCCGTCTCCTTCGTGAGCGCCCCCGCGCCGGCGAGGTTCACCAGCGCGCGGAAGGCGACGAGCTCGCCCAGCGTCGACATGTCGATGCCGTAGCAGTCCGGGAAGAGGATCGGCGGCGCGGACGAGGCGACGACGATGCGCTTCGGCCCCAGACGGTCCAGCATCGGCAGAATCGCGTTCTTCATCGTGTTGCCGCGCACGATCGAGTCGTCCAGCACCACGAGGGTGTCCTCGCCCGGACGGATCAGCCCATACGTCACGTCGTAGACGTGCTGGTAGAACTCGCGGCGGGCCGCGGCGTCGGCAATGAACGTGCGGAACTTCGCGTCCTTGACGGCGATCTGCCCGAACCGCACGGGGCGCCCCTCCGCGAGTCCCTCCGTCCACAGCGCCTGCAGGAGGCCGTGGAACGCGACCTGCGCCGAGTTGGGGATGTAGCTGAAGAAGGTGTGGTCGAGGTCGTACCCCACCGCGTCGAGCAGCGGCCGCGCGAGCGCGGCGCCGAGCGCCTTGCGTTCGGCGTGGATCGCCGCGTCGTTGGCCCGCGAGAAGTAGATCCGCTCGAAGACGCAGCTCCGCCGCTCCGCCTTCGGCAGCACGCGCGCGGACGCGACGGCCCCCGTCGGCGAGATGATGCGCGCGACGCCGGGCTCAAGCTCCCGCACATCCTCCGTCCCGCAGTTGAACGCCGCCTGGATGGCGGGCCGCTCGGACGCCACGACGGCCACCGCGTCGGTGACGAGGCACCACCCGGGGCGGATGCCGTGTGCGTCGCGCACGGCGAAGCTCCACCCGTCCCCCGTCATGCCGCAGAGCGTGAACGCCCCGTCCAGCCGGGGCAGCAGCCGCCGCAGCGCCTCGACGAGAATCTCCCCCCGGTCCGCCCCCTTCGGCCGCTCCATCTCGACCGCGAGCATCGTCGATGCGAGCCATTCGCAGATCAGGTAGCCGTCCGCCTCGCTCTCCGGGAACTTCCCCATCTCCACGTATGCGTCGAAGAGCGCGCGCGTGTTGGTCAGGTTGAAGTTGCCCGCGAGGAAGAGCGTGCGGGAGAGGCGCGCCGCGCGGTGGACGAACGGATGGCAGAAGCCGACGTCGCCCTTCCCGTAGGTCGCGTAGCGCAGATGCCCCAGGAAGATGCGCTCCTCCGGCAGCGACCGGCGGCGGGCGATCTGCCCAAGCAGATCGGCGAGCGGGGTGTCGCTCGCCGATTTGAGTTCGCAGTACGCGGGCCGGCCCGCCTCGGGGCTCAGCGAGAGCGTGACGGCGCCCGCGCCGTCCTGCCCCCGGTTGTGCTGCTTCTCAAGGAGAAGCGAGAGCTTCGTCGCCCCGTCGGCGGCGCCCCTCTTCCTGAGGACGAGGAGCGCCACCGCGCATTCGTGCCTGATCGCGTCGGACATGGCCCGCCTTCCGCCCCTCAGTAGAGGAACAGCATCTCGCGGTACTTCGGCAGCGGCCACCGCGCGTCGGCGACGATCTGCTCCAGCCCGTCGGCCGCCGCGCGCAGGTCGCCCATCTTCGCGAGGATCTCGCCCGCGTCGCCCGCCGCGACGGCCCCCTGCAGGCCGTCCACGCCCGCCTGAAGCGCCGCGAGACCCTTCCCGAGGGCCAGCGTCTGCCCGTTGAGAACGTCCATCGCGACCTTGACGTTGCTGGCGTCCGTCTCGTTGTAGGCCCTCACGACCTCCAGGTACTCGGCCCGTACGGCGGGCACCAGCATCGTCCGCGCGATGTCCAGCGCGGTGTTGCCCTCGATGAGCACCTTCGTCCGGTAGTCGGCCATCGCGATCTCGTAGCGGGACGCGAGCTCGCGGGCGTTGAAGACGCCGGCCTTCTCGAAGACCGCCACGTTCTCCGGGCGGGTGAACGCCTTCAGCGCCTCGGGCGTCGTCGCGGCGTTGGGCAGCCCCCGCCGCGCCGCCTCCTCAAGCCAGCCCACCGTGTAGCCGTCGCCGTTGAAGAGCACGCGCCCGTGCGTCCTCACGATCTCCTGGAGGATACCCTGCAGCTTCTCGTGGAACGCGGCCGTGTGCTTGCCGGGCTCGTTCCGGCCCACCACGCCCGAGGCCTCCAGCTCGGCGGCGATGCGGTCCATCGCCTCGGCGATCACCGTGTTCAGCACCGTGTTCGGCAGCGCGCAGGAGACCGCCGAGCCGGGCGCGCGGAACTCGAACTTGTTGCCCGTGAAGGCGAACGGCGACGTGCGGTTGCGGTCCGTCGCGTCCTTCGGCAGCGACGGCAGCGTCGAGACGCCGATCTTCATCATCCCCGCGTGCTTCGAGCTCTTCGGCACGCCCTTCTCAAGCTGGGCCACCACGTCCGCCAGCTGGTCGCCGAGATAGATCGAGATGACGGCCGGCGGCGCCTCGTTCGCGCCGAGGCGGTGGTCGTTGCCGGCGGCGGCCACCGACGCGCGCAGCAGGTCCGCGTGCCTGTCAACGGCCTCGATCACGGCGCAGAGCGTCGTGAGGAAGATGGCGTTCTGGTGGGGGTCGTTGCCGGGGTTCAGCAGGTTCACGCCGCCGTAGGCGACGGACCAGTTGTTGTGCTTGCCGGACCCGTTGACGCCCGCGAACGGCTTCTCGTGGAGCAGGCAGACGAGCCCGTTGCGCTCCGCCACCTGCCGCAGCACCTCCATCACGAGCATGTTGTGGTCGCAGGCGAGGTTCAGCTCCTCGAACATCGGCGCGAGCTCGAACTGGGCCGGCGCGACCTCGTTGTGGCGCGTCTTCGCCGGGATGCCGAGCCGCCAGAGCTCCTTCTCGACCTCGTTCATGAAGTTGAGGATGCGCGCGCGGATCGAGCCGAAGTAGTGGTCCTCAAGCTGCTGCCCCTTCGGGCTCGGCGCGCCGAAGAGCGTGCGGCCCGTCATCACGAGGTCGGGACGCTCCTCGTAGAACTTCCGGTCGACGAGGAAGTACTCCTGCTCCGGCCCGAGCGTGATCGTCACGCGCTCCTCGCCCTTCCCGAAGCACTTCATCAGCCGCTTCGTGGCCGCGGCGAGCGTCTGCATCGACCGCAGCAGCGGCGTCTTCTGGTCGAGCGCCTCGCCCGTGTAGGCGCAGAACGCCGTCGGGATGCAGAGCGTCGCGCCGTTCGCGTGGCGCTTGATGAAGGCGGGGGACGTGGGGTCCCAGGCCGTGTAGCCGCGCGCCTCGAACGTGGAGCGGATGCCCCCCGAGGGGAAGCTCGAAGCGTCCGGCTCGCCCACGATCAGGTTCTTGCCGGAGAAGGAGAGGATCGGCTCGCCGTCCTTCATCTCAAGGAAGGCATCGTGCTTTTCGGCCGTCGAGCCGGTGAGCGGGAGGAACCAGTGCGTGTAGTGCGTGGCGCCGCGGTCGAGCGCCCACTGCTTCATGCCATGCGCGACCTCGCCCGCGATCGAAGGATCGAGCGGCGTGGCGGCCTGAATCGTCGAAAGAAGCGACTTTGCGGTCTCTTTCGACAGATACTTCTGGATGGCCTCGGCGCCGAACACGTCGGCCCCGAAATCAGTTGCTTTGCGGGTTTCTTCGTTCATCGGAGTGTTCCTTTCACGTCGAACCCTCTAGCAATTCCCGTGCCAAGGCCCAACCTCCCCCTTTAACCCGCCTTTCCCGCCTCGGCCGTGACAGAAAATGTAACTACCCGCCCCCGGCATTACAAAACCCGTCGCAGGGGAGGGTCGAGTCATCGGCATAACTCGGGGTCGCTCATCGGCATAACTCGGGTCGGCTCATCGGCATAACTCGGGGTCGGTCATCGGCACAACTTTGGTCGGCTCATCGGCATAACTCGGGGCCGAGGGACGGAATTCCGTCGCCCGACGGAAAAAATTCCACTGCCCAGCGGAAGAAATTCTGTCGGGCGACAGAAAACTTTCCCTCGGGCGACAGAAAACTTTCTGTCGGGCGACAGAATTCTTTGGGTCGGCGACCCAAGGCCCGGGGGTCGGCGACCCTCCGGAGGATGTCGGTATGAGGCCCCTCTGTGTGCCCGAATGGCGCACGTGAGTGGCAACAACCACCACTCGGCCCCGTGCATATGTATATAAGGTCACGCGCGCGCGGGCTATCCGCCGCTCTCGCCTGTCCGCCGTGCCCCTCTCGATCTTGGAATCACCCGGCCTGCTTGACACGGAGACGGCGGTTGATGTATAATTTAGCGCAATTGGCTCACATTATGGCGTTTAAGTTCATCAGACACACTTGGCAGTCACATTCACAATCGATTCTCACACCCACATATGAAAGCTCCGTTCAACCTGAAAGCCCTTTCGGCCGCGCTGTTGCTGGCGTGCGGCCTCGTCGCGGTGCCGTCGGGCGCCGAAACCATCTACGTGGCGCCGGACGGCGACGACGCAAACCCCGGAACGACCGATAAGCCCAAACGCTGCATTCAGGATCTTCTCGACACCTGGCTCAACGCCGCCGGACGCGAGATTGTCCTCAAGAAAGGCACATACCACCTTCAGGCGATCAAGTCCCAGAGAGAGAGCGAGAACGGCACCCTGCATTCAAACAGAAGCGGAACCATCCGCGGCGAGACGGGAAAACCCGAGGACGTCGTCATCGACGGCGAAGCCAAGACGGAATGCGTCCGCCTCGCGGGCTCTCTCGTCGTGCACGGCATCACGTTCCAGAACGGCAAAAAGGCCAGTGACTATGCCTATGGCGCGAATCTGAGCGTGCAGGGGATGGACGTCGTCGTTTCGAACTGCATCATCCGCTCCGCCGGTGAAGGCGGTCAGAACTATCC
>JBJEWG010000255.1:0-34106 GCA_051884935.1 Kiritimatiellia bacterium | reverse complement strand
CCCTACACGATCGACGCCGACAAGTGCGTTGACTGCGGCGCCTGCGCGGCGACCTGCCCGAACGAAGCGATTGCCCCGGCGTGATCGACTTCCTGGTAGAAAACCTGCTGCTGCTGCCATTCCTCTTTCCGGCCTATCTGGTGCTGGAGTGGGTGGAGGCACACGCGGGGGATGCGCTCGAGCGAAAGCTCGGGCGCGTCAGTCAATGGGGCCCGTTCTTCGGGGCCGCAGCGGGGGTTGTGCCCCAGTGCGGCTTCTCGGCCGCGGTCGCCTCGCTGTATGCGGGCGGCGTGGTCACGGCGGGCACCCTCGTGGCCGTTTTCCTTTCGACCTCCGACGAGCTGATTCCCGTGCTGCTCTCCAAGCAGGTGCCGGTTTCCTTCCTCTGCCGGGTCGTCGGGCTCAAGGTGCTGTTCGCGGTCTGCGCGGGGTTCGCCGTGAACGCATTCCTCTACTGCATTGGCCGGCGCGGCCCCTCGCCGCACGTGGCCGAACTCTGCGAGCACAGCCGCTGCAGCTGCGAGGCGCGGAAGGGCATCGTCGTGCCCGCGCTGATCCACACGGCGGAGATATTCGTCTTCATCCTCATCGTCTCGGGACTGGTCGAGCTGGCGCTCCACTTCTGCGGGGGCGAGACGTTCCTGAAGGGCGACAGCGGCCTGTTCAACAAGTCCGGCGTCGGCGAGCTGCTGGGGGGGCTTGTGGGGCTGGTGCCGAACTGCGCGGCCTCGGTCGCCTGCGCGGAGCTCTACTCCCGGGAGTGCATGTCGCCGGGCGCGCTCATGGCGTCGTCCCTGACGGGGGCCGGCATGGGGCTTCTCGTGCTCTTCCGCACGCACCGCCACATCCTGCAGAACCTCGGCATCCTGGCGACGGTCTACGTGTTCGGCGTCGTGTTCGGCTGGCTGGGGGGCCTGTTCCTCTGATGGACGCCGCCGAACAGCCTGCGCCGCGTCGTGACTTCCGCCGGGGGCTGATCGACGCGCTGCCGATCTTCTTCGGCTATCTGGCGGTTGCGTTCGCCTTCGGCATCACCTGCCGTCAGCAGGGGCATCCGTTCTGGTCGCCGCTGTTGATGAGCATGACGCACGTCTCGGGCACGGGGCAGTTCGCGGTGGTGAATCTGCTGGAGAAGAACGGCTCCTACTTCGCGATCGTGCTGGCGGTCCTCGTGTTCAACCTGCGCTACGTGCTGATGGCGCTGGCGGTCGCGCAGCGGCTGCCGGCGTCGGTCGGCCCGCTGAAGCGGATGCTGATGGCCATGGGCGACACGGACGAGATCGTGGGCGTGGCGGTGAAGCAGACGCGGCCGCTGACGTTTGCCTACTACATGGGGCTGACGGTCTGTTCGTGGTCGGGCTGGGTGGGCGGCACGATCCTCGGGGCCTGGGACCGCACGAGCGGAATCATGTCGGAATCCTTTCAGCGATCGCTGGGGCTCGCCCTCTACGCGATGTTCCTCGCGATCATCCTCCCCGAGGCGCGCGGGAGCCGTCCGGCGCTCCTGTGTGTGGGGCTGGCCGCCGTGGCGAGCGTGGGTCTGCGCCTGCTGCCGACGGGGCTCGACGTCGGCTGGATCACGCTGATCGCCGGCGTTTCGAGCGCGGTCGTGGCGGCCGTTCTGTTTCCGAAGAAGGTGGAGGCGGACCATGCCGAGCTGGTGTGACAGGGGGACTCTGTTCGGGCTCATCGTCGTGACGGCCGTCGTCACGTACCTGCTGCGCGTCGTCCCGCTCGTGCTGCTGCGGCGGCCGCTGCGCAACCCCTATCTCGTGGCGCTGCTCGAATACATGCCCTACGCACTTCTCTCGGCGATGATCTTCCCGGACGTCTTCTACGCGACGGACCCCGCCGCGGCGTTCCCGGGAACCGTGCCCGTGCCGGCGCTGGCGGGGGCGGTGACGGCGATCGTGCTCGCGTTCTTCCGCCTGAGCCTGCCGCTCGTCGCCTGCGCCGCCACCTGCGCGGCGTACGGGGCCTTTCTGGTCGCGGGGTGAGAGCCGCGCCGCTTTTATGCTATACTTCCCCCGACAAAACGGGAGATTGAACGATGCAGCGAGACGAAGAGACGAAGATTGCGGTGCATGAGGAGGCTGGGCCGGGCTATCGGTTCCTCGTGCTCGACGCGCCGGGGCTGGCGGCCGACCTGACGCCGGGGCAGTTCGTGCACGTGCGTGTGCCGGGGCTTGAGGCGAGCGCCCTGCGGCGTCCGTTCAGCGTGTTCGACGCCTGCGACGGCCGCGTGACGATCATGTACAAGGTCGTGGGGCGCGGCACGGCGGCGCTCGCGACGGCGCAGGTGGGCGACACGGTGATGGTGGAGGGTCCGCTCGGCCATGGCTTCCCCGAGACCTGCACGGGCGTGCCGCTGCTCGTGGGCGGCGGCTACGGCGTGGCGCCGCTCCACTTCCTCGCGCGGCGGTTCGTGGCGGCCGGGCTGAAGCCGATTCTGTTCGTGGGGGGCCGCACGAAGAGCGACCTGCTGGCGCTCGACCGCTTCGCGGTGATGGGCGTGGAGGTGCGCACGGCGACGAACGACGGCAGCGCCGGCGCGAAGGGGTTCGTGGTGGACCCGCTGGACGACGTGCTCATCGAGCTGCGGCAGAAGGGTGAGGCGTTCGAGCTCTTCACCTGCGGCCCGGACGGTCTTCTCAAGGCCGTCGCCCAGCGTGCGACGGGCACGGGGATGCCGGGCTGGATCTCGATGGACCGCCATATGGTGTGCGGCGTGGGCGCGTGCTTCGCGTGCATTCAGAAGATCAGGCTTCCGGACGGCTCTGAGTTCAACGCCCGCTGCTGCGTGAACGGGCCCGTCTTCAAGGCGGAGGACATCATATGGTAGACTTGAGCGTGAATCTTGGCGGCCTGCGGATGCGGACGCCCGTGGCCACCGCGAGTGGCACGTTTGGGTATGGCCCCGAGTACGTGGGGATGCTGGACTACGCGAAGCTCGGCGCGGTGACCGCGAAGGGCGTGCGGCTCGACACGTGGCCGGGCAACCCGATGCCGCGCCACACGGAGGTGGTCGGCGGCCTGGTGAACGCGATTGGCCTGCAGGGCCCCGGCGTCGAGGCGTTCGTCTCGCACTACGTGCCGCACTACGTCGAGACGGTCTCGGCCGCGGTGGGGGCTGGGAACGTGCCGCCGATGATCGTCAACATCTGGGGCGGCTCGATCGAGGAGTACGGCGAGGTCGCCCGCCGCGTGTCGAACGCGGGGGCGCCCGTGGCGGCCATCGAGATGAACGTGAGCTGCCCGAACGTCAAGGCCGGCGGGCACACCTTCGGCCAGGACCCTGCGGTGCTCGCGCAGGTCGTCGCCGCCACGCGCGCGGCCACGAAGCTGCCGCTGATCGTGAAGCTGGCCCCGAACGTGCCGGACGTCCGCCCCTACGTCGCCGCGTGCGAGGAGAACGGCGCCGACGCGCTCGCGCTCATCAACACGATCCCCGCGATGGTCATCGACATCGAGACGCGCCGACCCGTGCTCGGCAACCGCACGGGGGGCCTTTCCGGACGCTGCGTGCACCCTGCGGCGGTGAAGGTCGTCTACGACGCGCACGCCTGCTCGAAGCTGCCGATCCTCGCGATGGGCGGAATCTACGAGGCGAAGGACGCCATCGAGTTCCTGCTCGCGGGCGCGACGGCGGTCGCCGTGGGCACGGCGACGTTCACGGACCCCTCGACGGCGGCGCGCGTCTGCGACGGCATCGCGGCCTACTGCGAGCGGCAGGGCTTTGCCGCCGTGCGCGATGTGACGGGTGCGCTCGTTCCGTGACGCGGCTCTGGAAGATGCTGACGGGGCGTGGGGCCGCGGTCGCCGCGCTGTCGGTCGCCGCCGCGCTCTCCGTCGTTCTGGCGTGCAGGGGGGCGGAGGGCGCGCTCGGGGTCATGCGGTACTACGCCGCGATCGGCGCCGTCGCGGCCCTTGCCGCGTGGGGGGCGCTGGCGTGCGTGCGGTCGTGGCGGCGGTGGCCCGTGCTGCTGCTGCACGCCGGGTTCGCCCTCGTGCTGGGCGGCTGGGTCCTCAACGAATGCGCGGGCGAGGAGGACGGCTATCTGCGCCTGCGCGCGGGGCAGACGGGGCGTGTCGCCTCCGGCCCGACCGCCGAGGGCTTCAACCTTTCGGTGCGGTCGTTCACCATCGACCGCTGGGAGGATACGGGCACGGTGCGGCAGTACACGTGCCGCGCCGAGATCGAGCCGGACGGTGCGCCGCGCGAACAGGTGACGATCTCCGTGAACCATCCGCTCGTCAGATGCGGCTGGTGGGTCTACCAGAGCTCCTACGAGGAACTTGAGAATCCGCACACGGGCGAGCCGCTCTACTTCACGATCCTCCAGTGCGTGCGGGACGTCGGCCTTCCGTTCGTCGCCGTGGGTGGGCTGCTGATCCTGCTCGGCGCGCTGGGGTATGCGTTCTCGGTTGTCGCGCCCCGCCCGGCCTCTGCTGTTGAGATCGGCGGATGGGGGAAGGCGGCGTGGGGCCTCCACGCGCTTGCGTTCGGCGGCGCGGTCGCGATGCTGGCCCACAGGGGACTGGCGACGGGCCATCCGCCGATGCAGAACCTCTACGAGTTCCTGATGTGCGCGGCGGCGCTCATCCCGGTCCTCACGTTCTTCGCGCGGCGGGAACGGCACGCGCTGCTTGTGGACGCGCTGCTGATGGCGCTCGTGATGATCCCGGTCGGGTTCGTGATGGACGGGCGCGTGAAGCATCTGATGCCGGCGTTGCAGAGTCCGTTCTTCGTGCCGCACGTCGGCTCGTATGTGCTGGGCTACATCCTGCTCGTGCGCGCGGCGCTGGGGACGGGTCGGCGGCTGGTGGGGCTGGGCTTCTTCCTGCTCACGGTGGGGCTCGTGCTCGGCGCGGTCTGGGGGAAGGTCTGCTGGGGGCACTGGTGGCAGTTCGATCCCAAGGAGATGTGGTCGCTGGCGACGTGGTTCGTCTACGCGGTCTACTTCCACGCGCGGCCACGCCTCTCTCCGCGTTCGGAGTCGGCTCTGCTGGCGGTCGGCGCGGTGATGATTGTTCTCACGCTGACGTGGATCAACCTCTCGCGAATTTTCACGGGGATGCACAGCTATGCGTGAGCGGATGCGGAGTTGAGGACGGTATGAGTGGACTGAAGCACATGATGGTGGCCGCTGCGGCCCTGTTGGCGGTGACGACATTGGTGGCGCGGCCCGCCGCGAAACCGGCGCGGCCCGCCGCGCGTCCGGCGGTTTCGGCCGTGCGCGCGAAGGCGCCCGCCGCGAAGCGTTCCGTGGCCCCACAGGCGAAGCGGAAGGGGCCTCCGCCGCAGACGGGCAAGTCGGCGCCGCCCGGCGCGGGGCCGCTCGCACCCTATCGCGGCGCGATCGCGATCGACGCCGATACGGGCGAAGTGATCTACGCGGACCATCCGAACCGCACGGCCTTCCCCGCCAGCGTGACGAAGCTGATGACCTTTCTGCTGGTGCTGGAGGACCTTCAGGCGGGGCGCTATGCGCGGACCGACCGCGTGGCGGGCAGCGCCTACGCCGCGAGCATGGAGCCGAGCAAGGTGGACCTGCTGCCGGGGCAGACGATGAGCGTGGACGATCTGCTCTTCGCGCTCATGGTGAAGAGCGCGAACGACGGCGCGGTGGCGCTCGCCGCCCACGCCGCGTGGGCCGCGAAGGGCGGCAAGGGGCCCGTCCCGGCGGATGCGAACACGCGGGAGCTCGTGCAGGCGTTCGTCGCGCGGATGAACCGCCGCGCCGGGGAGCTGGGGATGGCCGCCTCCCGCTACGAGTCGCCGAACGGGCTGCCGCCCGGGCTGAAGGAGGCGCGCGGGTTCGACACGTCCACGGCGGCGGACCTCGCGAAGCTCTGCCGGCGGATCGTGGAGATCGACGGCGCGCTGAAGTACACGTCCGCCGCCACGCGCACGGTGACGCAGGGCTCGGGCCAGCCGCTCGCCCTGGCCACGCACAACTACTTCCTGCCGGGCAGCCACGACAAGGACGGCCTGGCGACGCCCGTGCCGGGGTGCGACGGGCTCAAGACCGGCTACACGGCGGCCTCGGGGTCTTCGATCGCCCTCACGGCGGCCCGGGACGGGCGCCGCGTGATCGTGGTGGTCGTGGGCTGCGCGGGGCGGCATGAACGCGAGGCGGCGGCGGGGCGGATCCTCCGCGACGCGCTGGGCGCGGTGGCCGTGTGGTGATTCTTCAACTTCCGAATGAGGCAGACTGCTATGCCGCGTAGATTCATCGTCGCCTGTGGTGGCACGGGCGGACACACTTTCCCGGGGCTCGCCGTGGCCCGCGAACTGAAGTCCCGTGGGCACGAGGTCGTGGTGTGGGCCTCGGGACGCTCCATCGAGGGCTCGGTGATGAAGGCCTGGGACGGCGCGGTGTTCTCCACGGGCGCGCGTCCGCTCTCGGCGAAGAACGCCCTCGCGAACCTCGTCTCGATCGTGCGGTGCCGCCGCGAGATGGGGCGGTTCGCGCCGGACGCGCTGCTGGCGATGGGGTCCTATTCGAGCCTGCCGCCGGTTCTCGCGGCGCGGGCGCACCACGTGCCGGTGGTGCTGCACGAGGCGAACACGGTGCCGGGCCGCGCGGTTGACTGGCTGGCCCGCTACGCGCGGAAGGTGGCGATCTCGTTCGAGGTGACGGCGGAGCATCTCAAGGGGCGGGACACGGTTCTCACGGGGCTGCCCGTGCGGGCGGAGATCGTGGGCCAGGCCCGGTTCGACGAGCTGCCCGCGGATGCGTTCTGCGTGTTCGTCACGGGCGGCAGCCAGGGTGCCCACCGCGTGAACGAGATCGTCAGCGAGGCGCTTGTGATGGTGAAGAACGACTGGCGGCGGCGGGGCATCGGGAAGAGGCTCTTCGTCATCCACCAGACCGGCGCCGCGGACGAGTCGTTCGTGCGGGGCCGCTACGCTTCGGCGGGCGTCAACGCGCGGGTGCGGGCGTTCGAGCACGAGATGGGGCGCGCCTTCGCCTCCGCCGACCTCGTGGTGTGCCGCGCCGGCGCCTCGACGATCTTCGAGCTGGCCCTCGTGGGCAGGCCCGCCTTCTTCATCCCGCTGCCCAGCGCCCTGCGCGACCATCAGCACTTCAACGCGCTCGCCCTCGTGAAGCGGGGCGCGGCGGACGAGGGGGCGCAGGCCGCCCTCACCCCGCGCATCGTGGCGAACTACATCCTCCACAAGGCGCAGCACCCGGACGAACTGGCGGCGAAGTCTGCCGCGATGCGGGCCGCCGCCACGCCGGACGCCGCCGCCCGCGTGGCGGACGTCCTTGAAGGCGTCTGCCACTGAAAACGGGGGCGGGCGGAACTCCGCGCGGCCTCTCTCCACCCAATAGAAACTCCGAGCGTTTGCAAAGGGCTCCGCGCTTCTTCAACGGCACTTCATTGACCCAACAGGGGATTGGTTTTATATCGGCGTCTTCGACGCCGTTATGAACATTTCTTCTCTCCTCTCCTCTTTTCTCCTCCCTTGGTCGTAAGAGGAAGTCGTTGAAGCGTGCGGAGCCTTTTGTAAACGTTCGGAGTTTTCATTCCCTGTTCAAGGGGTGGTGGCCGACCGTACGGGGCGGGAGGAGGGATCGTCTCGACGTGTGCGCGGGGTGATCTAGGAGGGCGGGCGGTTTCACCTAGGAGGCTTTGAGGTTTGCTGGGCAGTAGATGGAATTCTACTGGGCAGTGGAATTTTTTCTACTGGGCAGTAAAATAAATTCCACTGCCCAGTAGAACTCAAGATCGCCTAGGAGAAAAGTCGTTCCATCGGGGCTGGTGGGACGTTCCGTCGGCGGGAGGTGGGCGACCTCTCGGTAGCGTCCGAGCCTGCCCATGGGAGCGCCATGGGCCCGTCGGTCGGTGTCGTCCTCCGCCGACGTTCGGGCGGGCCGCGTTTCGGAATAGGACTTGATCGGGGGCTGACTGCCGATAAAACGCGCCGAATTGTCGGTTATTATCTGCATTTGGATGATTTCGCGACCTGAACCGGCGAAGTTATCTTTTTCTAACTTTGCCCTTGTGCGGGCGTGGGGTGGTTTGATAAACTTACCTTCGTCTAACAACAGGAGGCCTGTTGGAGACGCAAGGGTACGTGATGTAAGGAAGAGAAGGTAGTTCGATGCCTCTTTCATTGATGGATGTTGGCTCGAAGTTCAGAATCAGGACCGTGGGCGGCAGTGCGTCCGTCCGTCGCCATTTGGGCGACATGGGCTTCGTGGAAGGTACGGAAGTCGTCGTGGTCGCCGAAGCGGGGGGGAGCCTGATAGTGGGCGTGCATACGTCGCGCGTCGCGTTGAGCCGCGACCTGGCCGGGAAGATTTTCGTCTAATCACAAAAGGAGCGAGGATACATGAAAACGCTGCGTGATGTCGAGATCGGCGGGGCGGCCCGGGTGGTTCGCCTGCATGGGGAAGGGGCGGTGCGCCGCCGGATTCTGGATATGGGGATTGTGAAGGGAACGGCGGTGCGCGTGACCAAGGTGGCGCCTGTGGGCGACCCGATCGAACTCACCGTGCGCGGGTATGAGTTGTCGATTCGCCGGGACGAAGCCGCCTTGGTCGAGGTCGAGTGAACCTTTTTTTTGAGGACCAAGTTAGCCACGCCTAATAGATGGCGCGCATATGGAGACTGACGACATGAAGACGATAATCGCGCTTGCGGGGAATCCGAACAGCGGAAAGACCACGCTCTTCAACGAGCTGACGGGTTCGAATCAATACGTCGGGAACTGGCCCGGCGTGACGGTGGAGGAGCGAAACGGCGTGCTGAGGGGCCACGCGGACGTCATCGTGCAGGACCTGCCGGGCATCTACTCCCTCTCGCCGTACTCCCTTGAGGAGAGGATATCCCGGAACTTCCTCGTGAAGGAGCGTCCCTCGGTGGCGCTGAACATCGTGGACGGCGCCAACATCGAGCGGAACCTCTACCTCACGACGCAGCTGCTGGAGACGGGCGTGAAGGTGGTGGTGGCGGTCAACATGATGGACCTGGTCGAGCGGTCCGGCGGCGTGATCGACTTCGGCAAGCTCGCGAAGCGGCTGGGGTGCGCGGTGGTTGGCATCTGCGCGCAGAGGGGTCGGGGGTGCGAGGCGGCGGTTGAGGCGGCTCTCGCCGCGGCCGAGGGGCCTCGGGGCGGCACGCCGCTCGACATCTACACGGGATGCGTCCGGCAGGCGCTCGCGCGCATCGAGGAGCTGATTCGGGGGAAGGTTCCGGCGGAGGCCCTCCGCTGGTGCGCGGTGAAGGTGTTCGAGCGCGATGCGGACGCGCGCGCGGGGATGGGACTGTCGCCGGACGTGCTGGCCGCCGCCGAGGCGTGGATCGCCGCCTGCGAGCGCGAGCTGAACGACGACGCGGAATCCATCATCACCGCCCAGCGCTATCGGTTCATCCAGGACGTGGTCGCCGCGTGCGTGGTGAAGGGCGCGCGCCGCGCGAAGGGGGCGAGTCTCTCGGACCGCATCGACCGGTTCGTGACGAACCGTCTGCTCGCGATACCGATCTTCTGCCTCGCGCTGCTCGCGATGTACTGGCTCGCCGTGGCGGAGGGCGGCCCGGGCACGCGGCTGACGGACTGGGCGAACGACGAGTTCCTGGGGGAGGGATGGACGCTGCCGTTCACCGGCATCGGGGTGCCCGGCGTCGCGAAGATCTGCGCGGGCCTCTGCACGTGGGCGGGGCTGGAGGAGGGGAGCCTCGCGTATGCCCTCGTGAACGACGGCGCGATGAACCCGGTGGCGGTGATCGTGGTCGCGGCGCTTGTGGCGCTGGCGGCCCTGGCCGTGCGCCGCAACCTCCGGCGGGGCGGCGGGTGCGCCTGCGGGTGCAGGGTCTGCGGGCGGTGCGCCGGGGCAAGTCGATTCAACGAAACGAAAACGAACAAGGAGAACACAAGCAGATGAACACCAAGCACATACTGACACTGGCCTGCGCCGCCGCGCTCGGCGGGCACCTTCTGGCCGAGAACGCGCAGAGCGCGGAGGGCGGTGCGGCGGCGCGTCCGGAGGAGGAGGGGGTGACGTTCGCGGAGGCGGCGGTCGTCTCCGCCGAATTCGGCCCCACCTTCGACTCGAAGTTCATGAGCTACGGCCTCGTGGACAACAAGGACCCCATCGTCACGCCGTCGGCCGCCGTCACGTTCTTCGACTGGGTTACGTTCGGCATCGCCGCGCTCTTCGACGTGACGAAGTACGGGCGCAAGGCCGGCTACTCGAACCGGGCCGGACGCTACATGGAGCTCGATTCGGGCGTCTCACTGTCCCATGCGTTCTCGCCGGAGGACTGCGGCCTTCTGCCGACGACGGTCGAGCTAGCGCTCGGGTACATGTATGAATACCATCCCCGCGGCATGGGCGGCGGCACGGGCGAGCCCGGCGACGACACTCAGTTCGTGATGTTCGCGGTCGCGCTGCCCGACCTCTGGATCGAGCCGACCCTCGCCTTCGAGCGCGACATCGACCGCGACAACGGCACGTATGTGAACCTTGAGCTAGGCCATACCTTCCCGCTGATCGACGGCGCGGGCGAGAACGACGACCCGGTGCTCGCGTTCCGCCCCTCCGTCGCGCAGGGCCTCGGCAACACCCAACGCACGCGCGGCTACGGCCTTGCGGACGACCACGGCGGCCTGATGGACCTCTGCGTGAAGGGCGAGCTCGTCTGGAACATCGGCGCGGGGTTCGCGCTGAGCGGTTACGTCGCCTACATGGACTACGTCTTCGACCGTCGGCTGCGCGCGGCGGCGCGGGCCTACGAGGCGACCGGGCGGGACGACACCAGCTATCATTTCGTCGCGGGGCTCGCCGTCACCGCATCGTTCTAGACGCGCGCCTTCATTTTGCGCTTGCGCGCGCGGCGCCGGAAAGAGTAAACTTCTCCTCCGCTAACAAGGCTCTGTGAAGATATGACGCTTGACGAACTCAAAACGGGACAGATGGGCGAGATCACGGGTTACACGCTCGGGAACCTGACCTACCGCGCGAAGCTGCTCGCGCTGGGCCTCACGCGCGGCGCGCAGGTGAAGATCATCAACGTGGCCCCGCTGGGGGACCCCTTCGAACTGGCCGTGCGCGGCTACCATCTCTCCCTGCGGAAGGACGAGGCACGGGTCATCAAGGTCCGCCGGCTGGAGAAGGCGGACTTTCTCAGGCCCCGCCGCTGAGGCCCCGCCCCGCAGAATCACCCACTCCCAATTTCAGGCACCATGTCCACCTCGCTCACCATCGGTCTCATCGGCAATCCCAACTGCGGCAAGACGACGCTCTTCAACGGCCTGACGGGCTCGAAGCAGCACATCGGCAACTGGCCGGGCGTGACCGTGGAGAAGAAGGAGGGCGTGGCCACGCTCCCCGGCGGCAAGGTGGTGAAGGTGGTGGACCTGCCGGGCGTCTACTCGCTCACCGCGACGAGCGAGGACGAGCGGGCGACGCTTGAATACGTGCTCTCGCACGAGGCCGACCTCTACGTGAACATCCTCGACGCGACGACGCTGGAGCGCAACCTCTACCTCACGCTGCTCATGTGCGAGCTTCAGGTGCCGATGGTGGTGGTCGTCACGATGATGGACATCGCCCGCCAGCGCAACATCGACATCGAGCTCGACCATCTCGCCGAGCACCTCGGCGTGCCGGTGGTGGGGGTGAACGCGAACAACCCGCTGGACGTGCGGCGCCTCCTCGCCGAGCTGGAGCGTTCGCTGGCTGCGGCGAAGCCGCCCACCATCCGCCTCGACTACGGCAACGAGCTCGAACAGGAGATCGACATCCTCGCCTCGTGCACGGTGAAGGCGGCCGCGGCGCTGAAGGTCTCCCGCCGCTGGGCCGCGCTGAAGGCCCTGGAGGGCGAGCCGCTTGTCACGAAGGCGCTGCTCGACCACCACGACATGGCGCCCGAGGTCATCGAAGGGGCCATTGCGCGCGTGACGGAGGTGCTGAAGGACCCGCCGGACATCGAGCTCGCGGAGGCGCGCTACGGCATCATCGCGGGACTCGTCCGGGACGTGGTGCACGTGCGCCAGTCGAAGATGTACTTCAGCGAGATCATCGACCGCTTCGTGCTGAACCGCTTCCTCGGCATCCCGGTCTTCCTCGCGATCATGCTGGGCGTCTTCGCGCTGGTGAGCTTCGCGGGCGGCGCGCCGACGGACCTCTGCGGCGCCTGCGGCGAGTACCTCTTCCAGGAACTGCCCACCCGCTTCCTCGCGGGCGTGTGCCACGCGCCGGACTGGGTGGTGGCCGTGGTGTCGAGCGGCGTCGGCGGCGCGCTCAACGTGCTCTTCTCCTTCGTGCCGGTCATCTTCTGCATGTTCTTCGCGCTCTCCATCCTCGAAGACTCGGGCTACATGGCGCGCGCGGCGTTTCTGGCGGACCGCTTCATGCGGGGGCTCGGGCTGCCGGGCAAGTCGTTCGTGCCGCTGCTGGTCGGCTTCGGCTGCTCCGTGCCGGCGATCATGGCCACGCGCACGCTCGAATCGCGGCGGGACCGGATGCTCACCATCTTCATGATCCCGTTCATGAGCTGCGGCGCGAAGATGCCCGTCTACGCGGCCTTCGCCGTCGCGTTCTACCCCGAGGCACCGGGGCGGCTCTTGCTGATGCTCTACCTCGCGGGGATCGTCCTCGGCGTGCTGACGGGGCTCGCGCTGAAGAAGACGCTCTTCCGGGGCGAGCCGGCGCACTTCATCATGGAGCTGCCGCCGTACCACTGCCCGCGCCTGCGGCACATCCTGCTGCACACCTGGGAACGGCTCACGGGCTTCCTGTGGCGCGCGGGGCGCTTCATCGTGCCGATGATGCTCGTGATGGGCCTCCTGAACAGCTTCGACCTCCACGGGAACGTGCGCACGGGCGATGAGGGCGCGTCGCAGACGGTGCTCTCCGCCGTCGGCAAGGCCCTCACCCCGGCCTTCGAGCCGATCGGCGTGGAGAAGGAGAACTGGCCGGCCTCGGTGGCCGTGTTCACGGGGCTCTTCGCCAAGGAGTCCGTCATCGGCACGCTGAACGGGCTCTACTGCCAGATCGAGAGCGGCGGGACGGGGGGCGCGGCGGAGGAGGGGCCGGCGTCGTCGGCGGCGCTGCGCCGCCACTTCCCGAAGGGCATCCACCAGGCGTTCGCCTATCTGCTCTTCATCCTGCTCTACGTGCCGTGCGTGGGGGCGACGGCTGTGGTGTTCAAGGAGGTGGGGCGCGGCTACGGGTGCGTGTTCGTCGCCTACCTCACGGCGCTCGGCTGGTCCGTGGCGACGATCTACCACGCGCTCGCGGTGTCGCACAGCGCGCTCTGGTTCTCGACGGGGGCGGGAATCCTGGCGGCGATGTTCGGCGCGTTCTGGCTCTACGGGCGGCGCCACCGCGTCGATCTGGCGTGATTTCAAATCACAAATGGAGACGTGTCTCATGAACAACATGAAGCTCATCGCGGCGGCCGTGCTGGCCGTCGCCGCCGCGGGCGCGGCGAACGCGAAGGTCGCGGCGGGAACGCCGTTCGCGGACAACATGGTGCTGCAGCGGGGCCGCGCGGTGCCCGTGTGGGGCCACGCCGACCCCGGCGAGGCGGTCACCGTCTCGTTCGCGGGGCAGACGAAGTCCACCACGGCGGACGCGACGGGCGCCTGGCGCGTGATGCTCGACCCGATGCCCGCCTCGAAGGAGAGCCGCGAGCTGAAGGTGACGGGCGCGGCGAACGCCGAGGCCTATCGGAACGTGCTCGTGGGCGAGGTGTGGTTCGCGAGCGGCCAGAGCAACATGGAGTGTCCAATCTGGGGCGCCTCGCCCCGCTACCGCGACGGCAAGGGCGGCGTCATGACGGCGATGACGCGCAGGCCCTACATCCGCTACGCGAAGAACGCGCGCGTGTGGAGCGCCGAGCCGAAGCGCGACTGGAAGGCCGCCTGGCACGACTTCTCGCCGGAGTCCTTCAGGGCGACCTTCAACAACAACCTCTCCGCCGTGGCGTTCTACTACGCGCTTGAGCTCTACGGCGCGCTCGAAGTCCCGGTGGGCATCGTCGATTCCAGCTGGGGCGGCACGAACATCGACGCCTGGACGCCCCGCAGCGGCTACGCGAACCATCCCGAGCTGAAGGACGTGGCCGACTTCCCCGTGACGGCGCAGTGGCGCGACGAGATGCGGCGCGGCCCCATCGGCGGCGCGCAGCAGCAGCCCACGGCCCTCTGGAACGGCATGGTCGCCGCGTGGGCCCCCTACGCGATCAAGGGCTTCATCTGGTACCAGGGCTGCCACAACAACGGCGAGGCGTTCCGCTACTGCGACAAGATGCACGCCCTCTACGACGGCTGGGCGAAGGAGTTCGAGAACCCGGACCTCAAGCTCTACTTCGTGATGCTCGCGCCGTTCAAGGCGAACTGGTTCAACCTCCAGCAGGCGCAGTCCCGCTTCGCGGCGGAGCAGCCCAACGCCGCGCTCGCGGTCACCTGCGACGCCGGCAACCTCTTCGACATCCACCCGAACGACAAGGAGATCGTCGCCAAGCGCCTCGCCCTCCACGCGCTGAAGCGCGACTACGGCTTTACCGACATCGTGGACAACTCGCCCACGCTCAAGAGCTGGAAGGTCGATGAGGGCGGGCGGATGCTGCTCACGTTCAACGACGCGAAGGGATGGTACCTCTACAATGCGGACCGCTCGGGCGTGCAGGGCTTCGAGATCGCGGGGCCGGACGGCAAGTTCGTCCCGGCGAAGGTGCTGAACAAGAACGTGCGCGGCGGCACGCTTGAGGGCGACGAGCTGATCGTCTTCGCGGAGGGCGTGCGGCAGCCGAAGCGCCTGCGCTATCTGGCGAGTTCGCCCTGGACGGGCGCGCTCTATGCGTTCAACTCGGGGCTGCCGGTCGGTCCGTTCGAGATCGACGCCCGCCAGCCCGGCGAGTGCCGCCGCGGCGAGCCCGTGAAGCTCGGCGCCGCGCTCGCGATCCCGGAGCTCGCGGGCTTCCGCAAGGTGCTCTCGGCCGACCTGCCCATCAGCGGGGCGTTCGCGGAGAAGGGCTATGCCCTCGACGAGACCGCGAAGGCGGGTGCCTTCGCGCGCGTCGCCTACGCGCTGGAGCTTGAGTGCCGCGACGGGTCCGTGGACTGGGTCGTCGCGTCGATGGACGCCTTCACGCCCGAGGCGGCGAAGCTCGGCGTGCCGGCCGTGAGCGGCGCCCGCTTCCAGCAGAAGGTCGGCCGGCTCACGGTCCGCTCGAACCAGATCTCCGTCAAGGAGGTGACGGACCACGACGGCGGCTCGATCGAGTTTTTCAACTTCAACTACGGTCCGCGCGGTCGACTCCCCGACGTGGGCGGCTCGAACGAACTCTACGACTTCAACGACGAGGAGCACAACTCGAACAACGGCAAGCCCGGCTACGGCGCGATGCAGATTCACGACTGGAAGAACGGCGCGACGGTCTTCGCCTACAACAACTTCAACCACGGCGTTGCGGATGTCGGCATCGGCAACGGCCCCGGCAAGAATCCCGATTGGACGTTCGAGGACAACGCCGCCTGGTATAAGACGCGCCGCCTCACGATCCTCGTGAAATAGCGACTTCCGAAACGCCGGGCGTTTGGGAGAGCAGGTTCTTGAACTCCAAGCGTTTGCAAAGGGCGGTTCTAACGAACCGCCCGATGTTTCACGCCTTTTCAACGACTTCTATTTGACATAAATAGGCCCGGCCTTGTGCTGACTTGCTAAATTTGGTTTCATGTCGGCGTCTTCGATGCCGTGCAATAGAGCGACGCCATGTAACAAGGTGTAAGATCGGCCAGCTTTTACACTTCCGCCAAGAAGCCCTTTTTCGGTCCGGTGGCAGGAGCGGACGCTCCTGTCACTCCTTATTTATATATATACACTCTCTATTCCTATATCCGCCGTTCCCTATTCTTATACCCGCTACCTATTATCCCTATGCCCGTCATCTCCTATTCTTATATCTGCTATTCACTACCCCTACTTAAATATACCTTCTATTCTCATACCCACAGGCCCCTATTTCATTATATTCCCATATATTGGCCTCTATCCCTTTATATTGGAAAATAGAATCGGGACTGGTCAACGAATAGTCGTTGAAGAAGCGCGAAACTTCAGGCGGAACGTGAACGGAGCCCTTTGAAAACGCCCGGAGTTTCTAAAACGATCGGTGGATATGGCGGGATGGGTGCGCGGAGTTGCCTAGAGAGGGTAGGCGCTTTGTCTAGGAGGGAATGCGGGGCCGCCGAGGAGGGGGCGTGGGGTCGCCTAGGCGATGACGAGTTCTACTGGGCAGTGGAGAAAATTCTACTGGGCAGTGGAATCTACTCCACTCGGCAGTGGAATTTCCTCCACTGCCCAGTAGAATATTTTTTACTGCCGAGTGGAACTCAGGGTCGTATGGGTGGGCGCGGTGGTTGATTCGGTATCGGTAGGGGTTTAGTTGGGGTTGGTGTCTTCGACGCCGGGGCGGGGCATCGGGCGGAATATTCGTGGAGCCTTTTGTCAGCGCGCGGCCGTATACGACTAACAAAAAGCGCACAACAGAAAGGATGCTTTGCCGCGCGCGCGACCTTACTATAAGGGACACTTTGCCTCGCGCGCGCGACCTTAATTATAGGGGAGTGGCGGGATTCTAGGGGGAATGGCGGGATAACCCCGGCCGATCGGTGAGGTGTGGGCGGTTGGGTGAGGTGGGTGGTTGGGTGAGGTGAGTGGCGATAGGCGAGGTGGGGGCGGTTGGATGAGGTGGGGGCGGGCCTTTGGGCATCTGATGTGTTATACTATGCGCCATGTCGCAGGAATGGAACATCAAGAGCAGGGGGCATGTGTGCACAATCTGCCAAAAGCCCCTCGTGGACAGGGCGCCGGTCGTGTCGGCGCTTCGGGAGCTCCCCGACGGGTATGAGAGGCAGGACTGTCACCCCGAATGCTGGAAGACCGCGCCACGGGACTGGGAGCCCTTCAGTCTGTGGGAGGGGGTGTACATCGCCCCGCCGCCGCCGGACGCGCGCAAGGAACCGCTCAAGAAGGAGACGGCGGACGATCTGCTGCGGCGTCTCGTCTCGCTGGACGACCCCGCGATGAAGAACGTCGTCTATGTGCTGGCGGTGATGCTTGAACGGTCGAAGATTCTCGTCGAGCGCGACGCCCGCGAGCAGGAGGACCATACGATCATCCGCGTGTATGAGCATCGCAAGACGGGCGAGGGCTTCATCGTGCTCGATCCGCGTCTGCGGCTTGAAAATCTCGCGGAGGTGCAGCAGCAGGTGGTGGCGCTCCTCTCGGGCACGCTGACGCTCGGCGAGGTGGCCGCGCACGAGAGCGGCCCCGCATCTCCCGAGACCGCGCATGAGAGCGGCCCCGCCGTTCCGGGGGCTTCGGAGGAGCCGGAGCAACCGGGACAGGAACAGCCGGAGTGACTAGCCCAATGGCCGCCGTTGTGCTAAACTATGACGCAAGTTTTGTCCAGTAAGTCTAAGAGTTTCCCGAAATGAGTCTCTCAGTTGGTATTGTCGGGTTGCCGAACGTCGGCAAGTCCACGTTGTTCAACGCGCTCACGAAGCGCCAGCAGGCGGCGGCGGAGAACTATCCGTTCTGCACGATCGAGCCGAACTCGGCGATCGTGGAGGTGGGCGACCCGCGCCTTGAGGCGCTGGCGAAGATCGTGAACCCGGCGCAGATCATCCGCGCGACGGTGGAGTTCACCGACATCGCCGGGTTGGTGAAGGGGGCCTCGAAGGGGGAGGGGCTGGGCAACAAGTTCCTGGCGAACATCCGCGAGTGCGACGCGATCCTGCACGTGGTGCGGTGCTTCGAGAACGACGACATCATCCACGTGCAGGAGGGCGGCAACAAGTCCGCGCCGATCGCGCCGGCGGACGATGCGGAGGTGATCGAGACGGAGCTGGTGCTGGCGGACATGGAGCAGCTTCAGAAGCGGTGCGACAAGACGCGCAACGAGGCGAAGAGCGACCCGAAGAAGCGTCCGGAGTTCGAGGCGATGACGGCGCTTCTGGCGCATCTCGGCGAGGGCAAGCCGGTGCGCACGTTCCCGCGCGCGGAGGGCGACCCGATTCTGCCGGTGCTGCGCGATCTGCACTTCCTCACGGACAAGAAGACGATCTACTGCGCGAACGTCGCCGAAGGCGATCTCGCCGATCCGGCCGCCAACCCGCACGTGCAGGCGCTCAAGGCCTACGCGGACGCGCAGGGGTGCGAGATGGTGACCATCTGCGCGCAGATGGAGGCGGACCTCGCGGGGCTCTCGGACGAGGAGGCGAAGGAGTTCCTTGGCAGCTACGGCCTCACGGAGAGTTCGCTCGACCGCACGATCAAGCTCGCCTACCACACGCTCGGCCTCGCGAGCTTCCTCACGGCGGGGCCGAAGGAGGTTCGCGCATGGACGTTCCGGCGGGGGTGGAAGGCCCCGCAGTGCGCCGGCGTGATCCACACGGACTTCGAGAAGGGCTTCATCCGGGCGCAGGTGATTGCGTTCGACGACTACGTGAAGCACAACGGCGAGGCGGGCGCCCGCGCCGCCGGCGTGCTGCGCCCCGAAGGCAAGGACTACGAGATGCAGGACGGCGACGTGGTCGAGTTCATGTTCAGCAAGTAGGGCCGGGCCCCCAACCATTCACCCCCAATCCACATCATCACCATGAAAACAAACTCACGTTCCGCCTTCACGCTCATCGAGCTGCTCGTCGTCATTGGCATCATCGGCATTCTCTCGGCCGTGATGCTGGGCCTTCTCAGCGGGTCGGGCAACGCGGCGCGCGCCACGCAGTGCATGACGAACATGCGCGGGCTCTCCGTGGCCGTGCTCAACTACGCGATGCAGAACAACGACGGGCACTTCCCGCCCGCGGGGTCCTTCAAGTGGACGGACTACTCCCATGGCGTCACCTACGCCACGCGCCAGGGGTGGATATCCTGGAACAAGGGGGGTAACGAGAAGTCGAAGGCCTGCCCGTCGTACATCACGTTCAACGAGGGCGACCGTGAGCTGCTGCGCTACGCGATCACGAACGGGTGCATCTGGGCGACGGGCGGGAAGACGGAGAAGACCTACCAGTGCCCGATCCACGACGCGGCCTGCCTGAAGGCCAACAAGCGCCATCCCGGCTGGAGCTACGTGATGAACGAGTCCTTCTACTGGAACAGCGAGGGCAAGCCGTTCTCGGGGTGGAGGTCTCAGCGCCACGGCGGCATCAACGCCTACGACGCAACCTCGAAGAAGGAGGTGAAGCGGCCGCCGGAGAAGGTGCTGCTCTTCGCCGAGATCCAGGGGCTTGACGATGCGACGCGCAATCTGCGTGCGAATACGGACGGCAACGGCACGAAGGGCGACTGCGTGCTGCAGTACAAGAGCGACAACGAGGGGATCGGGTTCAACCACGTGCAGAGCGGCGGCAAGCTCTCGGGGCACGTCGCCTTCGCGGATGGCCACGTCGAGAAGTTCATGTATCCGGCGAACGGCGACGTGCAGCAGCTCACGAAGTGGCTCTGCTCGGGCCGCGAGGTCTCGTTCAACGGCACGAACTACCAGGATATCCAGGGCAGCAACTAACAGCCGCCCAAATCCGGCGATATATGGTATAATGAAGCACTTTGACCGCCGAGGGTAGCGCGCGTGCGTGAGAGCAGGCGGGGTTACACACAAAGAGAAGAAGAATGGATCAGATCAAGATCAAGGCGGAGGTTCGTACCGAGCAGGGTACGGGCGCGGTCCGCCGTCTTCGCCGTGCGGGGAAGGTTCCCGCGTCGGTGATGAGCATGAACAAGGGCGGCACGAAGCTCATCAAGTTCGATGCCCACGAGTTCATGATGGCGATGCGTGGCCGGAGCGGCAAGCAGCTGCTGGTGACGCTGGATGTGAATGGTACCGAGGTTCCGGCGCTTCTGCGTGAGATGCAGAACGACGTCCTGGCGGGTACTCCAATCCACGTGGATTTCAGCGAGGTGTCGCTCACGCAGAAGGTGCGCGTGACGGTGCCCGTGTACCTCGTTGGCGAAGCGGTGGGCGTGAAGATCGGCGGCGGCGTGCTTGAACAGACGCTGCGCACGGTCGAGGTGGAATGCCTGCCGACGGACATCGCCGAGAAGTTCGAGGTCGATGTCTCGAAGCTCGGTCTGGACGAGACGCTCTTCGTGCGCGACCTTCAGCTTGGCGACAAGCAGACGCTCGTGACGCGCGGCGAGTACGCCGTGGCGGTGGTCAAGGCCCCCGAGGGGGCGGACGACGCCAAGGGCGCGGCGGCGGGCGAAGAGAAGAGCCCCGACGTGATCAAGAAGGGCAAGGAAGACGCCGCGAAGGCGGAGCCCAAGAAGTAATCCTCTCGTCCTGGTGTCCTGATGAAGGTGATCGCTGGACTTGGCAATCCGGGCGCGGAATACGCGAATACGCCGCACTCCATCGGCTTCGAGGTCGTGGACGCGCTGGCGCGCGAGATCGGCGCATCGTGGAAGGCCTCGTCCTCGTTCGGCGGAGACATCGCGACGGGTCTGCTTGGAAGCATGAAGGTTCTGCTGGTGAAGCCGATGACGTTCATGAATCTGAGTGGGAACTGCGTCGCGCCCGTGGTCAAGTATCACAACGCCAAGGCGGCGGAGGATCTGCTGGTCGTCTCGGACGACATCGACCTCCCCGTGGGGCGGCTCCGCATCCGGAAGGGCGGTTCGGCGGGTGGCCACAATGGCCTCAAGAGCGTGATCGAGCGCACGGGCACGTCGGATTTCATCCGGCTGCGCGTGGGCGTCGGCCGCGACGCGCGGAACCGCGCGAACGTAGTCGGGCACGTGCTCGGCAAGTTCGGGCCGGACGACCGCGCGGTCATGGACGAAGTGGTCGCCGAAGCGGTCAGGGCAATCGGGACGGTGGAATTGGAAAGTACTGAAATCGCGATGAACCGGTACAACGGCTGGACGGCGACGTCGGCCGCGACCGGGAAGGAAAACGACACATGAAGAAGTACGATGGTCTCTACATCTTCGCCGGTCAGGCGAAGGACGACGTGCTGGACGGCCAGATTCAGAAGGCGCTCGCGGAAGTGACGCGCCTCGGCGGCAACGTCCTCACCCAGGAAGTGCTCGGCAAGCGCACGTTCGCGCACCCGATGCACAAGCGCGAGAACGGCGTGTACGTGCTCGTCCGCTTCGAGTTCGACCCGGCGAAGGTGAGCGAGCTCGTGAACCGCTACCGTCTCGTGGAGGAGGTCTTCCGCGTGCAGATTCTCGCCGTGGACGAGCGCCGTGAGGCGATTCTCGCCGCCCAGGCCGAGGCCGCCGCGAAGCGCGAGGCGATCAAGGCTCAGAAGGAGGCCGAGGCGGCCGCCGCCGCTCCCGCCGCCGAGTAACAGAACGAAGCGGAGGCGAATATGCCGTCCTTCAACAAAGTCATCCTGATGGGAAACCTGACGCGCGACCCCGAGGTGCGCACGGTCGGGGCGAACGCCGTGAAGGTGTGTCGCTTCGCGCTGGCCCTCAACGAGCGTCGGAGGGACCGCAACGGCAAGATGGTGGACATCCCCACGTTCGTCGATGTTGACGCATGGGAGAAGCTCGCCGAGCTGTGCGGCCAGTATCTCCGCAAGGGCCGGTCGGTCCTCGTGGAGGGGCGGCTCCAGATGGATGCGTGGGAGAAGGACGGGCAGAAGCTCCAGAAGCTGAAGGTCCGCGCCATGACCGTGAAGTTCCTGCCTTTGCCGGCGCCCAACCAGAGCCGGTTGACGGGGGAGCCGTACGGTGGCGAGGAGGAAGCGCCTCTGCCGTTGTAACAGACAATCAGAAACAAGGAACCAGAAAATGGCTTACCAGAAGAAGAGCGATCGCCCCGACCGCGAAGACCGCGGCGAGTTCACGTCCCGCCGTCGTCCCGCGATCCCCGCGAACGACAAGATCGACCTCAACGACATCGAGGTCCTCAAGCGCTACGTGACCGAATACGGCAAGATCATCCCGGCCCGCGTGACGGGCGTCACGGCGATGCAGCAGCGCCAGATCAAGAGGGGCGTGCGCCGCGCGCGCAACATGGGTCTCATGGCCTAAGAAAGGAACGCGTATCATGACCGAAGTGATGCTGATGGCCGATGTGAAGAACCTCGGCAAGGCCGGCGCGATCGTCAAGGTCGCCCCTGGCTACGCGCGCAACATGCTCCTGCCCCAGGGCCTCGCGGCTCCGGTGACGGAGGCCTCCAAGCGCCGCCTCGTCAAGCTTGAGGCGCAGCGCGCCGCCGAGCGCAAGGCGCGCAGGGTCGCGGCCGAGTCGCTGGCTTCGAAGCTCCAGGGCCTCTCCGTGACGGTGAACGCGCAGACGGTCGATGGCACGAAGCTCTACGGCGGCGTGAAGGCGACGGACATCCTCGCCGCCATCGAGGCCGACCGCGGCACGAAGTTCGAGCGCAGCCAGCTCGACCTGCCCGACCAGCTCAAGGAAGTCGGCACGTACGACGCCAAGATCGATCTCGGCGAGGGCGTGGCGGTTCCCTTCAAGGTGTGGATCGTCGATGCATCCGCGCAGCAGGCCTAAGGCCGCCGCGCGCAAATGGGCCCGTGCCGTCGGTGTGTCGGCGGCGCGGTGCCTTTTTTCTGAATTTCCCTATTGCCTTATCCACCGATAGAGTGTATGATATGCGCGTCGAACAGGGGAGAAAGATTTTGTCGATTCCCTGATTTGGTTTTCGGAAATGATTTTCAGACTTGATAGATGGTTGCCACGCCTCGTGGTTCTGCTCGCGCTTGCGTGCGTGTGCGGGTGTGAAACGATTCTCGATGCGCTGGAAGGCATCGAGGGCGGCGGTGGGCGGCAGCAGGTTGACCCGAATGTGCTGGCGACCTACTTCGATGGGCCCACGGTGCGTCCGGGCGTCGCGTTGGGCATTTCGGTGACGGCGGTCGGGGCGGCCAATCGCGACGCGAAGCAGTATTTCGTCGATGCCGAAGGGTGCATCACGATGGAGCTTGTGGGCACCATCAAGTGCGAGGGCTTGACGTTGGTCGAGCTGCAGCAGAAGATTGCCGCGGCCTACAAGGAATACTACATCGACCCGAGCGTGACGGCGACGTTCATCTACAAGCCCGGCGAGAACATGGTCTCGCCCTGGGGGACCGTGAAGGTGCTGGGCGAGGTGCATCGCCCGGGCCCGGTCGATGTGCCATCGACGATGGATTTGACCGTGCTCAAGGCGCTTCAGCTTGCGGGCGGCGTGACGTCGATCGCGGATAAGAGCAGCGTGCAGGTGACGCGATGCGACAAGGACGGTCACCAGACCAAGACGAAGGTCGATATCATCAAGATCGGTCGGGACGGTCGTCCCGATATGGATATGCTTTTGAAGGCGGGGGATGTCGTCTGGGTTCCCATGTCCTGGTATTGATTTGACAAGGTATAGTACCGTAAAGAGGAGATGTTCAACATGAAGATCGAGTGGAAGAAGGCTTTGGCGATGTGTGCATTCGCGTTGGCCGTTTCGCCGCTTGCGGCCGCTGACGTGATGCCGCGTTCTGAGTGGCACGGTCTCGTGAGTGACTGCGCGCAGAACCCGCAGACGATGCGCGAGACAATGGCGAAGGTCGCTCCTGAGGATCAGGTCGCGCTTCTCGCCGAGGTCAACGAGGCGATCTCGCGGATGCCGGGTTCGGATGAGGTGAAGAGCGCGAAGTTCTACGCTGCGAGCCATGCGGCCGTGCAGGGGACTGCGAAGGGCAATCTCGCGTATGTCCTCGCTGAAATCTTCGCGACTGTTCCGCCGGAGTTCTTGACGGATATCAACGAGAAGTTCGCCAAGGAGGTGTTCAGCCGCACGGCGAATAACGGCCGTACGTTCACTGATGCCGAGTACGTGGCGCTGGCCACAAACACGTTGGCCATCGTGAATGCGCGTTGCGAGAAGACGGAGAACGCCGGCGTGCGCGAGACTTTCGCGATTCTGATGTTCCTGCGCGCCTCGAACGGAACGCCGGCCAATCTCGCCGAGATGCTTGTCGCGACGATGCCGAACGCGAAGAACCGTGAGCTTGCGATGAACGAGTGGATCAAGCCTGCGATGGGTGATGGTCAGGAGCAGACCTACGACCCGATGCTGGGGGCGGCTCAGGCCGGGGAGGAACCCGACCATGCGGTTGTGACGCTCCTCACGGGAAGTTCAGATGCCATGGTGGGTATGTTGGGCGACTTGGCCGCCATGGGGTCTGATATGGCGACGCCCACCGAGAAGATGGGTGCAGGTGCGTTTCGCGCTCCTCCCGCGTGGGTTGGGATTGCGGGTACGGCACCCGACATTGGCCTGAACAGGGTACCGCGCGCTTACGCCAGTGATGATGAGAGTCCTTACTACACCCACAAGCGTGGTTCTCATCCTGGTGGGGAGCCGAGCCCGTACGCTGGTCAGTGACAAGTTGTCGTTGCCGACATTTTTAAGAGGAATAAATCATGAGCACGAAATTTCTCAGCGTCGTCGCAATTTCGACGGCTATTGCCGCCTCGGGGTTTGCGCAGACGGCAACCGAAAACTTTGGTCATGGAAGCGGGAGTGAGAGTGATAAGCCTGTGGGTTTGAGGTTTATCAATAATCGCCTGACAATCAAGCCTTATGTTTCGCTTTCGTACACCTACGATTCCAACATTGATACGACGCACCACGCGGCCGACGACAACATCTTCTGCGTCAATCCTGGGGCCGATTTCACGTGGAGTGGTGATCGTTGGCAGTTGGTGGGCACGTTGTGGTATCGCTACAACGCTTATTGCGACTACTCGGACGAGATGGGTGAAAACAGCTACGGCGAGTCCCTTGCCTATAACTGGTCTAACATTGGCGAGAGCGGGAAGGGGTGGAATCTCCTCCTCTCTGAGCGTTACCAGTTCATCAATCAGTCCGATAGCCTGACGTCTGGTGATGGGCGTGGGCTTTGGCGTGATCGTGAACATCTGGACGCGAATGGCTTATTGGAGCGTCGTTTCACGGACCGCTGGCATGCCAGTTTGTCGGGACAGTATAATTGGCTCGACTATAAGAACGACACGGGTCGGTACGCGCCTCTCTATGGCTGGTCGCAGTATGCGTTCGGCCTTGAGGCTGGTTACGCGGCTTCCAAGTGGACAGATCTGTTGATTTCTGGCGGTTATTCGCATTATACCCAGAAGAAGGGGCAGGGCTATCGGAACTACAGCAACAGTTCTGAGGTTTGGTCGCTTCAGGCAGGCTTGGGCACACATGCAACTGAGAAGATTACCTATCGTGCACTGATGGGTGTTTCCCAGTTGGAATATGGCGGTCATGGTAATACGGACTGTGGTTGGACTTATCAGCTTTCTGCCAACTGGCGTGTGACGGATCGGTTGCAGTTCTCCGTGCTTGGTAATAGCTACTATCAGCCATCTGAGCGTTCGCTCGGTCAGGCTATCAAGGTGTACGCCCTTTCTGGCGGTCTCTCCTATCTGACCTTGGGTGACAGAATGACGTTGACCGCCAATATCTCCTGGCGCCATGAGGAGAATGTCTATTCCGACCGTTACCTTGCGGCTAGAAATGACTATGATGAGGATCTTATGTCGGTTCGTCTAGGTGCGGACTACACGCTCAACCGTTGGATGTCGCTGTATGCGAACGTTGTGTGGGAGGAGAACTGGTGTGAGAGTTACGACTATTACGACTATGATCGTTTCCGTGGCACGGTGGGCGTCCGTTTCCATTACTAATGTCTGATTGTACCGGCGTGACCGGATGCGGTTGAATGTTGCAGAAGTTCTTCTCAAAGTATGGGCTCGGGACGCATTTGGCCCTGCTGGCAGCAGTTCCGCTCGCGCTCACGCCGTTTCTTGACGCTACGCGCCTTGCTTCGGTTGTCTTTTGGCTGAGCGCGTTTGGATTGGTTTGGCTTCTGACGGAACCGTCGATTCGCGCGGGGGAGCATCTCTCCCTCGCGCGTCGTCGTGTTCGTATGGCGATCATTCGCGATCCCTTTTTCTGGTTTTTATTCGTCGTGTTGATTTATGCCTTGATTCGCCTGTATAACTCGGGGATTGAACTAAAGTATGATCCCGAGCAGACGGCTTGGCTTGTAGGAGAGCCTCGGTTGGGTGGAGGACCGTCCTCAGTGGATGGTGCTGGAATTCTTCCATTTGCCGTTGCGACGGCGATTTTTGTTGTTGCGATGGGAATCCGTCACGGAATCGGACTCATGGCGCGTGCTGAATTTGGCGTTGCGGGGGCGTTGTTTTCCGGTATCGGTGGTCTAGCCGCCGCAGGTTGTGCGTGTGGGGCGCTGGAACCCTTTGTGGGATGGTTGCGGGCTGGTTTTTCGGATGCGCCGTTTTGGGCATCTTCTTTTGGCGTCTGGCTGATTTTGGGGATTGTCTGCGGGGCTCAAGCCGAGGCGCGTAAATGGGGGGTGGCTCGGTTGCCTTATGTAATCGGTCTTGTGGGGAACGGAGCGGCGTTGGTCTTCTTTGCACCGCCTTTGGTCGCTCTCGCTTGGTTCGTCCTGGGGATTTTTGTATTGATCTTCTCGCTTGTCTATTTGTCCCGAGCTAGCACGAAGGGGGCCGTGGCCCGGAATTTCTTTTTGGCGTTGTTTGGCCTTGCTTTGCCAATCTTCCTCTTGATGACGTTCGTCCCCGAGGCGGGGATAAGCATCAAGATTGCTGGTCTTGACACTGCACAGGCATTCCCCGAGGTTTACCAGCAGGCCACCGAGGCACTCTCGCGCATCAGTCGGCAGATTTGGATGACACATCCCTGGTTCGGTGTTGGTGCGGGGGCGTATGGCCTTCACGTGCCGTTTTTAGCCGAGAAGGCAGATTGGGCTTTGATTCCCGCCCAGCCGAAGTTTGCCTTGAACGGTTATTGGACTCTGTTGGCGGAGCGTGGAATTGTGGGATGTGCGTTGCCAGTTGTTGCGCTCGGCATATTGCTTGCGACATACGTTCTTAGATTGACTGGAGCTTTCTTCTATCTTCGTCGTCGCGATGACGCGGATATCTTCCCGTTCGCCGTTCCGCCGGTCGCGTGGTGTGCGCCTTTTGTGCTCCTTCTTCTTGCCGTTGAGGCTTTGGCATCGCCTATTTTTCAGACAGACACCTTGTTTTTGACTGTGTTATCCGTGTTGTCTCTCTCAGCCGCCGCTTTTCCAAAGGCGAAGGTCGTAGCGACCCCGGATGGCGATGTGACGCATTCTTCGGAGAATTGAAAGAATGGAATCCTCCTCTTCATCTTATGGACAGAAGCCGCTCTACTACGGGACGGCCAAGAAGTCTCCAATCTACTATGGTTCGGCGAAAACGCCGGCCTATTATGGAGGCTCCTCGCCGTACTACTATGGCGGGGCCTATGGGGGTTCGGCACCGGGGGAGGATGCGGACTCGCTTGTCGGCACGATTACGCTTGGACGTGTTCTGCGCGTGGTCGCCCAGCGCTGGATTTCCGTGCTTGTCTTTCTTCTGATTGGTCTTGTCGCCGCGTTTGCCGTCTACCGCATTTCCCCGACGATATACGAGGCGAAGAGCGAGTTCACGATGGATATCCGTCGTAACCAGTCGTCTTCCTCTGGCATCTTGTCGGAGATGAATGGTCCTGATCTTGGAAATTCGTATGATGAAATCTTCAATACGCGTCTTTCGGACTGGCGTTCGGAGAAGATCGTCAACAAAATCATCCAGCAGTACCGCGCGAACTACCCGGCCTCCACGGTCACTGACCGTGAGCTCATTGAGACGCTGGGTAATTCGGAACTTGAACTGGTCCGTCGTTCCCGATTGATTACGATTGCCGTGCGGTCCACGACGGCCCAGCTTGCGGCTTCGCTCGCGAATGCCTATGCTGAGGCAATCGAGGGTTTTACGGACGAGGAGAACAAGCTCCGTTGTGACAAGGCCGTCGCCCAGGTCCACGAGCAGGTCGAGAAGCAGCGGCGCCAGGACGAGACCGTTGCGAAGAATCTGCTTGAATTCCGTACGAAGAACAAGATCGACGACCTCAATTCCGAGCGCGAGGTCCTCCAGCAGTCTCTCCAGAAGACAACGGCGGATGTCTTGGAGATGCGTTCGCAGGTCACGGCGGCGACAGAATGGGAGAAGGTGCTCAAGGCGGCTCAGGAAACGCCGGAAGACTTCGGAGCGTTGCCGACATCGGTGCCGCGTTCTTCTGAAATCGGAGAAGCCTATACGCGTCTCCAGAACGCGAAGATGGAGATGGATGCGCTCTTGGCGCGTTACACGAAGAACCATCCGGAGGTCAAGTCGCGCGAAAAGCTGCTTGAGACGATCAAGCGCGAATTTGTCGATGCCGTCTCCCGTGCGCTGGCCACGGCTCACGGAAATCTGGCCGCCTACAAGAACCAGCTGGCCGTCTATGAGCAGACGAGTGAGAAGATTCGGTCCGAATTGGCGCTCATTGGGCAGAAGATCGTTGCGGCCGATGCGGGCTTGAAGCAGCTGGAACAGGAAAAGCAAGTTTCAAGCACGATTCTCACCGATCTCATGCAGAAGGAGAACGAGGCGCGAATCGCGGCCGAGCAGAACAACGAAATTGTCCGTGTGGGTCGTCCTGCGCTCGTTCCCACCAAACCGGTTCTCCCCAATCCTATCATCATCTTTTCGGCGGGTGCCGTGTTGTCCTTGGGTCTCGGGCTTCTCTTCGCGCTCGTGCTCGATCATCTTGAGGATACGATCGTCTCCCTTCATGACATTGAGGGACGTTTGGCTCTCAAGGTGCTCGCGGTGTTGCCGCACGTCCGCCGGAAGAAGCGCGAGCAGGTCGCAAAGTTCATTTCCGAGAATAAATACTCCCAGTTCGCAGAGGCTATGGCGGGTCTCCGCAACCTCCTCGATTCGCCCCGTTATCAGCCGATTTCGCAGGTGCTGTTGCTTATGTCCACTCAACCGGGTGAGGGTAAGACCATCACGTCCTGTTCGCTCGCCATTTCCAGCGCGCAGGCAGGGAAACGTACGCTTCTCGTCGATTTCGACCTGCGTCGCCCGCGTCTTGCTCGTGTGTGGGGGCTTAAGATCGATCAGGAACACTCCTTCTCGCATGATTTGTCCCGGCAGGGCGAGGCGCATGATTTCCCATCCCTCGTCATGTCGAGCGGTGTCGAACATCTGGACGTCATTGCTTCGCTTCCGCCCGACAACGTCAACCCTGCCTCCATCATGGGATCAAAGGTCGTTCCCGACTTCTTCAAGTGGGCACGTGCGAACTACGACCGCATCATCATCGACTCGCCGCCGTTCGGAATCGTGGGCGATGTGATGACGCTTGCCTCGTTAGTGGATTCGGTGATGATCATGTGCTGTCCCGACCGCACGCACTTCAGTCCGATTCAGCATGCGGCCCGTTCGCTGGGTGAATCGGGCGCGACGGTGATCGGCGTGGTCGTGAACGATGTCGAGATGGGTGCCATGGGTGGCGCATTCTCGCAGTCAGGTCATTCCTATGGTTACGGCTATGGTGGGTATGGTGGTTATGGCGGCTACCGTGCTTATGGCAGAAGCTATCGTCCGTATGCCCCGCTCGAAAAGGAAAAGAAACCGGGGGATGCCGATTCGAAGGCCGAGGGGAAGAGCGATGATGCGAAGTCAGCGGGGACGGCTTCAAAGCACAGGGCCGTCAATCCGGACCTAGCCGACGAAGAATAGGTTCAGCGTGGGCATAATGGCATTTACCGATCAGTCTGCTAATGTTCTCTCGCGCGTGATGGTGTGAATCAGATATCGGGTGCTTCTCGGCTTATGAAGCGCGTGCGCGCGCCAAGTGCCTTCCGTTGCCGACGGATTTCAGGTTGTTGGGCGACGAAAGGACCATCATTGGGTAGCGACTTCCGAACTGGTGCGCACCACAGACACGAATGGTGCGCACCACAGACGTAAATGGTGCGCACCATTTGCTCCAGTGGTGCGCACCATTTTCCCTACCGAAGCCGTGGAGCATACGCATGAAGTTTGCCCCCTGTTCGTGGGTGTGGTAAACTATTCCCCCGTGAAGAAGATTTTCATCATCGACCTCATGCCGTTCCTCTACAGGGGGTACTTCGTATTCCTTCGGAATCCGCGCATGACCTCCGCAGGAGTCAACGTCTCGGCCCTTATTGGTTTCGCCAACGGCATCACGTCCATTCTTGCCGAACATAAGCCCACGCACGCGGTTCTCGCGATGGATCCGGGAGGCCCCACTTTCCGTCATGCGGCCTATGCTCCCTACAAGGCGCAGCGGGAGAAGATGCCCGAGGACCTTGCGGCGAACATCCCTTATGCCTTTGAGTTGGCTGAGGCGTTGGGAATCCCCGTCGTCCGGAAAGAGGGATTCGAGGCGGACGATGTGATGGGCACGCTCGCCGTGAAGGCGGCGGCGGCAGGATTCGAGGTCTACTGCGCAACACCGGATAAAGACGCGGCGCAACTGGTAGGTCCGCATATCCATTTGTTTCGTCCTGGCCATAGTGGGGATGCTTCGGATATCTACGACGAAGCGAGGGTGAAGGAGCATTGGTCGCTCACCTCTCCCGCGCAGATGATCGATTGGCTTGCGCTCGCAGGCGACTCTGCGGACAATATCCCCGGCATCCGGGGCGTGGGTGAGAAGACCGCCTCCCTGCTTCTGGCCCAGTATGGAACCGTGGAGAATATTATCGTCCACGCACATGAAATCAAGGGCAAAATTGGCGAGCGAATCGCGGCCAACGCCGCAGATGCCCGAATGTCCAAGTTCCTTACGACGATACGCACCGACGTTCCTCTGGAGGTTGACTGGGATGCGTTCGCTCGGGGTGAGATCGATGTGGAGAAGGTGTCTGCCGTCTGTGCGAAATACGAACTTTATCGGCTCGCACGACGTCTGCTCGGCAGTTCGTCGACCGCTCGGTTCCCCGACGTCTTGGCTTCTCGTCCCCTTGCCACGCTCAAGGATTGGCCGCATACGTACCGGCTTGTAAAGACTGAGTCTGAGGCGCGTGAGCTTGCGGAAGCACTCGAAGCCGCTCCGAAGTTTGCCTTCGACACGGAGACGACGGGGGCCGATGCCCGCACGGTCGATCTGGTCGGCATGAGCTTCGCGACGGAGCCCGGGCGTGCATGGTACGTCGCCGTGCCGCTGCATGCGGGGTTCTCGGCCCCGGTTCAACCAAGCGACGACCTGTTTGAGCAGGCTGCCGTGCAGGCTGCCACGGCGCCGGCGGCCCATGAGGCCGCGCGGCGGTTTGTGCAGATATTCGCTCGTGCGTTTGCAGACCCCTCGAAGACGTTGATCGCGCAGAACGCCAAGTACGACATAGCCGTGCTCGAACGCTACGGCATCGTGTTCGGTTCGACCGTGCGCGATACGATGCTCGAGCATTATGTGACCGATGCTGCGGCACGCCATGGCATGGACGCCCTTGCGCGCGAGTTCCTGCAATACGATCCGATCCCAATCACGGCTCTCATCGGTGAGAAGGAGCGGGGGCGGATGCAGAAGAGCATGGCCGAGATCGCCCCGGAGGATATTTTGGACTATGCGGCGGAGGATGCGGATGTGGCGTTGCGTCTGGACGCCGTGTTGCGCCCGAGGGCGGCAGCGGCAGGGGCCTTGCCCGCGCTTGAACAGAGCGAGGAGCCCCTTGTGCCGATTTTGGTCGAGATGGAGCGCGAAGGCGTGAAAATCGACGTGCCGGCGTTGGGGCGGTTTGGACTCGAACTCGACCGCGAAATCAACGCGTGTGCGGATGAGATACGTGCCTATGGTGGCCCGGATATCAACATCGATTCGCCGAAGCAGCTGGCGGATCTTCTCTATGGGAAACTCGGTCTGCGGCCCCTTTCGACGAAGAAAATGCAGAGCGGGCAGTTCTCGACGGACGAGAAGGCGTTGCTCTCCATCGTCGATGACCATCCCCTCGTTCGTACCGTCCTCGCGTATCGTGCCTGCACGAAGTTGAAGTCAACCTATGTGGACAAGCTTCCGCAGTGCATCGATCCGTTGGATGGCCGTGTCCATACGACCTTCGCCCAGGCCTTCACCGAAACGGGGCGGCTTTCCTCTTCCGACCCCAATCTGCAGAACATCCCCATCCGCACCGAGCGCGGTAAGCTGATTCGCGCCGCGATCGTTCCGCGCGACGCGGGCCATGTGCTGCTCTCGGCCGACTATTCGCAGATTGAACTGCGTATCATGGCCGCGCTGAGCGGCGATGAGTCCATGCTCGCCGCCTTCGCACGTGGCGCCGATATTCACCGCGAGACGGCGGCGCGCGTCTACGACGTGATGCCCCCGCTCGTCACGGACGAGATGCGCCGCACGTGCAAGATGGTCAATTTCGGCATCATCTACGGTATCTCCGCCTTCGGACTTTCACAGCGACTCCATGTCCCCCGCAAGGAGGCCGCCGCCCTCATCGATACCTATTTTCGCCTCTACCCGAAGATTCGCGCGTTCATGGATACGTCCATTACCAAGGCGCGCGAGTCGGGCTTTGCACAGACGGCTCTAGGGCGCCGTCGGACGTTGCGGGACATCGCCTCGCGGAATGCGACGGCTCGTCAGGGCGCCGAGCGCGACGCGATCAACACGCCTGTTCAGGGAACTGCCGCAGACCTCATCAAGCTTGCGATGGTCAAGGTCGATCGTGCGCTCAAGGTCGCCGGACTCAAGACGAAGATGATTCTCCAGATACACGACGAACTCCTGTTCGACACCCCGCGGGGCGAGGTCGAGCAGGTAACGAAGATCGTGAAGCGCGAGATGGAGGGCGCGATGTCCCTCGGTGTACCGCTCGAAGTCTCCGTGGGCGTGGGCGAGAACTGGCTGGAGGCGCACTGATGCGGCGGCCCGAGCTGCTGGCGCCCGCAGGCGACATGACGTGCCTGCAGGCGGCGCTCGACGCGGGTGCGGATGCGGTCTATCTGGGGTTGGACGGCTTCAACATGCGCGCCCGCTCGGGCGTGAACTTCACGCGCGAGACGCTTCCGGAGGCGTCCCGCCGTTGTCATGAACGCGGTGCGAAGATCTACCTCACGCTCAATTCGATCATCTTCGAGGGGGAGCTCGCTGCGGTGGAGGAGATGATCGTCTTCGCGAAGCAGCACGTCGATGCCTTCATCGTCGCCGACTGGGGCGTGGTCACCCTGTGTCGCAAACACGGCGCCATCGTCCACATCTCCACGCAGATGAGTTGTTCCAACTCCGTCGCCGCACGGTTCATGAAGGAACAGGGTGCGGCGCGCATTGTCCTTGCCCGCGAGTGCACGCTCGGCGAGGTGCGCGAGATCGTTCGGACCTCGGGCGTGGAGATCGAGGCGTTTGTACACGGCGCGCAGTGCATTGCGGAGTCGGGCCGCTGCCTCCTCTCTCACGAGGCCTACGGCTGTAGCGCGAATCGTGGGGAATGTCATCAGCCGTGTCGGCGCCGCTTTCTCATCAAGGCGATTGACCGCTATACGGATAAGGATGGAAATCCTATCCACGACGCGGACGCCGAGTTCGAGGTGACGCCACATACCGTGCTCTCCGCGAAGGACCTCTGTTCGCTGCCGTTTCTCGACAAGCTGGTCGAGGCCGGCATCGCCTCGTTCAAGATCGAGGGGCGCGCGCGAAAGCCCGAGTATGTCCACACGGTCGTGTGGGCCTACCGCACGGCGCTGGACGCCGTGTTGGCGGGATCCTTCACGTCGGCGCTTGCGGCGCGGCTGGTTGAGAAGACGAACACGGTATTTCACCGCGAACTGGGCGTGGGGCTTTTCTACGGTCGCCCGGGCGCCGACCAGTACACGGATCAGGAGGATTCCCTCGCGACGACGGTGAAACGTCATGTAGGCGTCGTAATCGACTATTTCCTCAAGGCCGGCATTGCGCAGGTTCAGATACAGGACCGCCCGCTCGCCCTTGGCGATTCCGTGCAGGTGCATGGCCCCACGACGGGCGTCGTTAAAGTGACGATTGTTTCCCTTCGGCGCGATGACGCGGTGCTGCAGTGCGCGGAACGCGGCACGTGGGTCACGTTCCCGTGCCCACGCGTGCGCGTTGGCGACAAGGTGTTTCTGATGGAGTCGCTGCCGCATCGCGCGGCCGCCGCCCGGAGTTCGGTACAATGAGCGATATGTACTACTTCTGTGTCTTCGCCTGTTTCGCCTTTGCAATGGGGGCGTGCATCGCGAGTTTTCTGAACGTGTGC